>DATCLK010000073.1:0-55623 GCA_036563975.1 Longimicrobiales bacterium | reverse complement strand
ATGAACCGCCAGAGCCGGCGGGACGGGGATGGGTGAGGGCTCCCGCGGTTGCCAGGCTCCGCCGTGAAGTTAATGGCGGGTAGCCGAATTCTCAAGACGGTCGCGTCGGCGGGAGAAACGGGGAAACTGAATGGACATCCGCCGCGGCGTGCCCGCACCACAGGAGGTGAGCAGCGTCGAAAAGCTCGAGAGAGGTGAGGCGGGCGCGGAGAGCGCGGCGGGTGGAGAGAAGAAGCGGAGCCCAGTGACCCGAGGGCCAGGATGGCGGGGCGGGCCGGGCCGGGAGCTTGCCGGGCGCGGCCGGGAGCCGTAAAATGAAAACGCACCCCGGATGCCGCGCCCACCGCGTCGGCGCAGTGCGGTCGGGATGCGCCCCCCTTCCGACGCAACAGCCGGGGTTTGCGGAGGCCGGCATCCACGCCGCGAGTGACCCCCTGAGACCTGGCCGGCGATTGTGACTCCATCTCTCGATGTCTATCCGAGCGTGGCGGAGCGTTACAGCGTGCTGCTGGATCTGGCGCGCACGCTGACCTCGACGCTGGCTTCGCCTGCGCTGTACAACGCGCTGTACCAGCACGTGGTCCGGGTGTTGCCGACGCACGCGTTCACCGTCGCGCTGGTGAACCGGTCGGGCGACCTGGAGACGGCGTTCCATACCGGGACGGGGGACGGCTCCCTGCCGCTCGGCGAGGCGGAGCTGGAGCATCTGCGTGCGGGGGACTTCGTGCTGCGCGGCGGGGCGGAGGCTGGCCGCGCGCTCCTTGCGGCGCCGCTGGCGCGCGAGGGCCGGCTCATCGGCTGCCTCGCGGTGCAAAGGGATGGCCGGCCGTTCGATGCTGCGGACGCCAACTTCCTGCTCGCAGTCGGACAGCTCGCGGCGGTGGCGGTGGACAATGCCCGGCTCTTCGCGGAGGTGCGGCGGCGGGGCGAGGAAGCGGAACGACTCGAGGTCGTCGCCCGGGACCTGAGCGGGTCGCTGGAGCTGAGCGATGTCGTGGAGCGCGCTGCCATGCGCTCCTTCGAGATCGTGAACAAGCCCGTCGTGGTGTGGCTGCTGGAGGGCGCGCGCATCCGCGCGGTCGCGCGGGCCGGGGGCGCGATGATCCGGCTGGGCGAGGAGCGGCTGCTGCCGCCGGCAGCCATCGCGCGGCTCAAAGCGGAAGCGCTCGCGCGCTCGGGCGGCGCGGGGGATGGCGCGGCTCAGACGGACATCCCCCTGGATGCGGAAGGCGGGTTGACGGATCAGCGGGAACGCGGGCGGGTGCTGGTGCCGCTGACGCTGGGCTCGCGGCTGGTCGGCCTGCTCGCGGTGGGCCCGTGGGGCGACGAGCCGCCGGACCCCGACCAGATCGCGTTGCTGCACCGCATGGCGCCGCACGCTTCGGCGGCGATCGAGAACGCGCGATTGCACGACGAGGTGAGGCGGCTGTCCCTGACCGACCCGCTGGTGCAGCTCCCGAACCGCCGGCAGCTCGACCTCTTCCTCGAGAAGGAGTTCGCGGCGGCTGAGCGCGGCCGGCCGCTCTGCTTCGTGCTGTACGACCTGGACCGGTTCAAGGAGTACAACGACACGCAAGGGCATCGTGCTGGCGACGTCGCGCTGATCCGGTTCGCCACCGTGCTGCGGAACGAGACGCGCGCGATGAACCTCGCAGCGCGCTACGGGGGCGAGGAGTTCGCGACCGTGCTGTCGGGAACGGACCTGGCAGGCGGGCGCGCGCACGCGGAGCGCGTGCGGCAGCGTTGCGCGGAGACGTTCGGCGGCGAGATGACCGTGAGCGCAGGCGTGGCGGAGTACGTGCCCGAAATGCGGACGCCGGTCGACCTCGTGGTGGCGGCGGACCGCGCGTTGTACCGCGCGAAGATCGGCGGGCGCAACCGCGTCTGCGTGGCAGACCTCTAGTCCTCACGCGGGTCGGGTCCGCGGCGCGGCCGCCCGGCCGCTGCGCCGCCGCGGTGATCCAGCTCCCCTCCCGTTTCCCGGAAGAGCCGGCCGGCATCCCGACAGAACCACACGAAGATCGCGGGCGCCCCGCCCGCGAGCACCCCGATCGAGATCCAGGTCCACAGCGTCCAGGCGCTCATCCGTGGTACGCCTCCGGTGCGGCTGCGATGGTGCGCGCTCGCGCGCGTGCGGCGAGGAGCCGGGCCGTCAGGAACGCCAGGGCGGACGCCGGCAGCGCGAACAGCACGGCGTGCTCCTGCCACAGCTCGAACACGCGGCCGCCGAGCTCGAAGGTCCAGATCTGCGTGGCCCACTCCTCGTCGTAGCGGCCGTTCACGTGGATGAGGACGTAGAACAGCAGCGCGACGCCGAGGCCGGTGAGGCTCGACGCGAGGCCGGCGGCCGCTGGCTGCGGCCTGCGGGAGAAGAGCCCGGCGAGGAGTGGCACAAGCGCGGCGGCGATCAGCACCGTGCTCATGAAGATCCAGGCGGAGACGACGGTCCGGAAGAAGAGCGCGAAGCAGACGGATGCGGCCGCGGCCGCGGCGGTCATCGAGCGCGTCAGCCGCAGCACGGCGCGGTCGTCCATGTCGGGCCGGACCAGCGGGCGGTAGAGGTCATACGCGAGGTTGCCCCCAGCGATGAGGAGGTACGAGTCGATGGTAGACATCGCCGTGGCGAGCACGCCGGCGACGAAGAGCCCGCGCAACCCTGCGGGCAAGACGTCGAGCGTGAGAGTGAGCAGGGCGTAGCGCGGCTCGGCCTCGATGCCGCGCGCCGCGGCCGCCATCCCCAGGACAGTGGTGACCCAATCATAGGCGGCCCAGAGCGCGATGCCCAGGAGGAGCGCGATCAGCACGGCGCGGTAGTTGATGGCCGCGAAGATGCGCTGGTAGAACGCCGGCTCGACCAGCGCACTCAGCGCCGAGGCTGCGAACACGAGCAGCACGGAGGGAGGGTACGTTCCGCCGGGCCGGAAGAACTCGGCGGGCAGCGCGGCCTGGAGCCCATCCATGCCGCCCTGGACGCGCAGCACGAGCGCGCAGGCGATGCCGAGCGTGACGCACATGAGTGCGAACTGGACGGTGTCCGTGAACGCGTCGGCGAGGAGGCCGCCGAGCACGGTGTAGGCGAGAGAGATGCCCGCGCCGACCAGCACGCCCCAGACGAACGGCACGCCGAGCAGCACGTCCAGCAGGATGCCGATGCCCATGATGCTGAGCAGCGGCAGCGCGTAGAGGAAGCAGGCGACCGCGACCACCGCGCGGGTGCCGCGGCCGTAGTAGTGGTCCGCGACGTCCGGCAGTGACAGGAAGTCGTGCCGCTTGAGGCGGGGCGCGACGAGCAGCGCGGCGAGCAGGATGGCAACGTAGTACGGGCGGGTGTAGCCGAACCAGGCGACGACGCCCTCCTGGTACGCCACCTCGGAGCCGCCGAACAGCACGTCGAGCCCGTAATAGGTCGAGACGAGCGTGCAGACGAGGAGTGGGGTGGTGAGGTGGCCGGCTGCCACGAAGAACTCCCGGAAGCTGCCGATGCGGCGGGACAGGACCACGCCGATGGCGACCATGCCGACCAGGTACGCGGCGATGATGATGTAGTCGAGCGCGGTCATCGCAGCTCGCGGAGCAGCTCCCACGCGCGGCGCACGTGTGCCTCGGTCGTGCGGAGATTGCCGACGGCGAGGCGGATCGCGTACCTGCCGTTCACCCGCGTGTGCGAAAGGAACACTTCGCCGGTGGCGTTGACGCGGTGGAGCAGCCCCTCGTTGATCGCGTCGAGGTCCTCGCCCCCGGGGTGGCCGGGCGGGTGGTAGCGGAAGACGACGACGGAGAAGTTTGCCGGCGCGAGCCGCTCGAAGTCCGGCGCGTCGTCCACCCACGAGGCGAAGAGGCGGGCCAGCCGGATGTGCTCGCGCAGGTGCGCCTGGAGGCCCTCACGGCCGTAGTAGCGGAGGACGAACCAGAGCTTGAGCGCGCGAAAGCGGCGCCCGAGCGCGACGCCGTAGTCCATCAGGTTGACGGCGTTCTCCCCTTCGGCGGTGGTGAGGTAGAACGGCGTGAGCGAGAACGCGCGGCGCAGCACGTCGGGGCGACGGGTGAAGAACGCGGAGCAATCGGTGGGCGTAAACAGCCACTTGTGCGGGTTCACGACGAGCGAGTCCGCGCGCTCGCAGCCGTCGAGCACCCAGCGCATCTCGGGGAGCACGGCAGCGCTGCCGCCATACGCCGCGTCCACGTGCAGCCAGAGCCCTTCGCGTTCGCAGATGCGCGCGATCGCGGGGACGGGGTCCACCGCCGTGGTCGACGTGGTCCCCACGGTCGCGACCACGGCGAGCGGGCGGATCCCGGCGGCGCGGTCCTCGGCGATGGCGGCTTCGAGCGCGGCGGGGTCGAGGCGATGCTCGGCATCGGTCGCGACGCGGCGCACGCCGGAGAGGCCGAGGCCGAGGGTGATGGCGGCCTTGTCGACGCTGGAGTGCGCCTCCTCGGAGCAGTAGACGCGGAGCCGCGGCAGGTCGCGGCCGGAGAGGCCGTCCTCGCGGATGCGGAGGTCGGGGTCGAGCTCGCGCGCCGCGGCGAGCGCGTAGAGCGTGCTGGTGGAGGCGGTGTCGTTGATCTCGCCGAACCAGCCATGAGGCAGGCCCATGAGCTGGCGCAGCCAGTCGAGCACGTGCTGCTCGAGCTCGGTGGCGGCGGGCCCGGTCCGCCAGAGCATCGCGTTGACGTTGAGCGCCGCGGCGAGCATCTCGCCGATGATCCCCGGCGTGGAGCTGCTAATGGCGAAGTAGCCGAAGAAGCCGGGATGGTTCCAGTGCGTGGTGTTCGGCAGGATCAGGCGGTCGAAGTCCGCGAGGATCCTGTCCATGGGCTCGGGCGCGTCCGGCGGCGCGGACGGCAGGGCGGCGCGCACGTCGCCGGGCGCGGTGCGTGGAAGGACAGGCCATGCCTCGGGGTGCTCGAGGTAGGCCGCGATGCGATCGAGCGCTGCGGCCGCGTGCCGGCGGAAGTCGCCGTCGCGGCCGTCGCCCAGGGCGGGGCGCGGTGCGGCGCCGCCTGCGCCGGCTGCTGTCGTCATGCGGTGAAAGGTAGAAGGGAGGCGGGCGATGGTCCAGCGGCGAGGCCGGCTACCACAGCGTGGCCATGCGCAGCAGGAGGTTGACGAGCTCCGCCAGTCGGGGGCCCAGCTCCGCGGAGCCTAGGGTGGCGTTGGCGCCGGCGTCGGCGGCCGCGCGGGCGGTGGCGGGGTCATCCGCGACGGCGAGGATGGGGAGGCGGCCGTCGAGCCGACGGAGCTCCGACACGCTCGCGGGTGAGAGGCCACGGCGGAGGTCGACGACGACGAGCGGCGGCGTCGCGATGTCGCCCTTGCCGGCGCCGAGCGCGTCGCCCAGCTCGCGCGGCGTGCGGGCGAGGCGGGTGGCGAAGCCGGCAGCGCCGAGGGCGGCCAGCAGGTCCTGACCATCATCGCTCAGGACGAGCGCGGGATTGACGACCTCCGTCATGGACGCCGCGGCGTCCTGCGGCGCGGATGGGCGCGGATGCATGGCTGGTCCCTCCGTCCGGGTGGAGGCCTTTCGGCGGAGGCGTGCAAGGCGCGTTCCGGCCGCGGCGGGGCCGCGCGTTGAGCGCACGGCCGGCCGCGTGTATGTTGCCTCGCCATGAACCGGACCAGCCCTGCAGAGCGGCGGCGGGCGGCGCTGGCTGCGGCGCTCGCGGCCGCACTCGCCCTCGCCGCCTGCGCGCCGACGCCGGGCCGGCCGACGCCACGCCGCGCCACGCTGGCGGAAGTCGTGGACTCCGTCGTGAGCACCCCGCCGCTCGACCGCACGCACTGGGGCATCGAGGTGTACGACCCCGCACGGGGCACCACCCTGTTCGCGCTCGACCCGGAGCGGCATTTCATCCCGGCGTCCAACATGAAGCTGCTGGTGACCGCGGTCGCGCTCGCGGAGCTCGGCCCGGAGTTCCGCTACCGGACGGAGCTGTACGCGCGGCGGGCTCCGGGGGACACGGCCGCGGCGTTGCTCATGGTGGCGGCACGCGGCGATCCGACGTGGTCCGAGCGGTTCCACGGGACGCCGTGGGCGCCGCTCGATTCGCTGGCGGATTCCGTCGCGCTCGCGGGGATCGCCCGGGTGACGGGCGAGCTCGTCGTCGATGCGAGTCGCTTCGACCGCCAGTTCGTCCACCCCACCTGGGAGGTGGGCGACCTGGGCTACGGCTACGCCGCGCCGGTAGCGGCGTTCGCGGTCGAGGAAGGCACGTTCCGTTTCGAGGTCGCGCCCGGCGCGGCGGCCGGGGAGCCGGCGCACGTCACCGCGCTCGCGCCACCAGGCGCCATCACGCTGGTGAACGAGCTACGGACCGACACCGCCGGTGCACGCCGCCGGATCGAGGTCTCGCGCGTCGTGGGAAGCGACACCGTGACCCTGCGGGGCACCATCCCGCTCGGCGCGGCGCCGGACACGTTGAGCTACGCCGTGGGTGAGCCGGCGCGCGTCGCGGCCCGCGCACTGGCGGCCGCGCTGGAGGCGCGGGGCATCGAGATCGAAGGCGGCGTGCGCGTCGTCTACGACACGGTGGAGGCAGCAATCCTCTGGGGCGCGGCGGATGCCGCGCCGCCGGCTCCAGCGGCTGTGGACTCCACGGCGGCGACTACGCCGGCGGGAGTCGTGGCCGCCGCAGAGCTCGAGCGGGTGGCGAGCTGGACGTCTCCGCCGCTCACGGAGATCGTGGCAGCGATCCTGAAACCGAGCCAGAACTGGATCGCCGAGATGCTGCTCAAGACCCTGGGCGCGGAGCGGGGCGCAGGCGGGAGCTGGGCGGGGGGCGCCGAGGTCGAGCGGCGATATCTGTTCGACGTCGTCGGGATCGACTCGACGGCCATCGTCGTGCGGGACGGGTCGGGCCTCTCGGCCCAGAACCTGGTGACGCCGCGGGCGCTGGTGCAGCTCCTGGCCCACGCGCAGCAGATGCCGTGGGGCCCCGCGTACCGCGCCGCAATGGCCATCCCGGGCGAGGAAGACGGGACGCTGGAGAGCCGGCTGAGGGGGCTCGAAGGCCGCGTGTTCGCGAAGACGGGGACGATCGCCCACGTGAACTCGCTCAGCGGGTACCTGACGACAGCATCGGGGCGCGAGTTGATCTTCAGCATCCTGTCGAACGCGTCGGGCCTGCCATCCGGGCCGGTGCGGCGCGCAATCGACGGGATCGTGCGCACCATCGCCGAGCAAGGAGACACCCGATGAGCCGCACGAGGAAGGTGCTGCTGGTGGTGGGTGCGGTGGCGCTGGCGTTCGCGCTGGGCTTCGGCTGGCAGTTCGTGCGGGCGCAGGCGCTGGAGTCGGAGCTCGCGGACGTGGGTCAGGAGCTGGCGTTGCTGCGGGCCGAGGCGGCGCTCGGCGCGGCGGCGGTCGCGGCCTTGCAGGGCAACCACGAGGTGGCCCTGAAGCTGACCAGCGACTTCTTCACGCGGCTCCAGCAGCAGGTGGGCACGGCGCCGCCGTCCGCGCGCGCCGAGCTGGAGCAGATCCTGGGGCAGCGGGATGCCGTGATCGCCGTCGTCTCGCGCGCGAGCCCCGAAACCAGCAGCGTGCTCACCCGGCTGTACGTCCGGTACCGCGTCGCGATCGGCGGGCCGGACCAGGCGCTGCCGATCGTCGCGCAGCCGCCGGCCAGCAGCGGCTGAGGCCGGCGGGGGCGCGCCCGCCACGCCCGGCGGCGCGCGGGGCGCAGGACCGGGCGTCAGTCGGCTGGCACCGCCGCCCGGGACCAGTCCGCCAGCGCCTCCTTCGCCGCGCGGTAGCCCTCCTCGAGAAAGTACTTCGTCTGGCTGAAGTCGAACGTGGAATAGCCGTCCAGGCGCGGGCGGATGTAGATGAGGGGCGGACCATCCCAGGCATCCAGTTGCTGGCGCCGGCGGGCGTAGCTCAGGATGTCGAAGACGCGGTGGTGGATGGCGACGATGCCCTTCGAGACCGTGTCGAGCGAGTCCTTGACCTCGCCCGCCGCCACGTCGACGGCAATGATGAGGTCCGCGCCGCGCTCCGCCGCGCGCCGCACGGGCAGGGTGTCGCCGACGCCGCCGTCCACGAAATACCGGCCGTCGAGCTCGGCGGGTGGGTAGAAGACGGGGAGCGCGCAGGAGGCGTACACCGCGTCCGCGAGCGGCAGGTCCGTTCGCCCGCCCGCGCCGAACCACTCCATCCGTCCCGTCTCCAGGTCCACCGCGTTCATGCCGAGGGGGATGGTGAGGTCCGCGAAGTCCTTGGCCGGCAGGACGGAGCGGATGTAATCCCGGAAGGTCTCGCCCCGGAAGACGCTGGGCTGCCGGATGCCGTTGAGGAGGAGCACCCAGCGGTTGAGGCTGACGATGTCCGATTTCTTCAGGCGCAGGGCGAGGGCGGCGAGCTCGGCCCAGCCGAGGCCGGCAGAAATGCAGGCGCCGACGAGGGCGCCGATGCTCGTGCCGACGATTTCGGCGACCTCGACGCCGGCCTCCTGGATCGCCTTCCAGGCGCCCACGTGGGCCATGCCCTTCACCCCGCCGCCTCCGAGCACCAGGATCGTCCGTGCCATGGAGACCACTCCGCGTGTGAGGCGCCCGGTAGGCGAACCGGGTCAAGATCCGGGCCCCTGCCGCACGCGAGTGCCCCGGGGCGGGTGGGTGTGCGGGCGAACTCGGCGGGCGGCATCGCCCGAGGCAAATAGACACCGCACGTCCTGGGGAAAGTTCCCGGCGCCCGGCCGGCCGAGTGGGGCCGGGTTGGGCCGGGCGCCCGCCGCTGCCGGACCCGAGGCGGCGCGGCGCCGGGCGCGCCCGGCACCAGGACGCGAAGCTGCAGGGCGCGCGTCCGGCAACGTTGGCCCCGGCTCCGGGCCTTGACATTGTGGTTCGGCGCGGGTAGGTTCCCGTTTGATATCGAGAATCATTCTTGAATTCGAGCGCCGGAAGACGGGATGCCGGCGAGGGAGGCCCGGGGAGAGCGATGAGCGAGCCGATTCTGAGGATCGTGAATCTGCACGCGGTGGTGGCCGAGGACCAGCTGGAGATCCTGAAGGGCGTGGACCTGGAGCTCCCGAAGGGCGAGGTCCACGCGATCATGGGTCCGAACGGGTCGGGCAAGAGCACGCTGGCGAAGGTCCTGGCCGGCCATCCGGCGTACGAGGTGACGGACGGGGAGGTCTGGTTCAAGGGCGAGAACCTGCTCGAGCTGGAGGCGGACGAGCGGGCGCGGGCAGGGCTGTTCCTGGCATTCCAGTATCCCGTGGACATTCCGGGGGTGTCCATCGCGAACTTCCTGCGGACGGCGCTCCAGGCGCGGTCGGACGGGGAGGTGGACATCTTCGAGTTCCAGGAGAAGCTGCTGGAGCGCATGCAGCTTCTCGAGGTGGATCCCTCGTTCGCGGAGCGGAGCGTGAACGACGGGTTCAGCGGCGGTGAGAAGAAGCGGAACGAGATCCTGCAGATGGCGATGCTCGAGCCGGACCTCGCCGTGCTGGACGAGACGGACTCCGGGCTGGACATCGACGCGCTGAAGGTGGTGGCGAACGGGGTGAACCGGCTGCACGAGGAGCGGCCGGACATGACGGTCCTGTTGATCACGCACTACCAGCGCCTGCTGAACTACATCAAGCCGGACAAGGTGCATGTGATGGCGGGAGGGCGGATCGTGCGGTCCGGCGGCCCGGAGCTGGCGGAGGAGCTGGAGGCGCGGGGCTACGAGGAGTTCAAGGAGGTGGCTGGCGCGGCCTGAGCGTGGCCGCGTCCTGTCCTGGCCGGGCGGAGCTCCCCGCTGCGCGGTGGCCTGATCACTCAGCTGGAATCGAGAGGAGCCGAACGTGCCCTACAACGAGACGGTCGCGAACCTGGGGCTCGAGGAGTACAAGTATCACTTCATCACGAAGGACAAGCCCCTGTTCAAGGCGCAGAAGGGGCTATCCGAGGAAGTGGTGCGCCAGATCTCGGCCCACAAGGAAGAGCCGGAGTGGATGCTGAACTTCCGGCTGAAGGCGCTGCGCATTTTCCAGTCGAAGCCGATGCCCACGTGGGGTGGGGACCTGAGCAAGCTCGATCTGGATGACATCTACTACTACATCCGGCCGCAGGACCGCATGAAGCGGTCGTGGGACGAGGTGCCGGAGTCGATCAAGGAGACGTTCGAGCGGCTGGGCATCCCGGAGGCGGAGCGGAAGATCCTGGCGGGCGTCGGTGCGCAGTACGAGTCGGAGATGGTCTATCACTCCCTCAAGAAGGAGTGGGAGGAGCAGGGGGTCATCTTCGAGTCGATCGAGGACGGGCTGAGGAAGTACCCGGACCTGTTCCGGGAGTACTTCGCGACGGTGGTGCCACCGCATGACAACAAGTTCGCGGCCCTGAACTCTGCGGTCTGGTCGGGCGGCTCGTTCGTGTACATCCCGAAGGGTGTGAAGGTGGACGTGCCGCTGCAGGCCTATTTCCGCGTGAACGCGGAGCAGATGGGCCAGTTCGAGCGGACGCTGATCATCGCGGACGAGGGGTCGCAGGCGCACTACATCGAAGGTTGCACCGCTCCGGTGTACACGACGGACTCGTTCCATTCGGGCGTGATCGAGATCATCGTGAAGCCGGGGGCGCGGTTCCGCTACACGACGATCCAGAACTGGCCGCACAACATGTACAACCTCGTGACGCAGCGTGCGCTGGTGCACGAGGGCGGCCACATGGAGTGGCTGGACGGGAATCTCGGCTCGAAGCTGACGATGAAGTACCCGTCGTGCTACCTGGTGGGCGAGGGTGCGCACGGGGAGATTCTGTCGATCGCGTACGCGGGGAGCGGGCAGCACCAGGACACGGGCGGGAAGGTCGTGCACGTGGCGCCGCACACCACGTCGCGCATCATCTCGAAGTCCATCTCGCGGGGGACGGGTCGTGCCTCGTACCGCGGGCTGTGCAAGGTGTACGAGGGGGCGCGGAACGCGAAGTCGAACGTGCAGTGTGACGCGCTGCTGTTGCACGACACGTCGCGGACGGACACGTTCCCGTACATCGAGATCGAGGAGAGCACGGCGAACGTGGGGCACGAGGCCTCGGTTTCGAAGATCGGCGAGGAGCAGCTCTTCTACCTGATGAGCCGCGGGCTGTCCGAGGAGGAAGCGACGGCGATGGTGGTGCGGGGCTTCATCGAGCCGGTGGCGCGGGAGCTTCCGCTGGAGTACGCCGTGGAGCTGAACCGGCTGATCGAGCTGGAGATGGAGGGGAGTGTTGGCTGACGCGCGGATGACGACGGCCGCGGAGGGTGTGACTGCGGCGTTCAACCGGGAGGCGGCCGAGCGGCTCGCGGCGGGTGAGCCGCAGTGGTTGAGGGAGCGGCGGCTCGCCGCGTGGGAGGTTTATGAGCAGACGCCGCTGCCCACGACGCAGGTCGAGGAGTGGCGGTACACGGACGTCGCCATGCTGAAGCTGGACGAGGTCCGGCTCGAGGAGGAGAGTGGCGATGCGCCGTCCGGGCCGGCCGCGGAGCTGCTGGCGACCGGGTCCGAAGCGGCGGGCCGGGCGTTGCAGGTGGGGGCGCGGCTGGTCGAGGTCGAGTGCGCCGAGGAGCTGCGCGCGAAGGGTGTGGTGATCGCGGATCTGGCGACGGCGGCGCGGGAGCACCCCGAGCTGGTCGAGCCGTACCTCGGCACGCGGGCGGTGCCGGCGGACCTGGGCAAGTTCGCGGCGTTGAACGGCGCGCTCTGGACCGGCGGCGTCCTGGTGTACGTGCCGCGGGGCGTGCACGTCGAGCAGCCGATCCGGGTGGGACGCTGGCTGGGGCGTGCGGGCGTGGCGGTGCTGCCGCGGACGCTGCTCGTGGCAGACGAGGGCAGCCGGGTCGCGCTGGTGGAGACGTTCGCATCTCCGGATTTCGACGCGCCGGCGCTGTCGTGCGGCGTGGTGGAGGTCTACGCGCGTTCGGGCGCGAGTGTGCAGTACGTGGGGCTGCAGCGGTGGGGGCTGGGCGTGCGGCACATCTCGACGCAGCGGACGATCGCGGAGCGGGATGCGAACCTGGACACGCTGGTGGTGAACCTGGGCGCGTCGGTGGCGCGGGTGGACCTGGCCGCGCGGCTGGAGGGTCCGGGCGCGCGGAGCGACATGCTGGGCCTCTACTTCGCGAACGGGGAGCAGCATTTCGACCACAACACGCGGCAGGACCACGTGGTGCCGCATGCGCACAGCGACCTGCTGTACAAGGGCGCGCTGTACGATCGTGCGCACACGGTCTTCCGTGGTCTGATCAAGGTGCACCCGAAGGCGCAGCGGACGGACGCCTACCAGCAGAACCGGAACCTGCTGCTCTCGCCGGAAGCGCGGGCGGAATCGCTGCCGAACCTGGAGATCGAGGCGGACGACGTGCGTTGCTCGCACGGCGCCACGGTGGGGCATCTGGACGAGGAGGAGATGTTCTACCTCATGAGCCGGGGCCTGCCGCGGCGGGCGGCGGAGCGGCTGGTGATCTTCGGGTTCTTCGGCGAAGTGCTCGAGCGGTTGCCGCTGCCGGGCGTCGTGGAGGAGCTGCGCGCCGCGATCGAGGCGCGGCTGCGGTAGGAGGCGTGAGAGGTGGATGCGGCAGCCGCGTCGCTTCCGCCGGGCGCTGTTCGGGCCGCGGCGCTCGACGACCTGCCGCCTGGCACGCTGCTGGGCGTAGAGGTGGCGGGCCGCCGCATCTGCCTGGCGCATGCGGAAAGCGGGATCTACGCGTTCCAGGACAACTGCACGCACAGGGATTTCCCCCTGTCGGCGGGCGAGCTCGCAGACGACACGGTCGAGTGTGCGTGGCACGGGGCGCGGTTCGACGTCGCGAGCGGACGCGCGCTTTGCCTGCCCGCGGTCAAGCCGGTGAAGACGTACGAGGTGGTGGTGCAGGGCGGGCAGATCTACGTGGTGATCGAGGATTGACACGGCGCTGGAGAGTTTCCAGCGCCGTGCGCGCTTTGTGGAGGCTCATCGCATGGAGGTGCTGACCCGGACAGCGGCGGTGCTGGACCTGGAGCGTGTCCGGGCGGACTTTCCGGCGCTCGCGCAGGAAGTGAATGGGCGGCCGCTGGCGTACCTGGACAGCGCGGCGACGGCGCAGCGCCCGCGCGCGGTGCTGGACGCCATGACGCGGTTCTCCATTCAGGACAACGCCAACGTGCATCGCGGGCTGCACGAGCTCTCGCGACGGGCGACGGAGCGGTACGAGGCGGCGCGCGCGAGGGTGGCGCGCTTCCTCGGCGCGGCGGATCCGGCGGAGGTCGTGTTCGTGCGCGGCACGACCGAGGCGGTGAACCTGGTGGCGTCGAGCTGGGGTGGAGCGGTGCTGCGGGAGGGCGATGAGGTGGTGCTGACGGTCGCGGAGCACCACTCGAACATCGTGCCGTGGCAGATGCTGGCGCAGCGGACGGGCGTGCGGCTGCGCTACATCGATGTGGACGATGCGGGGCGGCTCCGGCTGGACGAGCTGGATGCGTTGCTCGCCGGAGGGCGGGTGAAGCTGGTGTCGCTGGCTCACGTCTCGAACGTGCTCGGCACGATCCATCCGGTCCGGGACGTCTGCGAGCGCGCGCATCGGGCGGGCGCGCGCGTCTTCGTGGACGGCGCGCAGGGCGCCGCACACCTTTCGGTGGATGTCTCGGCGTTGGGCTGCGACTTCTACGCCTTCTCCGGGCACAAGCTCGGCGGCCCGATGGGGATCGGCGCGCTGTGGGCGCGGCGCGAGCTGCTCGAAGCGATGCCGCCGTGGCAGGGCGGCGGCGAGATGATCGACGAGGTGCTGCCCGAGCGCTCGACGTACGCGGCGGTGCCGCACCGGTTCGAGGCGGGCACGCCGAACGTGGCGGGGGCGGTGGGGCTGGCTGCCGCGCTGGATTATCTCGAGTCGCTTGGGCGTGATATGGTGGAGGCGCACGAGGCGGCGCTCGTGCGGCACGGGCTCGAGCGGCTCGCCGCGGTGCCGGGGCTCAGGCTGTACGGCCCGCCGGGGCCGGAGGGGCGGATCGCGGTGTTCACGTTCACGCTCGACGGCATCCATCCGCACGACCTGGCGACGATCCTGGACGCGGAGGGCATCGCGATCCGGGCGGGGCACCACTGCGCGCAGCTCTTGATGCGGCGGTTGGGCGTGGGTTCGACGGCGCGTGCCTCGTGCTTCGTTTACACAGCGCCCGAGGAGCTCGACCGGTTGGTCGTCGGGCTCGAGGCGGCGCGGCGCATCTTCTCTCCATGATCGACGGACCCCCGCCGGCGGATCGGGCCGGCAACGAGGCCGGGGCGTCGTCCCCGGCAATGTCCTCCCTGAGCTCGCTCTACCAACAGCTCATCCTGGAGCATTACAGGAATCCGCGGAACCGGGGCGAGCTCCCCGAGGCGGACGCGGACGTGCGGATGAACAACCCGTCCTGCGGGGATTCGGTGCGGCTGCAGCTCCGGTTCGAGGGCGATCGCATTGTCGCGACCCGCTTCAGCGGCGAGGGGTGCTCGATCTCGCAGGCGAGCACCTCGATGATGACGCAGGTGGTGGTGGGGAAGAGCGTGGCGGAGGTGCAGCAACTGATCGAGCGGGTGAAGGAGATGATGCGGGGCGACGAGGCCGCCGCGCGTGACCGTGCGCTGGGCGACCTGCGCGCGCTGGCGGGCGTGCATCGCTTCCCCGTGCGCGTTCGCTGTGCGCTGCTGGGCTGGAACGCGCTGGAGGAGGCGTTGCGCCAGGCGCGCGGCTGACGCGCGGGTCGACGGCGGATCAGAACTCGTCCAGCAGCCAGAAGGGCTCGGAAGCGACAAAGGCGCGGTCGAGGAGCCGGACGGCGCCCTCGACCTCGGCGCGGCCGAGCCAGGCTGCGACGCCCGGCGAGAGCTCGCCGGCATAGATCTGGGCGAAGGTGGCGGGGTCGGTGACGAGGCGAGCGTCGGCGCGACCGTTTGCGCGGCGGACCTCGGCGCCATCGGGAGAGAGCTCGAGGCGCCAGGGTCCGCGGTTCTCGGGGAGCTGCTCGTCGCGGACCTCGATCTCGAGCGTGCCGTGGATGGCGGAGTCGTCGTCCCCGTAGGAGCGCGCAGCCAGGGCGGCCCGGACGTCGAGCACGCGGAGCATGGGGCCGCGAAGCGCCATCGCGGTCGGGAACCAGAGGGCGCGGGCAGGGTGGAAGCCCGGCGGTCTGGGATCGGCGAGGCGCAGGGTCATGCGCTCGCTACGGCGCGCGTCGTAGCGGACGCGGCGCCACTGGTCGCGCTGGCGGGAAACCCAGCCGAGGAGGCCGCGGTAGGCCTCGTCGGTCTCGGCGATCAGCTCCCGGATGTACAGCGAGCGGTGCTCGGGTGAGCGTTCACGGCCGTAGCGGGTGAGGAGGTAGCCGTGGACCTCGCGCGGGGCGTAGACGAAGGCGTGGACGCCCGGCGTCTCGAGGTGGTGGGTCCACACCTCGGCCTCACGGCGAATGGGGCCGTTGGAGCGTTGTGCGACGCGGGCATAGCATGCGGTGATGCCGGCGCGGTCCTCGGGCGTCGCAGGGCGGACGTGCTCGTAGCCGTCGAGCTCCGGGAGCGATTCCGGGCGGAACCGGCAGGCGAGCAACTCGCCGGCGAGGCCCCAGCCGAGGGCCTGGTAGAAGTCAGGACGGAAGGGGTAGAGCACGGAGACGATGTCTCCTCGCTCGCGGCCGATGCGCATGGCATCGGTGACCATGCGGCGGCCGAGGCCGCGGCGGCGGGCTGCGCCGGAGACCGCGACCGCGGCGAGACCTAGCATGGGCAGCGAGGCACCGGCGATGTACTCGGTGAAGCGGTAGGCCTTGAACGCGCCGGCGATCCGGCCGCCTTCCTCGACGACCCAGGCGGTCTCGATGCCGCCGTACGGGATCCCGGCCTCGAGCTGGCGGATGCGATCTGCGACGGTCCGCTCGCCGGGAAAGGCGTGGGACCACAGCTCCGCCAGGGGTTTGATATCCGCGCGTTCCGCACGGCGCACCTTCATTCCCGCCTCCTCGCCTGGAGTATGATGCGGCGCGCGTGGGTGGGAATGCAACGGCGGGCATGACGGCGATCCGAACGACGCTGGAGGGATTGCGGATGACGGACGGTCAATCAGGAGCGCAAGGGCGATCGGCACCGGCATCCGGTGGAGCACAGGGCCACGAGCAGGAGCCGGGCCGTGGAGACGTCGGCGCCGGGACGCGTCCGGCGCGGCGGCCGGTGCGCGGCACGCCGGGGTGGGTCGGACGGAGGGTGGCGATCGTTGCGGGTTGCCGCACGCCGTTCGCCAAAGCGGGCACGGTGTTCCGGGACCTGACGGCGATCGATCTGGGCACCCTGGCCGTGCGCGAGCTGATCAACCGCGCGGAGCTCGATCCGCGCGAGGTGGACGAGCTGGTTTACGGCACGGTGGTGCACGCGGTGACGGCGCCGAACATCGCGCGGGAGGTCGGGCTGGGCGCCGGGCTGCCGCCGAGCGTGCCTGCGTTCACGGTGTCGCGCGCGTGCGCGTCCGCGAATCAGGCGATCACGACGGCGGCGGACAGCATCGCGCGCGGCTACGCGGACGTCGTGATCGCGGGCGGCGCCGAGTCGCTGACGGACATCCCGATCCTGTTCTCGAAGAAGCTCCGCAACCGGCTGATCGCGGCGTCCAGGGCGAAGACGCCGATGCAGCGGGTGCGCGCGTTCGCGGGGCTCAGGCCGCGCGAGCTGGCGCCGGTCACGCCCGCCATCGCCGAGCCCAGCACGGGCGAGACGATGGGCCAGAGCGCGGAGCGCATGGCGAAGGAGAACGGGATCAGCCGCGAGGCGCAGGACCGCTGGGCGCTGCGTTCGCACCAGCTCGCGTGGCAGGGCACGGAGGACGGGCGGCTCACCCAGGAGATCGTGCCGGTGTTCGTGCCGCCGGATTATTCCGAGGTCGTCACGCGGGACAACGGGATCCGGCCAGACACGAGCATGGAGAAGCTGGCGGCGCTCCCGCCGGTATTCGATCGGAAGTACGGGACCGTGACGGCCGGGAACTCGTCGCCGCTGACGGATGGCGCGTCCGCGGTGCTGCTGATGAGCGAGGAGAAGGCGAAAGCGCTGGGGTACGAGCCGCTGGGGTACATCCGGAGCTGGGCGTACGCAGCGCTCGCGCCGAGCGCGCAACTGCTCCAGGGCCCGGCCTACGCGGCGCCGATCGCGCTGGACCGCGCGGGCGTGAGCATGCGCGACATCGAGCTGTGGGAGATCCACGAGGCGTTCGCCGCGCAGGTGCTCTCGAATCTCCAGGCGCTCGACTCGGACGAGTTCGCGCGCAAGGAGCTGGGGCGGAGCGAGAAAGTGGGGATCATCGACGAGGACCGGATCAACGTGATGGGCGGCAGCATCGCGCTCGGCCACCCGTTCGGGGCGACGGGCGGCCGGCTGACGATCACGCTGCTGAACGAGCTGAAGCGGCGGGGGTTGGGGCTCGGGCTGATCACGGTGTGCGCGGCAGGAGCGATGGGCTTCGCGATGGTGGTCGAGCGGTGAGGCAGGCCCGCCCGCCGTACTCCCCCGCGGAACGGCGGATGGGGGTGGCCCTGCACCACCACGCCACGGGTCGCCCCACCTCCCGGGCAGCCCACGCGTGATCGCCTTTCGGTGGCCCGCCGGCCTCTGCCTTCCGCGTGGCTCACGCGCCCCCGTCTTCCGAATGGCCCGCCCGACCCAGCCTGCCGGATGGCTCCCGCGCCCCCGCCGCCTGGCGGCTGGCCGCGGAGGCCCGCCCGCGGCGCCGTGAGCGCCAGGGCGAGCGACGACGATTCGACCCTCAAGCCCGGCCCCGCTGCAGAGCGAGGCCGCGCTATCCATTTCCCTCGCGCGCTCCGGGCTCAGGCGTTGCCGCGCCCGGCCCGGCGCGCCGCCTCGCGGATCTCCTCCAGCGGCGGGAACACGCCGGGATGCTCGCCCACCCAGACGTACCGAACGATGCCGCTGGGATCCACGACGAACGCGGCCCGCTCCGAGACGCCCTCGAGGCCGCCCAGCTCCCGCCGGACGCCGTACGCGTCCGTCGCCTCGCGGTTGAAGTCGGAGAGGATGGGGAAGGGGGCGCGGCAGTCCTCGGCGAACTTCTGGTTGACGAAGGGCGAGTCCACGCTGATGCCGAGCACGGTGACTCCATCCTGCTCGTACGCCGCGTAGTCCTCGGCAACCGTACACATCTCGCGTGTGCAGACGGAAGAGTAGGCGAGCGGGAAGAACAGCAGGATGACGGGCCGCTCGCCGAAGTAGCGGGAGAGGCGCACGGGCTCGCGCGGCGCGGCGAAGACGGTCGCGTCCGGCGCGGGGTCGCCAGGGTTCGGGCGCATGGGTCGGCCTCCAGGGTCGGGCCGGCTGGCGCGCCGGCCGTTCGGGGGTGTGCGTGACAGCCGACGATGCCAGCGTGGGCGGCGGCGCGCAATCCCCTGGGGCTCGCTCATCCGCCCCGCGCCCAGTCGTATCACGCCGTCTCCGCGCGCGTCTGCACGCTCATGGCGGAACACCGGGGCCGGGTTCGCGAAACGCGCCTCTGCGCCCGGCTGCACGGCCGATCCGGCCGCATCCTGAAGGACGGCCAACCTCGGTTCGGCCTCGCCGCCCTCCACCGCACCGACTTGACTTGCCTGAAGGATGGAGCCAGGTTCGGCGCCCATGCTGAGCACAGAGAGGGAGAGCGCTGCCGCCCGCGAGCAGGGGGCGCGAGAGCCGGCGGAGCCGGAGAGGCCGGCGCGCCGCCGCCGGATGGGGCTCTTCGCCGGACTGGCGCTGTTCGCGCTGGTGCTGGCCGCGCCGACGGGGATGCCGGCGCCGGCGCAGCGCACGGCCGCGGTCGCCGTGCTCATGGCGACGTGGTGGATGACAGAGGCGCTGCCGCTCGCGGCGACGTCCCTCCTGCCCATCGTCCTCTTCCCATTGCTCGGCGTGCTGCGGCCGGAGCCAGCGGCGGCGCCGTACGCGAACCCGGTCATCTTCCTGTTCATGGGCGGGTTCCTGCTCGCGCTCGCGATGGAGCGGTGGGGGCTGCACCGCCGGCTCGCGCTGGCGGTGGTGGCGAGCGTGGGCGTGCAGCCGCGGCGGCTCGTGCTGGGCTTCATGCTGGCGACGGCGTTCATCAGCCTGTGGATCTCGAACACGGCGACTGCGGCGATGATGCTGCCGATCGGGCTGGCGCTCGCCGAGCTGCTCCGCCCGCGCGAGCCCGATGCGGCCTTCCCGTTCGGCACGGCGCTGATGCTCGGGATCGCGTACGGCGCAACGATCGGCGGCGTCGGGACGCTGATCGGCACGCCGCCGAACGCGGTGTTCGCCGCGGCGGCGCGCGAGCTGGCGGGGCGCGAGATCGGGTTCGCCGAGTGGATGAAGGTGGGGCTGCCCGTCGTCGCGCTGCTGCTGCCCATCACGTGGGCGCTGCTGGTGTACGTGCTCTTCCCTCCGGGCCAGCTCCCGGCAGGTGCGGCCGCGCTGCTGGCAGCGGAGCGTGAGAGGCTGGGGCCGGCGACGCGGGGCGAGCGGCTGACGGCGGCGGTGTTCGCGCTCACCGCGCTCGGCTGGCTGGTGCGCGAGCCCAAGCAGATCGGCGGGCTGCGCATCCCGGGGCTCGCGGACCTGGCACCCGGGCTGGACGACTCGACGATCGCGATGGGAGGGGCGCTGCTCCTCTTCTTGCTGCCGGTCGACTGGCGCAAGGGCGAGTTCGTGCTGGACTGGGGCGCGGCGCGGCGGCTGCCGTGGGGCGTGCTGCTATTGTTCGGCGGCGGGCTGTCGCTGGCGCGCGCGTTCGAGGAGAGCGGGCTCACGGCCCTCGTGGCGCAGGCGGTCGCCGGGCTCGCAGGCCTGCCGGCGTGGCTGCTCCTCGCCATCGTGGTCGCGACGTTGATCTTCGTGAGCGAGCTCACGTCGAACACGGCGCTGGCGGCCATGGCGATGCCGTTGCTCGCCGCGGCGGCCGTGGGCGTGGGGCAGGACCCGCTGGTGCTGATGGCGGCGGGCGCGCTGGCCGCATCCACGGCGTTCATGCTGCCCGTCGGCACGCCGCCCAACGCGCTCGTCTTCGGGACGGGCTACGTGCGGATGGGCGAGATGGTGAAGGCGGGGTTCGGGCTGAACCTCATCTCGATCGTGCTCGTGACGGTGGTGGCGTATCTGGTGGTAGGGTGGGCGTTCGGGTGAGGCAGAGTGGGCAAGGGCGAGGGCGAGGGCGGGGGCGAGGGCGGGGGCGAGGGACCGGGTGCCGAGCGATCTCTGCGTGCTGGATACGCCGGGCGGCGACTCGTTCAGGCGCGGAATCCCCGGGCAAACGGGTTCGAATCTCGTCAGAGGAGGGAGTCGTGAAGGTGGCGGCAAGGTGGACGGCCGCGGTGTCGCTCGCGGCGCTCGCGGCGTGCGGCGCGCCGGGCTCGGGCGAGGAGAGTCGGCCCGGGACGGGGGGCGGGCCGCAGCAGCAGGCGACCGTCGGCGGCGTGACGTACAGCGCGGAGACGAGGATCGCGGAGACCGCGCCGGTCACGGTGTATGCGACGGCGCGCGTGGAGAACACGTCGTCGACGCAGCAAGACGTGACGTTCCCGGACGGCTGCGTGGTGCTGCTGCGCGCCTACCGGAACCCGGCGCGCACGGGCGCGCCCGCCTGGGACCAGCAGCAGGGCGCGGTGTGCACGATGATGCTGGTCCAGGTGAGCCTGGCGCCGGGCGAGTCGCGCGAGTTCGTGGCAGGCGCGAGGGCGGATGAGATCCTCGGCGACTCGCTGCCAGCAGGGAGGTACTACTTCACGGCGGTGCTGCGGCCGGACGGGCAGCGGGTCGAGGTCGCGGCGGGCGAGGCGGAGCTGGCGAAGTAGGGGGCGAGGGCTTCGAGCGCATTCCCGCAGCACGGCCGGCTGCCTCGAGTCGGAGCACCGCGCCCCCGGTTGGCAGCACGCCCGCCGCGGCTGGCAGCAGATGTCCTCGCGGCCACCGCGGATGGATGCCGGGAGTTTGCCGGCTGGCAGCAGACCCGCCACGGCTGGCGGGACAGCGGTCCGGCGGCAGTGCGCACACCCCAGCGCCGTGGGCCGCCCCGGAGCGACGCCGCCTCTACCTCTCCGCCGCCATCTCCCTCTCGTACACCACGCTGCCCTCGATGACGGTGAAGTCCACCTTCACCTCCGGGATCCGCGCCGGGTCGATCTCGAGGATGTTCTCGGAGAGGACGACGAGGTCGCCGCGCTTGCCGGGCTCGAGGGTGCCCAGCTCCTTCTCCATGAACGCGCCGTAGGCGTTCGCGGCCGTGTAGGCACGGAGCGCCTCTTCCACCGTGATCTTCTGTTCGGGGACCCAGCCGTCCGGATTGGCGCCATCGATGGTACGGCGCGTGACGGCGGCGTAGATGCCCAGCAGCGGATCGATCGGCGCGACGGTCCAATCGCTGCCGAACATGAGGTGGGCGTCTGCGTCCAGAAGGGAGCGGAACGCGTAGGTGGTGCGGATGCGCTCGGGGCCAATCCGCTTCCGGGCCCAGCGGCCGTCGTCGATGGCGTGGTAGGGCTGCATGGAGGGCAACACACCGAGCGCGGCGAACCGCCGGATTGCCTCTGGCGTGAGGTGCTGCGCGTGCTCGATGCGGAAGCGGCGGTCGCGCGGCCCGTTGCGTTGGATCGCGCTCTCGAAGACATCGAGCAACCAATCGTTTGCGCGATCGCCGATGGCGTGGACGGCGACGTGGAGGCCGACGGCATCCGCCCGGTAGACCCAATCGCGGAGCTGTGCGGTGTCCGTGACGATGAGCCCGGCGGTGTGGGGCGCGTCGTCGTACGGCGAGTAGAACCAGGCGGTCGTGGACCCGAGGGAGCCGTCCACGAAGCCCTTGAGCCCGCCCCAGCGCAGTCGGCTGTCTCCGCGACCCTCGCGGGTGACGTAGTCATGCAGCCGCTCCCAGGTGGACAGCGGCACAAAGGCGTAGATGCGGATGCGCAGGCGGCCGTCGCGTCGGGCCCGGCGGTAGGTCTCGAGGTCAGCCCAGCTCCCCATGTCGTGGATCATGGTGACGCCGCGTGCGAGGGCGTGCGCCTGCGCGCGGTCGAACGCCTCGTCGCGTTCCTCCGCGCTCGGCTCCGGAATCACGCGGCTGACCAGGCTCATCGCCTCGTCCTTGAGCACGCCGGTGGGCTGGCCGGTGCGCGGGTCCCGGACGATGGTGCCGCCGGCGGGATCGGCTGTCTCGCGGGTGATGCCGGCGAGCTCGAGCGCGCGCGTGTTGGCGAGCGCCATGTGGCCGTCGAGCCGGGAGACGAAGACGGGGTGGTTCGGCGTGAGCGAGTCGATCCATTCGCGGCGAGGGAGCGGCGCGCCGTCCCAGAGCTCGTGGTCCCAATCGCCGCCGGTGATCCAGCGGCCAGGGGGCAACGTGCGGGCGAACTCGCCGATGCGGCGCGCGAACTCCGACGGCGTGGCGGCGTCGCGCAGGTCCACGCTGGCGAGCTGGAAGCCGCCGGACATGAAGTGCGTGTGGTCGTCCTGGAAGCCGGGCACGACGAGGCGACCACGCAGGTCGATGCGGCGGGTGGCGGGGCCGATGAACCGCTCGACCTCCGCGTCGGTGCCGACGTGCAACACGCGTCCCTCGCGGATGGCGAGCGCGCTGGCCGGCGCCGCGCCGGGCACGCCCGTCCACACGACGCCGCCAGTGAGCACGAGCTCGGCGGGTTGCGGCTTGATCGCGCAACCGGCGGCGAGGGCGGAGCCGATTGCTACGGCGATGACAGCGGTCCTCATGCGCTCTTCTTCTCCTGGGCGCCGGCAGCGTAGCGCAGTGCGCGCCAGCCGATGAGCGTCCGGCGGGCGCCCGCCTGCTGGCCCCACGTGCCGTCCTCCTGGAGAGAGGCGGCGAGGTGGTAGGCGGCACGGCGCAGCGCGGCGTCGAGCTCGGCGGGCACCCTGCGTCTCCGCGCCGTGCGTTCGAGGAGCTCCAGCACGTGGAAGAGGTCGGCATCCGGCCAGGTGCCGTCCCCACGCTGCGAGGAGATGAGCATGGCGATGCCGTTCGCGGCGGCCTGGCGATTCTCCTTGCCAGGCGCGTCCGCGACGGCGGCGAGCGCCGCGATGAACGCGGGCGGCGAGACCAGCCCGGGGTGCTGCCCCGCGAGCTCGATGATGCGGCGGAGCCCCTCGAGATGGAGGTCGACATCACGACCGTAGCGCTTCCAGCGCAGCTTGGCCTGGAGCGCGACGCACGATGCGGCGAGGCGTGCGTTCCTGTCGCCGACGACGGGGGCGCCGCAAACGAGGCGCAGCTCCTCGAGCGGCGGCTCCGGCGGCGCGGGCGAGAAGAAGCCGGCGAGGAAATGATGGCAGACGGCGAGCTCGTGGCGCTCGGGGTCGCAGCCGTCGCTGAACCGGCCCGGCAGGCCGCGGCGCGAGCGGATCCAGTCGAGCGCGCGCGCGATCTGCGCCCGGCCGCGCCTCGTACGCCGGCCCGGTAAGGCGCTCCGAAGCTCGTGGAGGTGGAGCAATGCTTCGGCGGTGTCCAGCAGCCCGCCGCCCCAGCTCCCATCGTCGTGCTGGGCTTTGAGGGTGGCGGTGATGGCGGCGTCGAGCGCCGCCGCGTCCTCCGGGCGGGCGATCCCGGCCTCGGCGCGGGCCAGGAGCGCCTCGGGTCTGTCGGAGTCGCGGAGATGGGCCTCGACGAGGGCGAGGCCGCGCTGAATCGAGACAAGCTCGACGGGGGTGCTCATCGTGTCACAGCCGGGTTACACCACGGCCCGTACGCTGGGCCCGACACGTGATGGGCGCGTGTGTCACAATCGCGGGCCGTGGCGCGTTGATCAAGTGGTGTAAATCGCGTCTGGACCGGCAATTACCGGATGCCGGGTCGGCGGCATGGAAAATGCCTAGCGCGTGCCCCGAACGGCGGGTACCGCCGGTTCCCACCTCGAGCGCGGGAGGGCCTATTCGGACCTTGGGTGTCAGCCTGCTGGCCGTCGCCGCCATTGCAGCGAGCGTCCTGATCACCCGGCAGCGGATCGAGAAATCCGCCGCCGAGGTGGATTCTCCGCGCGAGCTGCAGCCGGCGGAGAAGTCGCTGGACGCGATCCGCGCGGCGGGTCTGTAAGCCCGCGCGGCGCGAGCGGAAGCGATCGCGGGGTAGGGGCGCGTCCGCCGCAGGTGCGGCGGGCGCGCCTCTGTGCTTCCGCGCCGCTCAGGGGGCCGCGGACGTGTGGTCGTGGATGATGCGCCAGCCCTCGGGTGTGCGGCGGAAGATGACAGAGAAGTAGCCGCTGGAGGCGGTGCTGTCGGTCGTCCGGTCGAAGAGGACCCAGCGGGCGACTGCCAGTGCGTGGTCGGCGCCGAGCGAGGAGATCTCGAGGTCCTCGAACCGCAGGGCATATGCGGGCGTGCCGGTGCGCCAGTTGCCCTGGAGGTAGCGGGCGCGGATGGCGTCGAGGCCGCGGATGACGCCGGAGCCGCCCACGAAGGCGGTCTCGCTGGAGTCCATGTACAGTTCGAGGAAGCCATCGAGGTCACCGGCGTTCCAGGAATCGGCATGAGCCTGGAGCAAGGCGCTGATCTCCGCGCCGGGATCCGCGTCTGCTCGGCCGGTGCCCTCCGGGGCGCCGGCGCAGGCGGCCAGCAATGCCGGCAGGAGCAGCAGACCGCCCCGCGCCCTACTCGAAGTGCGCTCTGTTCTTCTCAATGTAGCTGGTCCACTCGGGTGGGACGTCGGTGTCCGGGAAGATCGCGCTGACGGGGCATTCGGGCTCGCACGCCCCGCAATCAATGCACTCGTCCGGATGGATGTAGTACTGGTCCTCGCCCTCGTAGATGCAGTCGACCGGGCAGACCTCGACGCAACTCGCGTCCTTGGTGCCGATGCAGGGCTCGGTGATGATATACGGCATCGCGGTGTGTCCTCCCGCAGTCTCACGTCGCTTCCGTTCCGTTGCGAATAGTGTAGCGCGCCGGGGGAAAGATTCAAGGGTGATCGCCGCCCGCCGCCGCCGCCCGTCCGAAGGCGGGGAACGGGGCGGGTGACAGGGGAGGCGCGGTCCCGGCGCGTTGCCGGAACGGCGGGGTGGAGGCGGGCGCGGTCGGCGTTGGCCGCGGCCGACGCCGGCGGGGGCGTGAACCTTTGGGGTCGCGCGGCGCCGGGCGGGCGCGGTCGCCGTCGGCTGCGCCAACGCTGGCGGGGTGCTCCTGCCCATCCGCGTCGCGCGTCGGCGCCCCGGCCGGGCCGGGCGACTGCGTCGCCCGCGCCCCGCGGAACGGCGTCATCTGCGCCCCGCAGGCAAGGATCAGTGCAGATACCGGCGCTCGAACATGGCGCACCACCACCGGAAGCGGCGCGCGAGGGTGGCGTCGGTGCGCAGCGCGACGGGGAGGTAGGCCTCGCAGGTGACGCCGTGGAACGCCGCCCACTCCGCGCGCGGGCGCAGATGCAGGTGGCGAGCGTGGTCCAGGCGCTCGGCCAGCGCGACGAGGCGCGCCGCGTGGTCGCCGGTGACGAGCTGCTCGAGCAGCTCATCGCCGACGAGTGCGGGCACGGGGACGGCGGCGACGAGCGAGTGGACGGCCGGGCCGAGCGCGGCCCGGATCTCGTTGGCGGGGACCGCGAGCTCAGGCCGGAGCGTCTCGCACACGGCGCCGGCGGCGAGGGTGAGCGGGTCCCGGCAGCCCACGTCCTCGAGCAGGATCAGCACCGTCCGCCCCGGGTGGAGGAAATCCGGGTGGTGGTCGTCGCATAGTAGACGGCCGCGCGGCTCCATGGCGAGGCGGAAGGCGCGGTCGAGGAGCGCGCGTTCTGGCTCCGTGAGGCCCGCCCGTTCGGCGGCGCGTGCGATGCGGTCTGCCATCGCTTCCGCGCGCGGGCCGGCGCTGGCGGCCGGGGTCACCGGTCGCTGATCCGCCGCCTTGGCTTCACCGGTGTCGGCGGGACGGGAGGCGCTCGCCTCTGGCATCAGCGGGCGCGCGGCTCCCATAGGGTCTCGGCCGCCCCGGCGCGGTGGTTGGCGAGGCGCGCGAGCATGAAGAGGAGATCGGAGAGGCGGTTGAGGTAGATGATGATCTCCTCCGCCACGTGCTCGTGCTCCGCGAGTGCGACGACGCGGCGCTCGGCGCGGCGGCATACGGTCCGGGCGACGTGCAACGCAGCGCCGGCGGGCGATCCGCCGGGGAGGATGAAGGCGTGCAGCTCGGGCAGCTCGGCATCCGCCTCGTCGATCCAGCGCTCAAGCTCGGCGACGCGATCGGCGCCGAGCTCCGGCAGCACGGGCCGACGGCGGCGGCCCGTCGCAGGCGGCGCGGCGAGGTGTGCGCCGAGCGTGAAGAGGTCGGGCTGGATGGAGCCGAGCTTGCGGCGCACTTCGGCGTCCTGCTGGAGGACGAGGGCCCACCCGATGACGGAGTTCAGCTCGTCCACGGCGCCGTACGCCTCGACGCGAGGGTGCGCCTTGGGCACGCGGCCGCCGCCCAACAGGCCGGTCTCGCCGCGGTCGCCTGTGCGGGTGTAGATGCGTGGCATACGAGGGATGATAGCCGGGCGGGAGGCGCGGCGGAAGCGACCCGACGCCGAGCGCGGCGAAGGTGCGGTCAACCCTCCTCGGCCGGCGCCGGCGAAGGGGGAGGCGTCGGGGTGGCGGGGCCGACGGGCAGGAACGGCTGCCAGAAATCCTCGAAAACGGGGACGAACACGGTGTCGTAGGGCTCTGCCGCGCCGTTCTTCACGTAGAAGTCCACGCCCTGGTAGTTGCCGGCGCGCCGGAGCGAGTCGAAGGGGATGACGCGCGGCAGGCCCTGCGGTTGGAACGCGAAGCCGGCCGCGACGAGCACCTCGCCGCGCCTGTACCAGTCGTAGGCGGTGAGGTCGTAGTAGATCTCGTCCGGTCCGCGCGGGCGGGGTGCGCTATCCTGAGTGAGGACAGCCGCAGCGCCATCGAGGGCAGACGCGACGCCGTCCGCGCCGGCCTCGTCGCCTACCAGGCCGGCACCCTCGCCGCCGCAAGCGGCCGTGCCCAGCGCGAGGAGGAGCGCCGGGCAGAGGATGAATTTGCCGTGCGTCATCGTGTGCGCTGTACGGCGGCGGCTCCGATGTTGTTCCGGCGACGCGAGGGGCAACGGGCATGCCCGGTGCGGATGCGCTCCGCCAGGCGTTACGGTCGGGAGGGGCCTGGACCGCCTTCATCGAGAACGTTCGCCTGCGGCATGAACCGGCGCTATGTCGCCGCGCCCGACCGGACCGCAGCGAAACCGGTCATCGCGCGTGAGCGCCGGCCGCTCCCACACGCAGCTTCCTGCCGATCATTCCCCGCTCTCTCAAACCAGCCATCGAGCGTGAACACCGACCCCTTTCACGGCGCTCCATCACCGCGCGACGAGAACGCAGGGGCCGTCTTGATCGACGCCGTTCGCGCGCCACCGCTCCGAGCGGCTGCTCGCGGAGCGGACCGATGGCGCGTTCGTCCGGTCGCGGGATCAGAGCGCGGCGTCCACGTACAGATGGAGGCGCCAGCCCGTGGGCGTGCGCAGGGCGCGCGCGAGGTCGAGGCGGATGAGCCCGTCCAGGGAGCTGACGCCGAGGCCGACGGCGGCGAGGTTGGGCTCGGCTTCCAGGCGGCGGCCCGCGCCGACCCAGCCGGCATCGCCGAACAGCGCGATGCGCGCGCCGGGAAAGGCGGTGCCGATCTCGGCACGGGCGCGCCAGAAGGAGTCGCCGCTGCCCGTGGAGGCAGCGTATCCGCGCACCGTGGCCGGGCCGCCCAGGAACCAGCGCCGTTGGGCCGGCGCGCCGCCCAGTGTGGTTCCGGCGGCGGCCTCGAGCGAGCCGACGAGCGCACCCGGGAGCGGCGCGCCGATGCGCGTGGTGAGCGATGGCCGCACGAAGTCGTGCGTGCCCGTCGCGCCATCGAGCGCCAGCTCGGCGGACCAGCGGAACCCGGTCGGGTCCAGCCCGCGCTGCACGCGCAACGCGAGCGCCGCGCCGACCAGCTCCGCCTCATCTGCACGCAGGTTCGGTCGGAAGCGCCGGTCACCGTCGAGCAGGCGCGCGATGCTGAAGTGCGTTTCGACATCGGCTGCAGACTGCCGCTCGGCGTACAGGCGCCATTCGTACCACTGCGTGCCGGTCTTGGCGGGCGCGCCGGTCAGCTCGACGCCGAGCGCGCGGTAATAGTCCGCGTCGTCATGCCCGAACAGGAAGGCGGTGAGCGAGTTGCCCAGCCCGAGCGCCCGCGAGCCCGATTCGACGGGCAGCAAGCGGCGGTAGCCCGCCAGCCGGTAGCGCGCGTACGGCGCTGCGCGATTCACGCCGAGATCGAAGTTCGGCTCGAGATCCGCGAGGCCGATGCGCGCTGTCGCGTCCGCGGAGAGCCGGCCGAAACCCATCTCGGCCCACGCGCCGACGGAGAGACCCTCGATGCGATTGTAGCGCAGCAGCCCGCGGCCGAGTCCCCAGTACACGCGGGGCGGCTCGAGTTGCCAGGGAGGCAGCGGCAACTCGCGGAGCTGGTCCTCGAGCGATCGGATGTCCACCTCGCTCATCAGCGCCGCACCTTCCTCGAATGGCGACGAGGGTAGATACTCGCTGTAGAGCAGCGCCGACGTGTCCTCCGGGACGGTGATCGCGTAGCGGCGGCACCGGCCGCGCCGGCAAATGCAGTCGCGGCAGCGCGGTCGGATGCCGAGGGTGTCGCCGGCGAGGGCGGTAGAGATCTCCGGGAAGGGTGGGAGCCCGTCGTCGTCGCCGTAGACCGAGTAATCCGAGTACGCGAGCTCGTAGGAGAACGGCATGCGCATCAGCGGCCCGACGCGGGCGAAGCCCTCGAGCGCGACGAGCCGCGGCATCCACCAGCGCATCTCCCATAGCCCGTACTCGATCGTGATGTACTCGACGTCCGCCTCGATGGGCATGATCAGCGGGCGCAGGAGCCAAGGGATGTCACGGGTGTCCTGCTCGTCCGCATCGCGCTCGAAGTCGAACTCTCGTGCGGGGCGGAGCACGGTGCGGACCACGGCGTGCGAGTCGGCATCCAGCCAGAAGGATCCGCGGAGCAGGTTCCACTCGCGTCGTCTGGGAATGACCTGGAGCTCGAGGAGGCGGATGGTGCGGCCGTCCGGTAGCCGGAGCGTCGTGGTGTCGCCGGCTCGGAAGCGGTAGTCGGCTTCGCTGCCAGGCGCGAGCGGGTGACGTGTTTGCGCGGAGTCGCCGAAGCCGATCATGATGCGGTGGTTGGCGGGGTCCAGCGCATGTTGCGGGTTGAAGCCGAGATGGCGCTCGTCCGGCAGGCGTGCGCCTGGCAGCGCGATGGGGATGACCTCGCGCGCGCCGAGCGCCTCGACGCGGATGGTGCCTTCTCGTCGCCAGTCCACCTTGAATGCGAGTTCGCGACGGTAGAGCAGCCGCTCGCGACGGAGCGCGCGGATGCCGGCCGAGATGCGTTCGCGGACGATGGCTTCGTACCGGCGGACGGAGCGGTCCACGCTGTCCCTACGCGCGCGGGCGAGGCGGACGAGCTCCCGCGCTGTCGGGTCCATGTAGGCGGAGGCGATGGTCGCCGGGTCGAGCGGTGGGCGTGCCGTGTCCGGCACCTGGGCGGCGATGGCGAGAGCGAGGAGCGGGAGCCACATGGCGGGAGCGCCTCCGGTCGGTGGCTGTGCCGGCATCACTACTCGCAGGGGACCGGTGGTGTTTCAGACGCCTGCTCCACTATCTTTGCCACGATCCATGGATCCCCCGAGCGAGGAGGCCGTCGGATGCCGGGCGAAGATGAGCGGCTCGCAGAGGAAGTGAGCCGGCTTTATTGGGAGACGGACGCGTCGGTGGGCGAGATCGCGGCGCAGCTCGACATCTCTCGCCGTGCGCTGTACGCGGCGCTTCGGCCGTTGCCCGCCGGCGGGCGTTGCGGCGCGTGCGGCGAGGGCCTCGTGTTCATGACGCGCTCGGCGCGTGACGAAGGCGCGGCCGAATGCCCGGCGTGCGGCTTCGAGCAGCGGGTCGGCGCGGCCGCCGGGGCAGCTGCGGCGAGCGCCGCGGGGGCGGAATCCGCGGCCGGGGATGGGGAGGTCGCTGGCTACGAGGCCGCCCCGGCGTTCCGGGGGCTGTGGCCGGCAGCGGCGCCGGGCGCGGCGCGCGGGTCGCTGATCGGGGCGGCCGTGTTGGGCGTCGTGGCGGGCGTTGTAGGCGCGCTGTGGCTGCGGCGCCGCTGAGCGGCGGGCACGCCACGGGCCTCTGCTCCTCGCGGATCAGAGGTGCTTGTGGCGGGTCATCGGGTGCTCCGGCCGGAGACTGCGGGGGCGGGGCTCAGGGGTGTTCTCACGGATGACCTTTTGCTTGCCTTCGCGGATGGTGCGGAGCTTGTACTCGTGTTTCTCGACGTCCGGCACGTGCGGGTCCGACAAGACGTGATGGCGTTGCTTGGAGGCGCCGAGCGTCGCGGCCTCGGCGCTGGGGCGCTTGCCGTGCTTGCGAGCCTCGCGGGCCTTGCGCCGGCGGTAGCGGCTGTCTCCCTCCATCTGCTTCCCACCCATGACACCTCCCATCGCGCCGTTCGGGTGTGGCCCTACCACTCGGGGGTGCAAGCGGCGGTCCAGCGGCGGGGGCGGGTGACCGTGACGACTGGCCGGGCGCGCGCGGGACGCTGCCTGCGAAGCGGCGAGGTACGCTGATGGGCGAGTTTGGGCAGATGCTGCCGCGGCTGGTGACCGCGGTTCCGGGCCCGGCGTCGCGGGCGCTGGCGGCGCGGCTGGCGGCCGTCGAGTCGCGCAACATCACGCAGATCTCGGATGCGGGGCCGATCTTCTGGGCGGAGGCCCGCGGCGCGAACGTGCGCGACGCGGATGGCAACGTATACGTGGACCTGACGGCGGGGTTCGGGGTGGCGGCGGCGGGGCACGCGAATCCGCGGGTGACCCGCGCGCTGGCTGAGCAGGCGGCTCGGCTGCCGCACGCGCTGGGGGACGTGCATCCGTCTGACGCGAAGGTCGCGCTGCTGGAGCGGCTCGCGGAGCTAGCTCCTGGCGGTCTCGGCGTGACCATCCTCGCCAGCTCGGGTGCGGAGGCGGTGGAGGCGGCGCTGAAGACGGCGCTGCTGCGGACGGGCCGGCCGGGCGTGCTGGCGTTCACCGGCGGCTACCACGGGCTGACGTACGGCGCGCTCGCGGCGACGTGGCGGGCGGAGTTCCGGCGACCGTTCGAGGCGCAGCTCAACCGTGGGGTGCGGTTCGCGCCGTATCCGTACGTCTATCGGTGGGCGGAGCAACTTGCTGGAGTGAGGGGCCAGGGCGAGGGCAAGGGCGAGGGCAAGGGTGGCCTGGGGGATGGCGGTGGGCGAGGCGGCGTGCGGGAGGGCGTTGAGCGGCAAGAGGATGCGGACGAGGTCTGCGCGGAGGCGCTCGAGGCGGCGCGCCGCATCGTGGAGGCGTCGGCGTCGAGCGATGCGCCGATCGGCGCCGTGCTGGTGGAGCCGGTCCAGGGTCGGGGCGGGATCGTGGTGCCGCCCGCGGGGTTCCTCGCGGGGCTGCGTGCGCTGGCGGACGAGCACGGGCTGGTGCTGATCTTCGACGAGGTGTACACGGGGTTCGGGCGGACGGGGCGTCTGTTCGCGTGTGAGCACTGGGGCGTGCTGCCGGAGGTGCTGGTGGTGGGCAAGGCGCTGGCGGGCGGGTTGCCGCTGAGCGCGGCGATCGGAACGGCGGCCGTGATGGAGGCATGGCCGCCCTCGACGGGCGAGGCCATTCACACGAGCACGTTCCTGGGCAACCCGGTGGCGTGCGAGGCGGCGCTGGCGCAGCTCGCGGAGGTCGAGGAGCGCGGGCTCGTGGCACGGGCTGCGGCGCTCGGCGCATGGTTGCGGGAGCGGCTGGCCGGGTGGGTGGATCGGTTTGCGAGCGTCGGCGAGGTTCGGGGGTTGGGGTTGATGCAGGGCGTGGAGCTGGTGGAGGATCGGGCGACCCGGCGGCCGGCCACGGCGCTCGCCCGGCGCGTGGCGGATGGCGCGCTGCGGCGCGGCGTGCTGCTTCTGACGGAAGGCCCGGGGGGAAACGTGCTGGCGTTCACGCCGCCCCTGGTGATCACGGAAGCGCAGCTCGAGCACGCGCTGGGCGTGCTGGAGGCGGAGTTGGAGGCGGCGGGGGCTTGATTCATCGGTGGCCGCGTGGCGCGGGTGGGCGCAGGGAGCGGGCCTGCCCGCGCCCCGGCGGGGGCTGCCGGCCTGGCGCCAGGTCGGGGCGCGGGTGGCCGGGGCCGCGCCGGAGCGCTGGCGGACAGCCGGGCGGGCGCGCGCAGGTGTGGCGGGGGGCGGGTGCCTTGACCGGGCGCCACGGGGGCGCGTAGTATGGCGACGCCTTCGCGATCCGGACCGCTGCTCCCACGCCCCAGACGCCGCTCTCGAGCCAAGCCGCCGTGGAGCATTGCCTTTTTCAGGTTTCGGCAACAGCTTAGAAGGCGCACCTGTGATAGAAGAGGGCCCGGTCCTGGTCACGGGCGCGACGGGTTTCGTCGGCTGGCACCTGCTCGGCGTGCTGGCCGCTCGTGGTGTGAGGGTCCGGGCACTGGTCCGGCCGCGGAGCGACACGACGCGACTCGAGGCGGTCGGCGCGGAGCTGGTGGTGGGCGCCGGGCTGGAGGACCGGGAGGCGGTGGCGCGTGCGGTCGCGGGGGTAGGGGTAGTGCTGCATCTCGCCGCCGCGACCCGGGCAATGGGGGAGGCGGAGTACCAGCGGGCGAACGCCGACGGCACGCGGGTGCTGATGGATGCGGTGCGGGCGTCAGGGGGGCGGGTGCGGCGGGTGGTGTACCTGAGCTCGCTGGCGGCGGTGGGGCCGAGCGTGGATGGGAGGCCCGTGACGGCGGCTGACACACCGCGGCCGCTCACGGCGTATGGGCGGAGCAAGCTGGCTGGGGAACGGATCTGTCTGGAGGCGGCGGAGGAGGGGATCGAGGTCGTCGTGTTGCGTGCGCCGGCGGTGTACGGCCCACGCGACCGAGACCTGCTGACGTTCTTCCGGTTGGCGGCGCGCGGGCTCCTGCCGGTCCCCGCGGGTGACGAGAGGCGGCTGCAGCTCGTCCATGTGGCGGACCTGGCGGAAGCGTTGGTCTGTGGGGCGACGGCGCCGGGTGCGGCCGGGGTTTACCACATTGCCGATCCCCGGCCGTATTCGTGGCGGGAAGTGGTGGAGGAGGTGGCGCGTGCGGTAGGGCGACGTGCGCGGAGGGTGAGGGTGCCCGCGGCCGTGGTGCACGCGGCGGCGTTTGCGAGCGAGTGGTCGGCCGCGCTTGCGGGGAAGGCGACGATCTTCAACCGGGACAAGGCGCGGGAGCTGCTGGCGCCCGGTTGGTTGTGCGAAACGGAAGCGGCGCGGCGCGACCTGGGGTTTGAGGCGCGGATCCCGTTGCCGCAAGGTCTGGCCGAGACAGCGGCGTGGTACCGCGCCGCAGGTTGGCTATAAGGCAGGGAGCGTCGAATTGGGACTCTTCGACAAATGCTACCGATTCACGCGCGCCCGAGAGATCCAGGCGGCCGGGTACTACCCGTATTTCATGCCGATCGAGGCGTCGTACGACACCGAGGTGGTGATCCACGGGAAGCGCAAGGTGATGGTGGGCTCGAACAACTATCTGGGCCTGACGCATCACCCGAAGGTCATCGCGGCGGCGGAGGCGGCGCTGAAGCGGTACGGTAGCGGGTGCACCGGCAGCAGGTTCCTGAACGGGACGCTGGATCTCCACGAGCAGCTCGAGGAGCGGCTCGCGCGCTTCCTGGGGCAGGAAGCGGCGCTGGTGTTCAGCACGGGTTACCAGACGAACCTGGGGGTCATCGCGACGCTGGTCGGTCGTGATGACTATCTTTTCCAGGACAAGCTGAACCACGCGAGCATCGTGGATGGGGGGCGGCTCTCGTTCGGCACGGTCCATCGCTACCCGCACGGGGACCTCGACACGCTGGAGCGGCAGCTCGCGAGTGTTCCGCCAGAGGCGGGCAAGCTGATCGTGACGGACGGGATCTTCTCGATGGAGGGGGACATCGCGGACCTGCCGCGCATCGTTGCGCTGGCGGAGTTCTACGGGGCGGAGGTGATGGTGGATGATGCGCATGCGTTCGGGGTGCTGGGCGAGCGAGGCGGTGGCACGGCGCAGCACTTCCATCTGGAGGATCGGGTCTCGCTGATCATGGCGACGTTCTCGAAGTCGCTGGCTTCGATCGGCGGCGTGATCGCGGGGCCGGAGCCGGTGATCCATTACCTGAAGCACCATGCTCGCTCGCTGATCTTCAGTGCGAGCATGCCCCCCGCCTCGGTGGCGACGGTGCTGGCGGCGCTGGACGTGATCGAGGAGGAGCCGGAGCGGCGGGAGGCGCTCTGGCGGAACACGCGGCGCATGCAGGAGGGGCTGCGGAGTCTGGGCTACGACATCGGTGCGAGCGAGACTCCGGTGATCCCGGTGTTGATCGGGCAGGTCGAAGAGACCTTCATGTTCTGGAAGGAGCTGTTCGACTACGGCGTGTTCACGAACCCGGTCATGCCTCCAGCGGTTCCGGAGAACTCGTGCCGGCTGCGGATCAGCCTGATGGCGACGCACAGCGATGAGCATGTGGACTTCGTGCTGGATGCGTTTGCCCATGTGGGCAAGCGGATGGCCGTGATATGAGTCGGACGCCGGCACCGGGCGCCGCCGCGCGCTCCGGGTCGGGAGCGTGGGGCGACCCCGGTGCGGTGCGGGGCGGGGAGGTTGTGGCGGGGCTGCGGGTGGAGCGGCTGCGGAGCCGCCGCGAGCTGGAGACCTTCCTGAAGCTTCCCTGGCGCATCTACGCCGATGATCCGGCGTGGGTGCCGCCGTTGCTCTCGGACCAGAGAAAGGTGCTGGACAGACGGCACCCGTTCCACGCGCATGCCGAGGTGGAGTATTTCCTGGCGTGGCGGGGTGACGAGGCGGTCGGGCGCATCGCGGCGCTCGTGAACCGACAGTACAACGAGTTCCACGGCGAGCGCGTGGGCTTCTTCGGGCTGTTCGAGAGCATCGCCGATGAGGGGGTGGCGGCCGCCTTGCTTGGTGCGGCGGAGGAGTGGCTGCGGGCGCGGGGGATGGAGCGGGTGGTGGGCCCGATGAACTTCTCGACGAACGACGAGCTGTTCTCGCCGGGAGTGCTGGTGGACGGCTTCGACCGGCCGCCGAGCATCATGATGGCGCACGGGCGGCCGTACTACGCAGAGCTGCTGGAGGCGGCGGGTTACGCGAAGGCGAAGGACCTGGTGGCGTACTGGCTGGAAGGGGAGCGGCCGCCGGAGCGGCTGCTGCGGAGGATCGCGCGGCTGCGGAAGGCGGAGGGGGTGGAGGTGCGGAGTCTGGACCTCCGTCGGTTCGACGAGGAGGTGCGAGCCATCCAGGACGTGTACCACAGCGCGTGGGAGCGGAACTGGGGGTTCGTGCCGATGACGGACGCGGAGTTCGAGCACCTGGCGCGGTCGCTCCGGCCCGTGGTGGACCCGCGGCTGTGCGTGATCGCGGAGGTGGGCGGGCAGGCGGTGGGCTTTGCGCTGACGTTGCCGGACTACCATCAGGTGCTGAAGCGGCTGAACGGGCGGCTGTTCCCGTTCGGCATCTTCAAGTTCCTGTGGTATCGGCGGAAGATCGATGCCGCGCGCGTGCTCACGCTCGGCATCCGGCCGGGTTACCGGCACCGCGGGTTGGACGCGATGATGATCGTGCACATCTGGGAGCAGGCGGTGAAGTTGGGGTACGTGCAGGGCGAGTGCTCCTGGGTGCTCGAGGACAACTGGGAGATGCGGCGGGGGATCGAGCGGGTCGGCGGCCGGGTGTACAAGACGTACCGGATCTACGAAAAGGCGCTGTGAACGTGAGCGGGGCGAGGGCGCGGGTGGGGGCGGGGGCGGCGGAGCCCCCGGGCCTGGCCCGGCCCGGAGCCGTGGACCGACTGTTCGCGCTCTACATGGTGGTCTCCGGGCTGGCGCTGGCGGGCCCGGCGCGCCCGGCATGGTGGCCGGCGCTGGCCGCTGCGCACGCGGTCGCGGCGCTGGCCGCGCTCCGCCAGCGGCCGGTGGCGCCGGCGCTGGAGGCGGTCGCGCGCCGGTGGCCGCGTGCGGCCGTCGTCGTCTCCGATTGGTACCCGTTGCTGCTGCTGCCCGCGCTGTACAGCGAGCTGGCGCTGCTGAACCGCGCGCTGTTCGACGGCGCGTATTTCGATGGGCTGGTGATGCGCTGGGAGCAGGCGCTGTTCGGCGGGCAGCCGAGCGCGACACTGGCCGGCGCACTCCCGCACCTTGCCGTCTCGGAGCCGCTGCATGCGGCCTACCTTTCCTATTACCTCATCATCTACGGCCCCCCACTGCTGCTGTACCGCGCCGGCCGCTATCTGGACTTCCACGCGATGCTGTTCCCGCTGATGCTCACGTTCCTGGTGAGCTACCTGTTCTTCATCTTCTTCCCCGTGCAGGGGCCGCGATACCTCTTCCCTCCGCCGGGTGGAGGGCTGGAGAGCGGGCCGATGTACCGGCTGGCGCATCGGGTGCTCGAGGTGGGGTCGAGTCAGGGCGCCGCGTTTCCATCCTCGCACGTGGCGGTGGCCACGATGCAGACCGTGCTGGTCGGTCGGTTGTTGCCCAGGATGCTGCCGGTGGTCGCGGTCCTTTGCGCGGGCCTCGCCGTGGGCGCGGTGTACGGCGGCTTTCACTACGCAACGGACGTGGCGGCCGGCTTCGTGCTCGCAGGCCTGCTCGTCGTGGCGGCGCCGCGGCTGGAGGCGGCGCTCAGCCGCACCGGGCCTCGGGCTGCTGGCTTGAAGGCGCCGGAGGTTCCGCTATCTTGATTGCGTGGCCCCGCTGCGCGCGCGGGTCGTGATGACCGGCCGTGGGCCCGGGGCCGCGACTTCGGAACGAAAACCCGCCAATGTGGCGATAGAGCGGAGGGAGCTGTGGGGAAGGGCATTGACCGGCTGCCGTTGCCCTTGCGGCAACGGCGGGGGAGGCCGTTGCCACCCCGGCCGGCCGACAAGGTCTGGTGGGGCGAGGCCGCGACGGAGGCGACCCCCGAGAGGGCGGTCGTTCCGGCGTGGGTGCGCATCGAGGTCGTGGGCGGCCGCGAGGCAACGGCGTCTGCGCTGCGTGCCATCCGCCTGCTGCGTGAAATCGAGCAAACGGGTGGGATCGCGGCGATCGCGGAGGTCGTGCCGGGCCGTTCGGCGCTGCTCGCGGAGGTGGACGGCGCGCAGGCGGCGAGTCTGGCACGGCTGCCGTTCGTGCGGCAGATCCATGCGTTGAACTGAAGCTGACCGTTGGGGCCGGAAGGCGCCTCCCCTTCCGGCCCCTGGCATCCCCGAGGCCAGACGATCGCGGACCAACCTTATCGACTGAAGGCGTTCCTGGTCGCCGTCGTGGTCCTCGCTGCGGCGGTGGTCTGGACCACGACCGGCGGGCTGCGCTGGCCAGCCCGTGTAGCCGTGGTCTTTCTCCTGACGATCCTGCCTGCCTTCCTGGCAGCACAGGAGCGACACGCCACCGAGATCCCCGCGGAGATCCCGCGGCTGGCGATCTACGTGAGCTCGGCCGTCATGCTGTGGATCATGGCGGTCGTGATCCTGCTGGCTGGACTGACCAGCGGCTTCACGCCGGCGCAGCTCGGCCTCCAGGCGATCCCGTTGGCTGGCATGGCGGGCTGGACGGGCGCCATCGCGGGCGGCGGGATCTTGCTCCTGGTCGGCACCCGCGCGTTGCGGCTCCCCGAGAGCCCGATGCTGATGCACGTCCTGCCGCGCAACGGACGCGAGCGGCTGGCGTTCGTGGGGGTGGCGATCACGGCGGGCGTCGCCGAGGAGCTGATCTTCCGGGGGTTCCTGATCGCGGCTCTGGCTGCCGTGACCGGCTCGCAATGGTTCGCGGCGGCGTTGAGCTCGGTGCTGTTCGGCTTCCTGCACAACTACCAGCGGCTGCTCGGCGCGCTGCGCGCGGCGGTGCTCGGGTTCGGCCTGGCGTTGCCGCTGCTGATGACCGGCAGCTTGCTGCCCTCCATCATCGCGCACGCGGCATACGACATCGTGGCGGGCGTGTTCCTGGCGCGCTGGCTGCTGGTGATCGAAGAAGCAGGAACGCAGGCGAGCCAGACCGGTACTGACTCGTAGGAGGCCGCCGCCACAACGGCCCCGGAAACGAGTGGGAAGGAGGCGACCCCGGTGATCCTGCGCGTTAGCTTCGAGGAGCTCACGGCCCTCACGGCGAGCGCGGGACGCGTGCTGGACGCGTACGGAACAGACGGACGCGTGTCCGCGCCGGCGGAGGTGGCCGCCACACTCGAAACGCTCCTCTCTGAACTTACGGGCGATCTGAGCGTCGAGACGCTCGAGCAACAGCAGCGGCTGGAGCGTGCGCTCGAGGCGGTGCTGGAGGACGCGAAGCGGCGGATGGACGAGCTGGTCATCGAGCAGTACCCCGCCGCCGAAGACGCCGTCGCCGCGTACTTCGAGTACGCCCACGTGCTGACCGTGCTGGATCGGCTGCGCAAGATGGGCATGGAAATGCGGGCGATCATCGAGCTGACGACCGGCCGGCCCGCGGACGAGAAGACAGCGAGGACAGTAACGTTCCCCGATTGAGAAGGCCTGCGCCCCGGCGCGGTCGGCTCCGCCATGCGGCCACGCGCCGGCGGCTGCGCGCTGATTGCGCTGGGGCCCGTGAACGCGGCACGGCGCGCGCTCTCCCGGGCATTGGGAAGTACCTGCCCGGACGCCGCGTCAATCGACCGATGAACCGATCTCCGGTCGCGCCGGCTCGCCACCGCGTCCGGGCCGGCGGCCGGACGACCGCCGGACCGGACGCGGCCCCCGGCTCACGCGCGCGGCGGGGGGTGACTGCCCAGCCCACGGAGCCGCGAGCGCTGCTTGATGCGCTCGAGGTTCGGCTTGCCCCGGCCCTGCCGCGAGGGGTTCTCCGCTCGCGTGAAGGTCTTGCGCTCAGCCGGCCGCTGCTGGTGCCGCGCGGCGCGTCGGCCCGACGCCTGCGCCGGCTGCTTCGGTGCCTGGGGAGCCCGCCGCTTCTCCTGCGGACCGCCCCGCGGGCCGCTCGCGTCCTGCTGCTTCGCCTCGCCGGAGGCGGGCGATTCGTTGCCCACGTCGCGCGGCCGCCGATACGGGTCGTAGGGTCCCGGCATGGCGGCCTACCGGAGCTGCACGGCCCGCGTGGTCCGGAGCGTCAGCACCGACCCGCGATCCAGCTCGGCGTCCATGTCACCGAGGCCGAGCGAGATGATCGTGCCCGCGCCGGCGCCGAGCGCGCCGCCGACGAGGATGCCTTCCAGGTCGCCGCCGGTGATGATGGCGCCGAGCACCGCGCCGGCAGCGGCACCGACCGCCGCACGTTCCAGGATGCGCTCCTCGTCCGGATCCAGCGCGGGATCCGTGTCGATCACGTTGGCACCGAAGGGGTAGGTGCGACCGCCGATCTGGATCCGGTCGAAGTTGACGCGGATCGCGGCGATGTCACCGGGCCGGGTCGAAGGATCGACGCCCGTCACGACGCCGCTGACGACGGAGCCGGCGGGCACCACCGTACGGCCGTCGGTGGTCACGAGCGGATCGATCACCGTGGTGTTGAAGCGCTGACCGACGCGGCTGTCCTCGGCGCTGAGCCGCTGCTGGAGCCGAACGTTCATGACGGTGCCGGCCGGCACGTAGTTCGCGCTGGGCAGAGGCGCGGGTCGGATGCCGGGCTCGGGTTCGACCCGGGCGCCGCCGCACGCGGCGAGCGCGAGGAGAGATGCGGCGGTGACGAGCTCGATCCTCTTCATCGTTCGATCCACCTCCTCCCGTGACGATCCTCCCGGAAACGCGATCGCGAACCGAGAGGTGCAAGGCGCGGGCCCGGGCCACACGGGAACGGGGACGGACTCGATGAGAGCGCGGAGGTGAGGCATGGCGGCAGTGTATGACGCCAGCGGCAAAGTGGTGCTGATCACGGGAGCGTCCCGCGGCCTGGGCCGCGCGCTGGCGGAGGCGTTCGCCGCGGCAGGCGCGCGGTTGGCGCTCTGCGCGCGAGGCGCGGACGCGCTGCGGGATGTCGCCGAAGGCATCACCGCGCGAGGGGGCGAAGTCGTGTGGCGGGCGGCAGACGTGCGGGACGAACGCGCGATCGGCGAGCTGGTGCGCGCCGCCGAGGAGCGCTGGGGACCGGTGACCGTGCTGATCAACAACGCCTCCGTGCTCGGCGAGCGCGTGCCGCTCGCGCAATACCCGCTGCCGTCGTGGCGCGAGGTGATGGACGTCAACGTGACGGGCGCACTGATCGCGACACAGGCCGTTCTGCCCGGAATGCGGCGTGCGGGGACGGGCTCGATCATCAACGTGACGTCCGGGGTGGGGAACGTGGCGCGCGCCGACTGGGGCGCGTACGCGGTGAGCAAGTGGGCACTCGAAGCGTTCACGTACAACCTCGCGCTGGAAGAGCGTGCGTCCGGGATCCGCGTGAACGCGGTGGATCCCGGCGCCATGCGGACACGCATGCGGCAGGCGGCCTACCCGGAAGAAGACCCGGCTCGCCAACGGCCGCCCGAAGAGGTGACGCCCGTCTTCCTCTGGTTGGCTTCCGACGCATCACGGGAAGTGACCGGCCAGCGCTTCCGTGCCCCCGAATGGCGACCGCCATGAGCGGCGCGCTGCCCGCAGGAGAGCGCCAGGCGCGGGCTGAACATGTGCGCAGGCGCCGCCGGCCCGGCGCCCCACAGCCAGCGAGAGCTTGCCGTGGCCGCAGTGGCCACCCTACCGTGGAGCCGTGACATCCCGCGTAACTCGGACGATCCTATCAGGAGGCATCCGATGGCCCGAGTCGCGTCTCAGCTCCTGATCGCCCTGGCCGTCCTCACGCTCACCGGCACCACGTGCGGCCGGGGCGTCTCCATCGAGAGCGAGGTAGGACCGAGCTACAGCCTACAGGTGAGGAATCCCAACCCCTTCCCCATGACGGTCTCATACGACGACGGCACCGGCGAGCGACTGCTGGGCAACGTCGGCGCCAACGGAGAGGCGAGCTTCGTCGTCAGCCGGCCGGCCAGCACCCGGATCACCGTCATGGCACGAGACCGGAGCGGCGAGCGCACCGTGCGGCGGCTGGTCACGCTGCGCGCGGGCGCGACCGAGGTCGTGACGCTCACGACCTGACCTGAGATCCGGCTCGCCCGCTCGCGCTGCTGGTCGGGGCTCCCACGGATCCGGCCCGCTGCTCGCGCTGCGGTGCCGGGGCTGCTGCTGATCCGGCCTGCCCGCTCACGCTGCCGCGCGGGGCTGCTACGGATCCGTGGCCCGTCCCCCTCGCCGCCGCTCGAGGCTCCTGCTGATCCGGCCCGCCGCTCGCGTTGCCGTTCCGGACCGCCACTGTCCCGGCGGCCGCGTCGGCGGCGCCGCCGGCCGGCCACCACCCTTCCTGCCGCCGAAGGCGTGCGGCCGCTGCGGGCCACCCGGGCGCGGGGCCGGGCGTGCCCTCCCCGGCGGCACCGTAGATCCGCCCTCACCGCCGTAGATCCGCCCTCACGTAGATCCGCCCGCCACTCCCCCGCCTCACGCTGACTCGTGACCGCTCGCACCAGCGCCGCCGCCGGCGGCCGCCCGGGCCGCGGTCCCGCGGCCTGAGGCCGTCGCCGCCGACAGCCGATCGCCCGGCGGCGGTCGGGCCGTCCGCCTGGCCGGGCCCCGGACCGACGCTGCCGGCCGCCCCGCGGTTTGCCCCGGCGGGGCGGGCTGCCGCCGGGGCTTGACAACGCATGTCGGACGCTTCCCAGGGTTTTTCCTAAGTCATTGTAAAATCGTCACTTATGTAGAACCTCCCCTGGAGGAGGGGGTAGCAGGGGCTGGCGGCGGTCACCAGGCCGCGCGCCGGGGGCACGCACGGCCCGGAGGGCCGCGCGTGCCCGGGCCGCGTGCGGTGGAGGGGCGCGGCGCACTCAGGCAAGGAACAACACCCTTAAACCGAAGGGAGGGAGGCGCGATGAAGCGTCGATTCCCAGAGGTCGGGGCGCTGTACGAGCGAGTGCGGCGGCCGGCCATGATGATCACGGCGGGGCTGGCGCTGGTGGCGCCATCCGCAGGGATGATGGTTCGCGGTGAGCCGTGGGGCCTGGAGCGGGCGGCGGCGGCGCCGCGGGCGGAGCAGATGGCAATGGCGAGTCCGGCGGTGCCGACGGCGGCAGTCGTGGCGGCGCGGCCTGTGGAGGACGCGGAGCGAGAGGCGGACGCGACGATCGAGGGTCTGGCGCGGCGGTACGGCGTGTCGGTGTCCCTGGCGCGCGAGATCTACGCGGCGGCGCAGAGGAACGGCATCGACCCGAAGGTCGCGTTCGGGCTTGTGCGGACGGAGTCGAGCTTCCGGCGCACCGCGGTGTCGCACGTCGGAGCGATCGGCTACACGCAGGTCCTGCCGTCGACGGCGCGGTGGATCGCACCGGGCACGTCGCGGCGTGACCTGTTCGACACGCGGACGAACCTGAACGTCGGGTTCCGGTACCTGCGTTACCTCATCGGCAAGTACGACGGCAACCTGCGGCTGGCGCTGACGGCGTACAACCGCGGGCCGGGAACGGTGGACCGGATCCTGGCTCGGGGCGGCAACCCGGACAACGGGTACGCGAGCAAGGTCCTGCGGGGCTGACCGCCTCGCCCGCGGTCCCGGTTGCGCCGGGGCGCGGGGCGTGAGCCTGCGCGTGGGGCTCTGCGTCCCGGGCGGCTCGGGCACGCGCGCGTGTGGCTTCCACGGCGCGGCCCGCGAAGCTGCGCGCGGGTCTCTGCATCCGGCGTGGTGTCCGGCGCTTCGGGGTGCTGCCGGCGGGCCGTAGCGCGGCGAAACTGAAGAACGGGGTCGGAGCGTTGCAGCGCTCCGACCCCGTTTTCGCTTGCGTCCGGCGCATCCTTCGACCTGCGCCGGGATCCTCTCCGGCCCGCGGTGCCGCCTGTCCGGGCCGGGGCTCGGGCAGGGTCAGGAACCCGCCGTGACGAGCTGGCCGCCGCGGACGATGCCGATGATGACCTCCTTGCCGACGACGTCGCCGTTCTCATCGAAGCGGATGGTTCCGGAGACGCCCTCGAAGGGAGGGTTGTCGCCCCGGCCGACGGTCGCGATGTAGTCGCGGATAGCAGTGCGGTCGGTGCCGACCTCGGCAATGGCGCGGGCGATGAGGCGGATCGCATCGTAGGTCATTGCGCCGCGGTGGTCGGGCAGCTCGCGATAGCGATCTACGTAGGCCCGGACGAAGGCCTGGGCGTTGGGGTCGGGGCGGTCCGGCAAGAAGGCGGAGCTGATGTAGACGCCCTCCGCGATCTCGCCGAAGTCGCGCAGGTTGGTGAGGCCATCGGGCCCCAGGACCGGGCCGTTGTAACCGAGCCGGCGTGCGGCGGTGATGATGCGGCGCGCGGCATCTGCCTGGCCGACGATCACGAGCGCGTCCATGCCGGAGCGGAGGGCCCGGATGATATAGGGGTCGATGCCGGTCGGGTCCTCGAGTGTGGCAGGGAGATAGGGGTCGTTCGAGAGGACCTCGCCGCCGGCGGACCGGAACGCCTCGCCGAAGGATTGGATGACGCCGCGGCCGTACTCGTCATTCGAGTACAGAACGGTGACCCTGCGCGCGCCGAGCCGGTCGTATGCCCAGCGCGCGAGAGCGGGCCCGTGCAGCAGGTCGCTGGGGCAGACACGGAAGATCCAGGGCCCGGCGTGGGTGATGAGCGGGCTGCTGGATGCGGGCGAGATCGCGACGAGTCCGCGCTTCTCGTCGTTGTAGAAATCGGCCGCGGCGAGGGTCGCGTTGGAGTTGACGTGGCCGACGACTGCGACGACGCTCGGGTTGTCGCGCAGCTCGATGGCGATCTCGATGGCGCGCTGGGGGTTCGCCTCGTCGTCCCGGGCGATGAGCTCGACGCGGCGACCGCGGAGGCCGCCTTGCTGGTTGATCTCGTCGATGGCGAGTTCTGCCGCCAAGCGCATGGAGCGGCCCGTGATCTCGCCGAGGGGGCCGGCGACCGCGATGCGGATGGGGCCGGTGTCGGCTGCGCAGCCGCCGGCGAGGAGTGCCGGGATGAGGGCAATGGCGAGAGCGGGGATCCTTATCCGTTGCAGGGCGTCCATCATCGGATTCCTCTCCACTCACGGGTCGGTCCGCACTCACTCCTGTGATGCCGCACGTGGGGCGGCAAGGTGGCGCTCGAAGAGCTCGAGGATGCGGCGGTACTCATCGGTCCAGGAGCTGGGCTCGACGAAGCCGTGGTCTTCGACGGGGTAGACCGCCAGCTCCCAGTCGGTCTTGCCGAGCTCGATGAGTCGCTGCGCGAGGCGGACGACGTCCTGGAAATGGACGTTGGTGTCCACCATGCCGTGCGCGATGAGCAGCGGGGCCTTGAGGCCTTCCGCGAAGTAGATGGGCGAGGATCGGCGGTAGGCGAGGGTGTCGTCCTGCGGCAGATTGAGAATGCGCCGCGTGTACCAGTGGTTGTAGTGCGCCCAGTCGGTCACGGCGCGGAGCGCGGCGCCGGCGGCGAAGACCTCGGGCTCGGTGAACAGGGCCATGAGCGTAATGAATCCGCCGTAGGACCCGCCGTAGATGCCGATGCGCTCGGGATCGATGCCCTCGTGCTCAACCAGGTAGCGGGCGCCGTCGACGTGGTCGGTGAGGTCCTTGCCGCCCATGTGGCGGTAGATGGCGGTGCGCCAGTCCCGGCCGTAGCCCGCCGAGCCGCGGTAGTCGATGTCGAGGACGGTGAAGCCGCGGGACGCGAGCAGGTGGTGGAACATGTACTCGCGGTAGTAGCTGGACCACCACTTGTGCACGTTGTGCAGGTAGCCCGCGCCGTGGACGAAGATGACGGCGGCACCGTTGGGCTCGGCCCCGAGGTCGCGCGGCCGGTAGATGCGAGCGGGGACCTTGATGCCGTCACGCGCGTCGAACCAGACGATCTCGGGGTCGATCCAGCCGAAGGATCTCCACTCCTCGGTTGGCGAGGTGGTGATGCGGCGCATCTCGGCGCCAGGACGGTTGTCCGCGATGTAGAGCTCGGGCGGCTGGTTCGAGTACGAGTGGACGATGGCGAGGCGGCGGCCGTCGGGCGAGACGGTGACGTCGTGGCGGCCGGGCCTGGTGGTGATCCGGGTGCGGCGGCTGCCGTCGAGCTCGGCTCGCCAGAAGTGGACCTCGAAGGGCGAGCCCTCCGAGGTGGTGAGGTAGAACCGCTTGCGGTCCGGGGAGAGCGAGACGGACTCGACCTCCCACTGGCCGCGGGTGAGCTGCCGAGGCTCGCCGCCGGTCGCGGCCACGGTGTAGAGGTGGGAGAAGCCGTCGCGCTCGCTGAGGAAGTAGATGCTCCGGCCATCGGGCATCCAGCCGGCGCAGCCGGGGCGGGTCCAGTCCGGGCAGGGCCCCCCGATCCACGCGTCGTCGTGGTCGTGCGCGACGATGCGGATCTCGCCGCTCGAGGCGTCGAGCACGTGCAGCCACTGGTCCTTGAAGTCGTAGCCGACGGCGCCGATGAGGCCGAGCGTGCCGTCGCGGTTCCAGCCGATGAAGCGGACGGAGGCGAGGCGTGGGGCGGCATCGCCGCGGCGGGCAGCGGAGTCCGCGGGCGCGGCGCTGTCCGCGGGCGTGGCGGCGGCCTTCGTCGTCCCCAGCGCCAGCCAGCGGGCCTCGCCCGTGGCGAGGTCGGCGAGGCCGAGCCGCGCCTCCTCCTGCGCGTCGCCGACCTTGGCCCGCGCGTTGATGTCCTCCGTGTAGCCGGATGCCGTGACGTAGTCCGGGACGATGGTCCTGCGCGCGTCGCGCGCGGGCTTGGAGACGTGCACGACGGCGTAACGGCCGCCGGGCTCCACGTCGATTGCCTGGACACGCTCCTCGCGCGAGATGTAGGTGGTCTTGATGTCGCGTGCCTCGCGCGCTTTGCGCCGCTGCTCCATTTCCTCGCGGCGCTCGGCCTCGCGGCGGATGTGCTCGAATAGCTCCTTCTGCTGGTCCTCGAGAAACCTGCGCTGGCCTTCGGCCTGGCGCTCCTGCGGCGGCGAGCCCGCGCGGATGTCGGTGAGCTGGCGAACCTGCCCGCCGTCCAGCGCCAGTGAGAAAACGTTGTCTTCCCGAACGAAGTAGATCGTGAGGCCGTCGCGGCCGAACACGGGGCTGGATTCGGCGGCGCGGGTGTGGGTGAGCCGGCGCACCGCGAGGGTGCGGCGATCGATGAGCCAGAGGTCACCCCGGTACGCGACGACGCGCTGGCGTTCGTCGGGCGAGATGTCGCCCCCGGCGATGAGTACGCCGAGGGAGTCCGCGGCCTCGTCGGAGAGGCGTTCCGGCACGCCGCCGCTTGCGGGAACGCGGTAGAGGGCGGACTCCTCGTGCCAGGGGCGGCCGCCCGGCTTCCAGCGGAAGTAGATCCAGCGCCCGTCGTCGGTCCAGCGGACCGCGGCCGGCTCCGAGCCGACGTGCTCGGGCCCGCGCATGATGTTGGCCACGGTCAGCTCGAAGCGGGCCGTGGCGGGTGCGGGGGCCTGGGCGTAGGCGGGTGCGGCCGCGGCGGCCGTGGCGAGGGCCAGGAGATGCGCCGTGCGCAGGCGGTGCATGGCTCACATCCTCCAGAGGGATGTCGGTCCGGGGGAGCGGCAGCAGTCTAGGGCGTTGCGCGGGGCCGCGGCAAGGGTCGTCAGTCGCCGAAGGAAATGCCGAGATCCCGCGCGGTTGCGATGATGTCCGAATCGAGAGGGACGCGCTTGATCTCGCGGACCGCGTCCTCGAGCGGGACGGCACGGATCGTGGGCGGATCGAGCGCGACCATGGTACCGAACCGGTTCTCGGCCACGAGGCGAACGGCGGCGGCGCCGAAGCGGAGCGCGATCAGCCGATCGTAGGCCGTGGGCGAGCCGCCGCGCTGGAGGTGGCCGAGCACGAGCGAGCGGGTTTCGTGGCCGGTGAGCTCCTGGATCTGGGCGGCCAGGCGCTCGGCGATGCCGCCGAGGCGGGGGGCGCGGCCCGGGCGCGCGGCCTCGATGTAGGTGGGCTCGCCGCCATGGGGGACCGCGCCCTCGGCGGCGACGACGATGGCGAAGCGCTTTCCGCTGCGATAGCGCTCCTCGATCTTTTCGCAGACCTTCTCGATGTGGTAGGGGATCTCCGGGATCAGGATCACGTCCGCGCTGCCGGCGACGCCTGAATGCAGGGCGATCCAACCGGTGTTGCGGCCCATGACCTCGACGACGAAGACGCGTTCGTGGCTCTGGGCGGTCGAATGGAGCTTGTCGATCGCGTCGGTGGCGGTCTGGACGGCGGTGTGGAAGCCGAAGGCGACCTGCGTGCAGGCGAGATCGTTGTCGATGGTCTTGGGCACGCCGACGACGGGTAGCCCCTTGGCGGCGAGGCGGTTGGCGATGTGCAGCGAGCCGTTGCCGCCGATGGCGATGAGGGCGTCGAAGCCGCGGTCGCGGAACGCGGCGATGACCTCGTCCGAGCGGTCCTCGAGCGTGATCCCGTCGGGCGTGTCAGCCGGCCATTCGAAAGGGTTGCCGCGGTTCGTGGTGCCGAGGATAGTGCCGCCGAGATGCGTGATGCCACGGACGGCCTCGCGATCGAGCCGGACGATGCCATCCTCGCCGAGCAGGCCGCCGTAGCCCTTGCGGATGCCGTAGACCTCCCAGCCGCGGTTGATGGCAGCGAGCACAGCGGCGCGGATGACGGCGTTCAGGCCGGGGGCGTCGCCGCCGCCGGTGTTGAGCGCAATGCGTCGGATGGAGCGTGCCATGGCCTCGGGGACAGGAAACGAGCCGCGAAGGCGGCGGAGGCCGGGCTCAGCGCAGTGCGGCGCGGATCTCCTCCCAGGTCGGATGCCGGCCGGTGCGTTTCTTCGAGAAGATCAACCGACCGTCTACGCTGACCTCGAAGACCCCGCCGCGGGATTCGACGAGTTCGACAGTTGCGTCCGGAAACTCCTCCTTGATGCGGGGCCTCCAGACTGGAGGCGCGGGGGAGGTAGTTTCAGAGCCCGCAGTATTCGATCGTCACGTGCATGGGACTGCCTCCTCTTCACCACCGCCGCCGCAACACGCGCGCCGTTCAGACACGCGTGCTGGCGTAGTCAAAGTTGGCGGAGGCGGGAGGCGGTGTCAACGGAACGAGCGACCGGCCGGGCCAGGAGGGGGTATAGGCAACGGGGGCGCCGCCGGGGCGCCGCATGGGGGAGGGAAAGCGCGAGCCGCAGCGAGGAGGCATGATGGTCACGGAGAAGGATGTGAAGAAGGCGCTCCGCAAGGTCAAGGACCCGGAGCTGGACCTGGACGTGGTGGTGCTCGGCCTGGTCTACGGGGTGGACATCACGGACGGGCACGTGCACGTGACGATGTCGCTGACCACGCCGATGTGTCCGGCGGCGGGCCAGATCGTGGAGCAGGCGAAGGCCGAGATCCTGGCGCTCGAGGGCGTGGAGAGCGCGGATGTCGAGCTGACGTTCGAGCCGCGCTGGACGCCGGAGCGGATCGACCCGATCATCCGCTCGGCGCTGGGGATCTGAGGGTGGGCCGTTCCGCCCCAGGCGTGCGCCGGGCGCGGCCGGCTGTGAGCGGCCCGCGGCGGGACGGGAAGCGTTGCGGCCGCTCGCCCGGCCCGGCGGCGCCGGCGCACAACCCACCACCGCGCCAGAAGCGGTGGACAGGATCGCGATGCGGCCCCCCTTTCGGCCCGGCGGATGCAGGGCTCCCCTTTGCCGCCGGATGGGGGGCGCCGCGTGCCCACGCCACGGCGTGCGCCGGCCGCGAGGCGCCGGCCGGGCGGATGGGGAGCTGGGATGAGGGAGGCGAGCATGCAGGCGACGATCGACGGGATCCGTTTGCACTGGCGCGAGGCCGGGCACGGGCCGCGCGCGGTGGTGTTCGTGCACGCGTTCCCGCTGGACGGCTCGATGTGGGAGGATCAGCTCCGCCGACTGCCGCGGCGCTGGCGGCTGCTGGCGCCGGACCTGCGCGGGTTCGGCATGACGCGCGAGGGAGGCGCAATGGAGCCGCTCACAATGGAGCGCTTCGCGGATGACCTCGCCCTGTGGTTGGAGCACCTGGGCATCGATCGCGTGACGCTGTGCGGGCTCTCGATGGGCGGGTACGTGGCGTTCGCGTTCTGGCGGCGGTACCGCGAGCGTGTGCACGCGCTCGTGTTGTGCGATACGCGTGCAAGCGCGGACAGCGCGGAAGGGCGAGAGGCCCGGCACGCGCTGGCGGCACGGGTGCGCAAGGAGGGCGCGCAGGTCGTAGCGGAGGCGATGATCCCGAGATTGCTGGCGCCGGGCACGCGCCAGGGGCGCCCGGACCTCGAGCAGCGGCTGCGCGGGATCATCGAGAGCCAGCCCGCGGAAAGCATCGCGCGGGCGGCGGAGGGCATGGCGTCGCGCGAGGATTCGACGCCACTGCTGCCGGAGATCGACGTCCCGGTGCTGGTGATCGTCGGCGCGGAGGACGCGGCAGCCACGGTGGAGGAGGCCAGGCGGATGCGGGATGCGATCCCGGACGCGCGGCTGGTCGAGATCCCCGATGCGGCCCACCTGCCGAACCTGGAGCAGCCCGCCGCCTTCGACACTGCGCTGGTGCACTTCCTGGAAGCGATCGAGTAGGGGCTGCCGACGAAGCCGAGCCAGCCCGCGTGGGCGCGCGCATCCTCCCGCTCCGCGCGCCCGCCGCCGGGTGGAGGAGGGGTCGCCCCTTCATTCCACGCCGGCGAACGAGAGCTGCGCCGTTTGCCCTTTACGGCTGCGCCGCTTCCGAGCGCCGTCTCCCTCGTCGCCACCCTCCTCCCGCTCCGCGACGACGCGCGCGACCTCGACCACCCGGTCGCCGGCGGCGAGCTCCATGACGCGCTTGCCCTGGCTGCCGCGCTTCTGCTCAGGCAGGTCGTCTGCGGCGACGCGCGTGCCGACACCGCTCGCGGCGAGGATCATCAACTCGTCGCCCGGGAGCAGTTCCTCGATGGCGACGAGCGGGCCCGTGCGCTGGTTGACGGCGAGCGCCGCCGCACCGGTCCCGCCGCGACGCTGCACTGCGAGCTCGCCAATGGGCGTCCGCTTGACGTAGCCGTTCTCCGTCACGGTGCACAGCGAGGACTCACGGCGCACGACGACCATGCCGATGGCGCGGTCGCGTTCCCGCAGCTTGATGCCGCGGACACCCTGGGCGGCGCGGCCGACGACGGGAATCTCCGCCTCCGGAAAACGAATGGCGCGACCCTGACGCGTGGCGAGCACGACGTCGCTCGTGCCGTCGGAGAGCTGGACATCGAGCAGGCGGTCGCCTTTGCGAATGCTCATCGCGCCGATGCCGCCGGCACGCACGCTGGCGAACTGGTCGAGCGTGGTGCGCTTGACCACGCCATTGGCCGTGAGGAAGACCAGGAACCGCCCGGCCGAGAACTCGGAGACGGGGATCATGGCGGCGATCGCGGCGCGCTTGCCGAGCCCAAGCACTCGGACGAGTGGCTGGCCGCGGCCGGTCCCCGCCTCCGGGATCTTGTGCACGGGCAGGGCGTGCGCGTGGCCGTCCTGGGTGAAGATGAGCAGCGTGTCCTGCGTGCCGGCGACGAAGGCGCGCTCGAGGAAATCGCCGCCGCGCTTGGAGCGGAGCACGCTTGTGCCGCGGCGCACACGGCGCTGGTAGACCGCGAGGGGCAGGCGGTTGATGTAGCCCTCGTGCGTGAGCGTGACGACGACGTTCTCGCGGGCGACGATGTCCTCGATCTGGACCTCGGCGTCACCCTTCACGATGCGGGTACGGCGCGCGTCGCCGAAGCGCTCGACCAGATCGTCCAGCTCGGCGACGAGCAGTGCGAGCTGACGCTTGCGGCTGGCGAGCAGCTTCTCGAGCTCGGCGATGCGGCGCTGGAGTGCGCGGAGCTGCTCCTTCAGCGCCTTGTGCTCGAGCGCCGTGAGCCGAGCGAGGCGCATGTCGAGGATCGCGCCGGCCTGGGCCTCGGAGAGGCGGAACTGCTTGCGCAACTGGGCGGCTGCGGTTTCGCGGTCCTGCGCGCGCCTGATGATGCGAATGACCGCGTCAATGTTGTCCAGCGCGATCAGCAGTCCCTTCGTGATGTGCGCTTCCGCCTGCGCGCGCTCGAGCTCGAAGCGGGCACGCCGCTGGATGACCTCGAGCCGGTGGTCGCGGTAGCGTTCGAGCAGCTCCTTCAGGTTCAGCTCGCGTGGCACGCCGCGATCCAGCGCGAGCATGATGGCGCCGAAGGTGGCCTGGAGCGCCGTGTTCTTGAAGAGCATCGCGAGGACGCGGGCGGTGCGGGCGCCGCGCTTCAGCTCGATGACGATCCGCATCCCGTCTCGGTCCGACTCGTCGCGGAGGTCGGCGACCTCGTCGAGCTTGCGTTCGCGCACGAGCTCGGCGATCTGCTCGACGACGCGCGCCTTGGAGATGCCGTAGGGCAGCTCTGTGACGACGAGCTGCTCCTTGCCGTTGCGGAGCGACTCGCGCTGCACGCGCGCCCGCATGATGATGCGCCCGCGGCCAGTGCGGTACGCGCTCTTGATGCCGTCCAGGCCCACGATGAAGCCGCCGGTGGGGAAGTCCGGGCCCTTGATGTGGCGCATGAGCTCGTCCACCGAGCAGTTGGGCTTGGCGATCAGGTGCTTGATGGCGGCCGCGACCTCGCGCAGGTTGTGGGGCGGGATGTTGGTGGCCATGCCCACGGCGATGCCGCTGGAGCCGTTGACCAGCAGGTTGGGCAGCTTCGCCGGAAGAACCGTCGGCTCCTGCAGCCGATCATCGAAGTTGGGCACGAAATCCACCGTGCCCTTCTCCAGATCCTCCAGCAGCTCCATCGCCACCGGCGTCAGCCGCGCCTCCGTGTAGCGGTACGCCGCAGCATTGTCGCCGTCGATCGAGCCGAAGTTGCCCTGCCCATCCACCAGCGGATAGCGCAGGCTGAAATCCTGCACCATCCGCACCAGCGAGTCGTAGACCGCCGCATCCCCGTGCGGGTGGTACTTGCCCAGCACCTCCCCCACCACGGTCGCACTCTTCTTGTACGGCCGGCCCGGCGCCAGCCCCAGCTCGTGCATGGCGTACAGGATCCGCCGGTGCACCGGCTTGAGCCCATCTCGCACGTCCGGCAGCGCCCGCTGCACGATCACGCTCATCGAATAATCGATGAACGAATCGCGCATCTCGTCTTCAATCAGCCGCGGAACGACCCGCTCGCGCCTCGTCGGCATCACCATCGTCGGCTGGCCTCCAGTGCCCCGGGCGACCCGCGCGCGGGGCATTCGGGTTCAGGAGTCAGAGGGATACGCTTTCCGTGGATACCCTGGCTGGTGGGGAGGGTTCGGGGATCCTTCGGCCGCCGTGGGGGCGCGGCCAGGTTCGGGCCGCGGCGGCCGCTGCTCGCGCCGGGCGTGTGTCAGGTGCGGGCGGCGCAGGCCTCAGCCGCCGCTGCGGGCTGCCTCGGCGCGCAGCAGCTCCGCGACTTTCTTGCGCAGCTCGGGCGGAGCGCAGCGCTGGCCGCTCGCCACCCGCGCGAGCATCTCCTGGAACGCGGTCGCGTAGCGCAGGTGCGGGTAGCAGCACTGGCACAGCTCGAAGTGGGCGCGGATCTCCTCCGCGCTGGCGCCGGACAGCTCCCCGTCCAGGTACTCGTACAGGCGTGCGAGCGCCTCGCGACAGGTGACGTCACTCATGGCTGGCGGGGGCGGATGTAACCTTCCTCGATCGCATAGGAGTACAGCTCCTGCTGGAGGAGGCGCCGACCACGGAAGAGGCGGCTCTTGACGGTGCCGACGGGGATGTCGAGCACCGAGGCGATCTCGGCGTAGGAGAGGCCCTCGAGGTCGCTCAGCACGACGGCGTCGCGGAAGTCGGCGGGCAGGCGCTCGATGGCGTTCAGGATCGACTCGTCGATCATGTCGCGGAACAGCTCGCCCTCCGGGTCGCTCTGCGCGGCGGGCATGAACAACGGCAGCTCGCCCCCGGGCACCGACGGCCCGTCGCCCTCGCGCACGGCTCGCTCGACGACCTCGTCGCGACGGCGTTCGCGCTCCCGCTGCCGGAGGAACGTGTTCCGGCAGATGGTAAACAGCCAGCTCTTGGCCGAGGTTCCCGGGGTGTACTGGTCCCAGGAGCGGTAGGCGCGGAGAAAGGTCTCCTGCACAAGGTCCTCGGCGTCCGCCGCGGCACCGGTCAGGCGGAGCGCGAAGCGATAGACGGCGTCGAGGTGAGGCAGCGCCTCCTCCTCGAAGGAGCGGAGCCGGTCCGTCATGAATCCCAGGCGTCGAGGATCTCCTCGAACTCGGCGGCCATGCCGGGGTGGCCGTGGCGCTGGGCGGCCTCGATGCCGCGGCGGTACGCGTCCCTGGCCTCGGCGTCGCGGCCGAGCTGGCGCAGCGCATTGCCGAGGCGACCCCAGGCGTTGCCCTCGTCGTCCGTCAGGGCGAGGTACTCGCGGAGCTCCTGAACGACGAGGTCCCAGCGGCCGAGGCGCTCGTACTCGGCGGCGAGGCCGAAGCGCAACCGCGGGTCGTTGGGGTTGTGCTCGAGCATCTTGCGGAGCGCGTCAATGCGGGGGTTCTCCATGCGGATGAAGCTACGCCGAGCGGCGCCGCGCGCCAGGGGGGCTGCGCGCCGCGCGGCCGGAGGCGCGCCCGGGCGCGGTCGCCCGACCCTCCGGCGCGGCGACGCCGAGGCGCGCGGCGAGGCGCAAGGCATCGAAGGGGGCGTGGCCGAGGGCGTCGTTGTCGAAATAGACGTAGACGTCGCGCGGGCGTCGCCGGGGCCGGGGCGCGCCCGCGATGCGGCGCGCGTCGCGCGGCTCGCGGCCGCGCTGCCACGCGCGGATCCGCGCCGCCCACCAGTCGAGTTGCGCGTCGGTGTAGCCGCTCGCGTAGATCTTCTCCGCGCCATGCAGCCGGATGTAGACGAAGTCTGCGGTGAGCTGCTCGGCGTAGGGAAAGAGGCCGGCGGTGTCCGCGAAGACGAGGGCGGCCCCGTGTTCGTGGAGCAGCGCGGCAAACTCGGCGCAGAGGAACGAGGGGTGGCGGACCTCGAAGGCGTAGCGGATCGGCCGGTCCCGGTCCGTGCGTGTCCAGGCGCGGCCCTCGAGGCGGCGGTCGTGGCGGCGGGCGAGGCGCGCGGCGGCCGCCGTCGTCTTCGGGAGGAGCGCGAGGAAGCGGGCGATGCGGCGTCGGTCGAAGGCGAGGCTCGGCGGCATCTGCCAGAGCACGGGGCCGAGCTTCTCACGGAGCAGGAGCAATCCGGAGGCGAAGAAGTTCGCGAGCGGCGTCTCGACGTCGTCGAGCTTCTTCATGTGCGTGATGAAGCGACTGCCCTTGACGGCGAAGAGGAAGCCCGACGGCGTTTCGTCGTACCAGCGGCGGAAGGTGAACGGCCGCTGTAGGGAGTAGAACGTGCCGTTGATCTCGATGGAGTTCAGCCGTCGGCTGGCGAACGCGAGCTCACGGGCGCGCGCGAGCCCGCGCGGGTAGAAGCGGCCGCGCCACGCGGCGTAGGCCCAGCCCGAGATGCCAATGCGCAGGTCCATGCGCCTTCGTTCCTGCGCTCGGGTTGTCGGGGCTGCGGCGCGCGAGTGCCGCTGCGACACCCGTCCGCCTCGCCCCACCGGCGCGTCGCGGCCCCGCGGAGGGCAGCCGGCGCCGTGGCAGCGCCGGCACGCGCTCCGTGCGAGCCCGTGCGGAGCGGGGTACGCGCTCGGTGTTAGCCCGTGTGAATCGGGGCATGGCCGCGCGGCGCTCGGGCGGCTGTGGCCCGGGGCGCCGCGTGCGGCGCGACCGCAGCTCGTGGCCCGGCGCACGTCGAGCGGGCCCCGCGGAGGGCCTGTGTAGCCCCGCGCCGGTGCAGGCTTTGCAGGGAGCGTACCTTGCGGCCCGAACAGGGCCGTGGCGGGGCTCTGCGCGCGGCGCGGCTGCGGTCTCCCCCGCCCGCGGTTCGGCAGCAGGCCGGCGGCCGCTCCGCCGGCCGTGGAGGACGCAGGCCCCCCGGCGGAGGCCGCGGGGGTGCAGGATAGAGGGGAGGCAGACGTGGGGCGGCAGGTTGCGATACTGGCCGTGTTCGGGCTGATGGCGTGCGCCTCGGCGGGCGGTGCGCAGGCGCCGAAGCAGCGCGGCGCGGACGGCGCGGCCCGCGGGGGTCGCGACGCGACGGGCGCCGCGGAGGCTGTCGTCATCGCTCCCGAGGTGCTCGAGGGCTGGTCCTTCCTCTACCGGTTCATCACCGAAGTCGAGTTCGTGCTGTGTCTCGAGGGCCGGCAGGAGAACGGAGTCCTGTACATCGACGGGTTCCGGCTGGCACAGATGGAGGAGGCGAGCATCAGCAGCGTGCGCTATCAGCCGTGCCAAGGGCCGCGCTACGTCGGCACGGCGCACAACCATCCGCCGGTCGACGGGGCGGGCAACCTGTGTTATCGCTCGATCCCGGACCGGCAGAGTTTCGATCTCGACCCGCGCGCCATCGTTGACATCGTGCTGTGCGGCGAAGACAAGCACCTGTGGGTGCTCAAGGACGGGCGCACGGGCGGGAGAGGGTTGGATCCGGAGTAAAGAGCCAGGGCCAGGGCCAGGGCAAGGGCGAGGGAAAGGCAACGGCGTGCGCGGCGTGCTGCAGCGACCGGTGGGCAGAGGCGAAGGATGATGCCGCGCACGTCGCTCGGGCGCGCGCTCGCCGGGGTCGAGTCGCCGGCCACGCTCCCGCCGGACGAGCGCATCCTCGTCGACGCCGCAGACCACCTC
>DATCLK010000072.1:0-17923 GCA_036563975.1 Longimicrobiales bacterium | reverse complement strand
GGGCTGCACGAGGATTACCACCGCCCGTCGGACGAGGTCGAGAGGCTCGACGCGGACAAGGCGGCGCGAGTCACGCGGCTCGTGTTCTACCTGGGCCATCGCATCGCGACGGACCCGGAAGCGCCGCGCTGGACGGAGCGGGGGCTGCAGGAGATGCGGGCGCTGACGGGCGGACGGTGAGCGCACGGCCGCGCCGGGCGGGCGCGGGTGGGCTGCCGCCGCGCGCCTGCCCGCCGCGGCCGCTCGCGTTCGTCCGGCGGCCGGCACGTGCGCGGGATGCGGAACGCGCGTACAATACCCATCACGAGGTTCCTGCCAACTCGGAGAGACGGACGATATGAGTCGAGTGCTGCTGCTCCTCGGAGCGATCTCTGCCGTGAGCGTTCCTCTGTTCTTTGGTCACGCGCTGGCGACCCACAGCTCCGGTGCATTCCTGCTGGCCGCCGGGATGGCCGTCCTCGCGGCCGTCCTCGTGGGGTTGCACGTCCGGACGGCTGGCCCGGACGCGGACGCATAGCGCGACGGGCCGCCGGGGCAGGCACCCCGGCGGCCCGTGGCTGGCCTGGGCCGTGGTCGAAGGAGGCGGTCGCGCTGCCGGCCGGCCGCTTCGGGGCTAGCGGCGGCTCCGCCGGAGGGGAGGCGGCGCGCCCATCATGTCCAGGCCGATCATCAGCGCGTACCCGGAGGTGGCCACCAGCTGCGCCGGGAAGTCGAAGTCGGCAGCGGACTCGGAGCGCGGCTCGTCGTTGCCGGTGACCCGCGTGGCGGCGAGCGTCAGGTGGAGCGGGCCCATGGCGAAGGTGGTGCCGAGCGCCAGTGCCTCGGCGCCGGAGAGGGAGCTGGCCGCCCCGCCGCGCAGGTACCAGAAGCCGAACAGCCGCTGCTCGACGCCCACGGCAACCTGCTGGGGCCAGCCGGTGAACAACCTTCCGTCCCCCGTCGCCTTGCTCAACGTCAGGCTCACCGCCGTGCCGCCGGTCTGGAGCGCCGCCCCGGCCCGCACGACCCGCGGGCGCGCGGCGCCGGCCAGCAGCGCCTTGGCGATGCTGTCGACCTCCGGCGGCGCACTGGCCGAGTCGTAGGGCTCCGGATCGAACAGATCCACGAAGTCCGGCGGCTCCATCAGCGCGAGCTCGCTGCCCGTGAACTCGCCGCCCCGCTGCTCCAGCTCCTCATTCCACCTCATGGACTGCGCGAGGTTCTCCACTGCGAGCCCGACGGTGAGGCCGGGGAGCGGCCGCGCCGCCGCGCCGACGTCCAGCCCGAAACCGCGCCCGCCCGATGCCCGGAGACTCACCATCGTGATCCGGATGTCGCTGTTCGCCCAGTCCGCGACCGGGTCGAAGATGCGGGCCCGCAGCGCTTCGTGGACGAACGTGACCCGCCCGGTCACGCCCACGCTGGCCGGGAACGGAAACAGCGGGATGGGGTGCGCGTAGGCCACCGCGGCGCTGGTCAGCACCGCGCCGCCGAAGCCGGTGTTGCCCACGCGGTACTCATCCAGCCGCGCCGGGTCCACGCCGCCGTACTGGCGTGCCTCGAGGTAGAGGTCGACCATCTCGCGGCTGGTATGGACATCCAGGAGCGCCGTGCTGGACGCGCTGACGGCGAAGCCGCCCACGCTCAGGCCGACCCAGGGGACCAGGCCATCGGCGCGGAACGAGATGCCCCCCTCCGGCACCTGGGCAAGGAAGTGCAGCCGGTCGTCGTCGGTCAGGTCATCCTTGACCAGCGTGGGCAGCTCGCGGAGCGGCGGGCCGAGCACGGCCCCCACCACGCCGAGGCGGGGCAGGGCGAAGGACCAGGACGGCTGGCCCGGGAGTCCGAGGTTCGCCGGATTCCAATCCACCGCCTCGCTGCCGCGCGCCAGCGCCATGTACGCTCCGCCGAGGCCGGCGGCGCGCGGCGTCGACGTGAGCTGTGCAGCGGCGGGCGCCGCGAGGAAAAGCAGGGCGAGGGGGAGGAAAACGAGGCGGATCGATTGCAGCATTTCGGGTCTCCAGAACACCAGGAGGAGGTCAAACCGAACGTGGGGGAACCCGTGGTGGGGAGAAGCCACTGCAAGTATAGCGACGGCGCCGGAAGGGTGTCAATTCCGTTGTAGAAAGAGGGGGAAAAACGGTGCGTGGCTGATTGATTCCGGGAATGGCGGCGGTTAGATTTCAAACAGATTCAGGATCGACAAGCCACGGGGATTCCGGACGCGTGCGCATAGATCGCATTCGCAATTTCTGCATCATCGCCCACATTGACCACGGGAAGTCCACCCTGGCTGACCGCTTGCTCGAGCGCACGGGCACGCTCGCGCAACGCGAGATGAAGGACCAGGTGCTGGACAGCAACGAGCTCGAGCGCGAGCGCGGCATCACGATCAAGCTGCACGCGGTGCGGATGCAGTACCGTGCCGCGGACGGGGAGCTCTACGAGCTGAACTTGATCGACACGCCGGGTCACGTGGACTTCACGTACGAGGTCTCGCGTTCGCTGGCCGCGTGTGAGGGCGCGGTGCTCGTGGTGGACGCGAGCCAGGGCGTGCAGGCGCAGACGCTGTCCAACCTGTTCCTCGCGCTGGACGCAGGGCTCGAGATCATTCCGGTGCTGAACAAGATCGACCTGCCGGGTGCGGAGCCGGAGCGGCGCCGCGCGGAGCTGGTGGACCTGCTGGGCGTGGATCCGGCGGACGTGCTCCTGGTCTCGGCCAAGGAGGGGACGGGCGTCGACGCGCTGCTGGAGGCGATCGTGCGCCGCGTGCCGCCGCCCCAGGGCCGCGCGGACGCGCCGCTGCGCGCGCTCATCTTCGACTCGTCCTACGACAAGTACCAGGGCGCCGTGCCGTACGTGCGCGTCGTTGATGGAGTGCTGCGTCCGGGGATGCGGATCGCGTTCGGCGCGACGGACGGCGTCTACGAGGTGGACGAGGTCGGCTTCATCCGGATCGATCGGGTGCCACAGCCGGAGCTGGGGCCCGGCCAGGTCGGCTACGTGCTGGCGGGGATCAAGCGCGTCTCGGACACCAAGGTGGGCGACACCATCCTGGACGCGGACAACCGGGCGACCGAGCTGCTGCCTGGCTACCGCGAGATCAAGCCGATGGTGTTCAGCGGGCTGTACCCGACGGACTCCGAGCAGTACGAGGAGCTGCGGGACGCGCTCGAGAAGCTGAAGCTCAGCGACGCGAGCCTGTTCTACGAGCCAGAGACGTCGACGGCGCTCGGCTTCGGCTTCCGCTGCGGGTTCCTGGGCCTGCTGCACATGGAGATCGTGCAGGAGCGGCTCGAGCGCGAGTTCTCGCTGGACCTGATCACCACGGTGCCCAACGTGGAGTACCACGTGGTGCTCACCAGCGGCGAGCGGATCGCGGTGGAGAACCCGACCGCGATGCCGGACCGCAGCCGCATCGAGCGCATCGAGGAGCCGTACGTCCGCGCACGCATCGTGTGCCCGGCCGAGTTCATCGGCAACGTCCAGAAGCTGTGTCACGAGCGGCGCGGCGAGTACCGGTCGATGAGTTACCTGGACCCGACGCGCGTCGAGTTCATCTATGAGCTGCCGCTGGCCGAGATCGTGCTCGACTTCTACGTCCGGCTGAAGGGGTCGACGAAGGGCTACGCGTCCCTGGACTGGGAGTTCCTCGACTACCGGCCGAACGACCTGGTCAAGCTGGACATGCTGATCAACGGCGACCCCGTGGACGCCTTCAGCGTGATCATCCACCGCGACAAGGCGTACGAGTACGGTCGCGCGATGGCGGAGAAGCTGAAGGAGCTGATCCCGCGGCAGTTGTTCGAGGTCGCGATCCAGGCGGCGATCGGCAGCAGGATCATCGCGCGGGAGACGATCAAGCCGCTGCGCAAGAACGTCACCGCCAAGTGCTATGGCGGCGACATCACGCGCAAGCGCAAGCTGCTCGAGAAGCAGAAGGAAGGGAAGCGGCGGATGAAGCAGGTCGGAACGGTGGAGATCCCGCAGGAGGCGTTCCTCGCCGTGCTCCAGGTCGGCACATGAAGCCAGGCATCGCGCTCATTCTGTCCACCTACAACTGGCCGCGCGCCCTCGAGCTCTCGCTCTGGGGGTACGCGGCTCAAACGTTCCGGGACTTCCAGATCGTCATCGCGGATGACGGGTCGGGACCGGAGACGCGCGAGGTGATCGAGCGGATGCGGCGCGAGTGCGGCCTGGACATCATCCACGTGTGGCACGAAGACCGGGGATTCCGCAAGAGCGAGATCCTCAACCGCGCGATCCTGGCCACGGACCGCCCGTACCTGATCTTCTCGGACGCGGACATCATCCCGCGACGCGATTTCGTCGAAGTGCATGCGCGCCTGGCGCGGCCGGGCCGTTTCCTCGTGGGCGGCGCGGTCAAGCTGCCGGCGCGGGTCAGCGAACGGATCACCGTGGAGGACGTGAAGGCCGGGCGCGCCACGAGCCTGCGCTGGCTGATGGCGCAGGGCTTCTCTCCGGGCCGCCACGCGCTGCGCTTCCCGACCAGCCGCGCCTGGGGGTGGCTGCTGGACCGGCTCACGCCGACGCCTCCCCGCTTCCGCGGCGGCAACTCCTCCGCGTGGCGCGAGGACGTGATCGCGGTCAACGGGTTCGACATGGACATGGGCTACGGCGGGCAGGATGCGGCGCTGGGCGACCGGCTGGAGAACCTGGGCGTGCGGCCCGAGCGGATCCGCTTCCGGGCGCCGGCGGTCCACCTCCATCACGAGCGGCCGTGGCGAGACCCGGAAGGCATGCGCCGCATCGTGGAGGCGCGGCGCAGGATCCGGGAGAACCGGGAGACACGGGCGCCGCGCGGGCTGGCAGAGCTGGAGCCCCTGACGTCCGCTGGCTGATCCGCCATCCCGGCGCACCCTGGCGGGCATGCAGGCTCGAGTGCGCCGCCAGCTCATGCTGACCGGGCATCGATCCGCGATCGATGCCGGCGCACCGCGCCGGGAGCCCGCTCACGCGGCGGCGGAGCGGAGCACGTCGTCGTAGATCCTCTCGAGCAGCGCGGTCTGACGGACCAGGTCGAAGCGCTGGACCGCGTGTGCGCGTGCGGCCGCCGAGAAACGCGCCCGTTGCGCTTCGTCGCGCAGCAACCCCGCCAGACGCTCCGCCAGCGTGGTCTCGTCCCCCGGCGGCACGATCCAGCCGGTCTCACCATCGATAATGCCCTCGGCGCTGCCGCCGGATGGGAACGCAACGACTGGCAGGCCCGTGGCCTGCGCCTCGAGGATGGTGATCGGCAGGCCCTCCGCGTTGCCCGTCGGCGTGACGACGCTGGGCGCGCACAGGACCGCGGAGCGGCGCATCCAGTCCCGCACCTGGTCCGGCGACTGCACGCCGACGAAGCGGCAACGGACGCCGAGCTCGCGGGCCTCGGCCTCGTGGCGCGCGCGCAGCGGGCCATCTCCGACGACGACCAGCTCCGCATCCGGCACCATTTGCTGAACACGCGGCATCGCGCGCAGCAGGTGCGTGAGCCCTTTCTTCGTCACCAGCCGACCGACGAACAGGATCTGCGAGCCCGAGCGCTCGGCCGGGTCTCCGGGCGTGAAGCGGCGAGTGTCCACGCCGATGTGATGAACGACGAGGCGGTCCTCCGGGCAGCCGGCCTCGCGCAGCCGTGCGGCGATGAACTCAGAAACGGCGATCACGCGGTCAGCGGTGCGGAAGACGCGTTCGCGCCGGCGCCGGTCCCTCTCGCGGCGCGGTCGCGTCGCGATGTCCATGCCGTGGTACGTCACGACCAGCGGCACGCCGAGGGCGCGCGCGATGGGAATGGCGTCCAGCGCGTTCGTTCCGAAGTGCGCGTGCACGAGCACCGGGCGATGAGCGGCGAGCGCGCGCCGCCACCGCGGAGGCACCAGGCCGAGCGCCTTGATCGCGGCCTTGCCGAGGTCGGTGCTGACGGTGTGGTCCGCCAGCACCACGCGCTCGTGCCCGGCCAGGTAGGCGGCCCCGGCCTGCACCAGCCGGTAACCCGCGAAGACGGGCCGGTAACGCTGGAGCGCGCCGCCCTGTGCCGCGATGAACGTCTCCGACCAGGGCAGCAGCTCTTTGCGGAAGATCAACACGGCGGGCCGCGAGCAGGCGGCGCTGCTCATGCGGCAGGCTCCTCGGCGAGGGGGTTCCGGAACGGCAGGCCGGTCAGGAGGTTGTGAATGCGGTGGTCCATGGTGTGGTGGGCGAGGACGAACGCACGGCCGGCGGCGCGGATGCGGTCGCGCTCGGCGTCGTCCTCGATGTAGCGCTCGATCAGCGCGAGCGCGTGCTCCTCGTTGTCGTACAGCGCGCAGTGCTCGCCGTCCCGCACGAACTCACGCAGGCCCGGCGCGCTCGGCCCCAGGTAGAATCCGCCCGCAGCGATGACGCGCCAGAGCCGGTTCGACGTGTATCCCCAGACCTGCTCGCGCGCCTGGAACCCGCGGTCGAGCCCGAGGACGATCCGGGCGGACGCGCAGATGCGGCCGATGTCATCGCCGTAGGCGGGCCCACCCATCCACCCGACCTCGCGGGCGATCGACTCCCAGCCACGGCCCCACGTGCGCACGCGGAAGCGCCGCGCGATGCGCCTGAGGAACGCGACGCGGCGTTCGTCGCCCGCGCTCCCGATGAACGCCACATCGCACGCGTACGCCGGGAGCCGCGCGCCGGGCCGGTCCACATCGGGATCCACGCCGTCGGGCAGGAACAGCGCGCGGCGGGCGCCGGCGGCCTCGAACAGCGGCGCCTGGCCGCCTGCCGTGAGGAACGTCGTGTCCACGCACGCGGCGCGCTCGAGGATCGCCGGGTCGGGCGGGACGCGGAGGTCGCGGTACCACATGACGGAAGGGACGGCGGCGCACAGGTCGCGCAGCACGTCCACCGGCACGCCGATCGCCTTGGCGATGATCAGGCGGTCGGGGCGGAACGCCTTGACGCGTGCGCGCACCCAGGCGCCGGCCGCGCGGCGGCCCAGCAGGTGGAACGCTCTGCGGTCGTCCACGAGTGTGGCGACGTGGCCGGCGCGGACGAGCGCGCGGTGGATCCACCGCTCGACATCCCATCGGCGCGAGCGACCGATCACGGCGACGCGCAGACGGGGCCCGTCCCGGGCGGGGCCGTTGCCCGAAGTCGCGCTGTCTCGTCGCATCGGTCGTGCTCGTTGGACCCGCGTTTGGGTGGCGTTGCGCCGCGGCACGCGCCCGCTGTGGCGCACGCCGGGCAGGTCGGCTTAGTATTATTCAGGACCAGCGAGGCTCACGGCAAGCGACCGGCCGCGAGGCCGGAGCCCGCGCGGCGTCGGACGCGATGGCCCTCGGCGCGGAAGGCGCCCGAGCGCACGGCGCCGCCGGGGACGACCCGCGTGCCGGGTGGGGCGCGCCGCCGGGCGGCCGCTCCGCGCTGGTCGGAGCCAATGCGTGCCCGTGCGCCGTCGCTCGGCGAGGGCGGCCGGCGCCCGGCGCTGCGGTGCGTGGATCCGGATGGGGTTCCGAGCCGGGCAAACGAGCCGGCCGGCGCAGGCAAGCACTGATCAATCTGCATGCACGTCTCCGTCATCATCACGACGTACAACCAGCCGCGGTATCTCGAGCTGGTGTTGTACGGCTACGCGCTCCAGACGCGGAAGGACTTCGAGATCGTCATTGCGGACGACGGCTCGGGGCCGGAGACCGCGGAAGTCATCGAGCGCGCGCGGCGCGAGCTGGGCCTCTCGATCCGGCACGTGTGGCACGAGGACCGGGGCTACCGAAAGTGTGAGATCCTCAACCGTGCCATCCTGGCCGCGGAGGGGGATTACCTGCTATTCACGGATGGAGACTGCATCCCGCGCCGGGATCTGGTCGAGACCCACATGAGACTGGCGAAGCCGGAACGCTTCGTCGCTGGCGGGTACCTGAAGCTACCGGAAGAGGTGTCGCGGGCGGTGGACGAGGACGTGATCCGATCCGGCCAGATCACGGACCTCCGCTGGCTGCGTTCGCGCGGGTGGCGCCCGGGGCGACGGGCGTTGCGGCTCGTGCGGTCGCGGGCGCTCGGCGCGCTCTTCGACCTGCTGACGCCGACGCCGACGCATTTCCATGGCAACAACTCGTCGACCTGGCGCGAGGCGATCGAAGCCGTGAACGGATTCGACGAGGAGATGGGTTACGGCGGCCTGGACAGAGGCATCGGGTTCCGTCTGGAGAACCTTGGGATCTGGGGCATGCAGGCGCGGCATCGCGCGGTGTGCATGCATCTGTACCACGAGCGCCCGTACCGCGATGCGGCCGTGTTGCGCCGGAACCGGGAGATCCTCGCCCGGATCCAGCGGACCGGCGAGACGCGTGCGCGGCGGGGGCTTGCGGAGTTGATCGCGCGTGAAGGCGCTGCTGCGCGCCTCGGTGATCGGGAGGGAGCATGAAAGAATCCCCGGATGGCAAGCGCTGGATCATCGGAGTGGACCTGGGGGGCACGAACATCGTCGTCGGTGTGCTGCCCTTCTCGGGTGGGGACGTGCTGGCGTTGCGAACGGCGCCGACGGAGGCGGCGCGGGGTGCGAAGTTCGTCGTGGATCGCATCGTCTCGATGATCGAGGAGGCGATCGCCACGGTGCTGCAGCAGGAGGGCGGAACACGCGACGACTTCTGCGGCGTGGGCATCGGCTCGCCGGGTCCGCTGGATCGGAAGAGCGGCGTGGTCATCAACACGCCGAACCTGGGCTGGCGGAACTTCCCGTTGCGGGACCTGATCGCCAACGCGGTGAACCTGCCGGCGACGCTGGACAACGACGCGAACTGCGCGACCTACGGCGAGTGGTGGTTGGGAGCGGGTCGGGGGGTGGACACGCTGGTGGGCCTGACGCTCGGGACGGGGATCGGCGGCGGCATCGTCCTGAACGGCGAGATCTTCCACGGCGTGAGCGATGTGGCCGGCGAGATCGGTCACATGACGATCGACTCGACGGGCCGCAAGTGCAAGTGCGGCAACTACGGGTGCCTTGAAGCCTACGCCTCCGGCCCGGCGATCGCGCTGCGCGCGATCGAGGGGATCGAGGCCGGCGCCGAGACGGTGCTGCCGGACCTGGTGAACGGGCGCCTCGAGGACATCACGGCCGCCACCGTTTACGAGGCGGTGGTGCTGGGCGATCCGTACGCCAATGAGGTCATGAGGGAGACGGCGAAGTTCCTCGGCGCGGGCGTCGCCAACATCGTCAACATCCTGAATCCGGCGATGGTGGTGATCGCGGGCGGAGTGACCCGGGCGGGAGACCATCTGTTCGTGCCCCTGCGCGCGGAGGTGCGGCGACGCGCGTTCCGGAGCGCCGAAGAGGCCTGCCAGATCGTGTCCGGCCAGTTGCCGGGGACCGCGGGCGTGATCGGAGCGGCGGCGGTGTTCAAGAAGGAGATGTACGGGAGCGTGTAGCGGGGGAGGCCGGAGGGGGAGACGTCGCCAGGAGAGCCATGCCGCGACTCGGGGTTCTGGGGACCATGGTGTGGGATCGCATCTACGCGCGGGACGGGCGCGCCCATCCGGTAGAGGAATGGGGCGGCATCTCGTACGCGCTGGCGGCCGCGACGGCCGCGCGGCCCGCAGGCTGGGACATCGTCCCGATCATCAAGATCGGCGCGGACCTCGAGGCAGAGGCGCGGCGCTTCCTGCGGTCGTTGCCGGGGCTCGATCTCGAGTCGGGCCTGCGGAGCGTGCCCGAGCCCAACAACCGCGTGGAGCTGCGTTACCACGACAGGGAGCGTCGGACCGAGCGGCTGACGGGCGGCGTCCCACCATGGACGTTCCCCGAACTCGCCGGGATCCTGGAAGGGCTGGACGCCCTCTACGTCAACTTCATCTCCGGCTTCGAGCTGGACCTGGAGACCGCGATGCGCGTGCGCCTCGCGTTCCGCGGCCCGATCTACGCCGATCTCCACTCGTTGCTGCTGGCCGTGGATCCGAGGGGCTACAGGGTGCCGCAGCCGCTGGCGGCATGGCGCGAGTGGCTGCGCTGCTTCGACATCGTCCAGGTGAACGAGGCGGAGCTGGGGTTGCTCGCCAGCGCGTGGGGCGACCCGTGGCGTTTCGCGGCCGAGGTGGTCGGCGAGGAACTGCGCCTGCTGCTGGTCACGCTGGGCTCGCGCGGCGCCGCCTACGTGGCATCTCCCGCCTTTCACCCCTCTCCCCTGAGCTGGTACGACGATGACGGCCTCGCCCTGCGGCGGTCGCTGGGCGTGCCGGGCGCGGTGCGGAGCGAGCGCGTGCCGCTGGTGGACAGCCCGCGCGATGGCGATCCGACCGGCTGCGGCGACGTCTGGGGCGCGACCTGCTTCTCGATGCTGCTCGCGGGCCTCTCGCTCGAGGATGCGATCGGCGCTGCGAACGCGGCCGCTGCGCGCAACGTCGAGCACCGCGGCGCCACGGGGCTCCACCTCTTCCTACAGAAACGGATCGCGACGTGAAACTGATTGAGGTGCCGCGCGACCTGGACGAGCGCGCCTTCGACCCGCTCGTCGCGGCGCTCGTGGCGAGCGAGGGCGAGCGTGTGCTGTTCGACGCGAGACACACGCGCTGGCTGGATCCCTACGGGATGCTGGGGCTGCTCGCCCTGGGCAGCGTGGCGGGCCGGGCGGGCGGGCGGCCGCGGCTGCAGCTCCCCGCCGCTGCCGAGGTGCAGAGCTACCTGGGGCGGATGGGTTTCCTCGAGCACGCCGAGCCGATCTGGGAGCTGCACGGCGCGTTGCGCCGCGGGCCGGATCCGCGCGCGGAGAACCCGTCGGACGTGCTGCTCGAGATCACGCCCGTGCGCTCCCACGCGGACGTGCACGCGGTGGTGGACCGCGTGCACGAACGCGCGATCGTGCTGCTGTCCAGTCAGCTCGGTTATCCGCGCTCCGAGGCGGTCCAGTTCAGCGTCATCCTCTCGGAGGTCTGCCAGAACATCATCGAGCACTCCGGCGCGGAGGGCTGGGTCGCCGCCCAGACGTACAGCCGCACGCGGCAGCTCGCACGCCGTGTGGTGCGGATCGCGGTCGTTGACGTGGGCATGGGGTTCAAGGCCTCGCTGGCGAGCACGCACGCGACACGCTTCGGCGAGCGCTGGAACGATGCCACGGCGCTCGAGGCCGCGTTCATCCACGGGCTCACGCGCTTCCACGACCCGGGCCGCGGTCAGGGGCTCCAGCAGATCCGCCGCAACGTCGGGCGGTGGGGCGGCAAGGTCTCCATCCGCAGCGGCACGGCGCGGATCGCGGACATCCCGGACTACGACACGGCGCCGCCGCTGGAGGAGAACCTGCCGCCGTTCCCGGGCGCACAGATCTTCATCGAGTTGCCGGCGCGCGTGGCGCCGGCGGACGCTGCGGCAGCCACCGGCTCTGCCACGCGCAGGAGGGCCGGGCAATGAGTGGTCCTGACCGCATCGTCCCGCTTCGCTTCGACCTCTCGGATCTGGTCCGTCAGTCGGTCGCGAGCCTGTACTCGCACCTGGTGACACGGCCGACGGGGCGGGCGCTGCGCGTGGGGATCGAGAGCCAGATCGCGGAGCTCGGCACGATCTGCGTCTCCATCCTCGACTTCACGCAGGTGGTCGTCCTCGATTACAGTTGCGCCGACGAGACCGTCGCCAAGCTCCTGGACCGCTACCAGCGACCGGATCGTCCCGCAGACGCCTACTTCATCGCGCGCGGCGTCGCGGACCGGCATCGCGATGCGATCCAGGCGGTGCTGGAGCGGTACGGCCTCGCTTTGCCTGCCGATGTCGCGGGGACGGGTCCCACACTCCTCGGGACGGCGACGCCGATCGAGCGGGAGGCGTGGCGCGCGCTCGAGGCGCTGGTGCGGGCCGACGCGGAGGCGGTGGCGGAGCGGCTGTCCGCAACGCCGGCCGAGGCGACCCGGGTCCTGGACCGGCTGGTCGAGCGGCGGCTCGCGGTGCGGTGGGGATCGCCGCGCGTCTATTACGCGCTCACCGGGCTGGTCGGGGACTGAGCCGCCGGGTGGCGGGCACCGGGGGGCTGCGTGGTGGCGCCGGCCCCACCGCAGCGTTCGCGCGGCGGGCCGCGTCTACGGGGAGGCGCCGGCGGCTACGCCTCCAGGCCGCGCGCGAGCACCCGGTTCGTGGCCTTGAGCACGGCCAGCGCGGCCGCGGTCTCGAGGCCATCCTCGGCCGGGTGCGCGCCGGCGAGCAGGAGCGGCCGGCGGCCGAGGTGTAGCGAGATGGCGAGGACGGCGACGAGGACGTAGTCGCGCTCCAGGGCGCGGACGACGGCCACCCCATCCAGCTCCCAGCGGATCCTCTCCTTGCAGGCGAGGGTTGCCGCCTGCAGCACCGCGGACGCGGCGGCGCGCAGGCGTCCCTGGTCGGTGGCCAGCCCCGAGCCGCTGCCGGAGAACTCCTCTCCCGCGAGGCCGAGCCGCGCGACCACCCTCACCTGCCCATCCGCCAGGGAAGTGTCGAGCCCGTTGAAGGCGAGCCGCTGCTCATCGGCGATCTCTCCGACAGCAGGGACCGCGGCGTACGCCGTCCCGCTCGCGTCGGTGCCAGCCGCGGCGGGGGAGGGCCGGCCGGCTTCCGCCTGTTCGGCGAGGACTCCCGCCCTGCCGGGCGCCAGCTGGGCGATGCTGATCACGCGCTGATCGACGGGAACGCCGAGCCGCTCCTCCAGCAGCCCGCGCACGTCGCGGGCGAGGTGCCGGACATCCGGCCCCGGCGCGACCAGGAGGTGCACTTCGCGCGGATGCCCGTAAATGTCCTCGCGCACGTGCGCCGCGAGGACGGACGGCAATTCGCGGAGCACCGCTTCCGCCGCCTCTTTCGTCCGGATGCTCTTCATCGCCGGATGGCATGATGTTCTGGTCGGGGAGCCGAATGGAGAATGCACTCGGTGAACGATCGAGTCAAGGGCCTGGGGAGTGGCGGCGAGTTGCCGCACCCGTAACGCGGGCGTAGCTTAGGCGCGGCACGGCGATTGCCCGTTGGGGCCGGTCGCTGGGTCGCCAGGACGCTACGTCAGGGACCGTTCCGAATATGAAAGGCGTGATCATGGCCGGCGGCTTCGGCACGCGCCTGAAGCCGTTGACGATCCACCGCCCGAAGCCCATGGTGCCGATCGCGAATCGGCCCATCATGGAGCACATCGTCAACCTCTTGAAACGGCACGGGATCACCGACCTGATCGCGTTGCTGTACTTCCAGCCCGAGCACATCACCCAGTACTTCGGGGATGGGTCGGCGTTCGGAGTGCGAATGCGCTACGTGACCGCGGATGCCGACTACGGCACGGCGGGCGCGGTGCGGTACGCGAGCGACCTGATCGAGGGCGACCGGGTGCTGGTGATCAGTGGCGACGTGCTGACGGACTTCGACCTCTCGGCGCTGATCGAGGAGCACGTCGCGCGGGGTGCCGAGGCGACCATCACGCTGACGTCGATGGAGAACCCGCTCGCCTTCGGCATCGTGATCGTGGATACGGCGACGGGGCGCATCGAACGGTTCCTCGAGAAGCCCACCTGGGGAGAGGTCTTCAGTGACACGATCAACACGGGGATCTACGTGCTGGAGCCGGAGGCGCTCGAGCGCGTGCCGCCGGGCACGAACGTGGATTTCGCGCGGGACCTCTTTCCGCAGATGTTGCGCGAAGGCGCGGCGCTCTTCGGGCACGTCGCGCGTGGCTACTGGCGCGATGTCGGCAACCTCGACGAGTACCGGCGGGCGCACGAGGACGTGCTGGCCGGGCGCGTTCGGATCGAATTGCCGGGGCAGCTCCGCCAGCTCGAGAAGGCGGCGCTGTGGGGTGAGCCGGGCGCCGCGGTCGCGCGGGACGTGCGCTTCGGCGGCACCGTGCTGCTCGGGCGGGGCGTGCGGGTGGGTCGCGGCGCCGTGCTCGAGAACGTCGTGGTCGGGGCCGGCGGCGAGATCGGGGAGGGCGCCGAGCTGCGCAACGTGGTGTTGTGGGAGGGGTGCCGCGTCGGGCCGGGCGCGCAGCTCACCGAGACGGTCTGCGGGGCCGGCGTTCGCGTGGGTGAGGCGGCGCTGATCCGCGAGAAGACGATCCTCTCGGACCGTGCCGAGGTCGGCGCCTTCGCCGTGGTGGGCCCGAACGTCAAGGTCTGGCCGGACAAGGTCGTGGACGAGCGGGCGATCCTGACGCACTCGCTGATCTGGGGTGAGGCGTGGGAACGCACACTCTTCCACGGCGCGCGCGTGAGCGGGATCCCCAACGCGGAGGTCACGCCCGAGATCGCGGCACGGCTGGGCGGCGCGTACGGCGCCATGCTCGGTCAGGGAGCGTACGTCGCCGCGTCCCGGGACTCCGACGCGGCCTCGCGGATGATCAATCGTGCGATCATCACGGGGCTGATGTCCGTGGGCGTCAACGTGGAGGACCTGCGGGAGATGCCGATCCCTGTCGTCCGCCACGCGGTCAACTACGGCCGGGAGAACGGCGGGATCCACGTGCGCCGCTCGCCCTTCGACCCCAAGGTCGTGGACATCCTGTTCTTCGACGATGACGGCCGCGACCTGCCGCCGGGAAAGACGCAGTCCATCGAGCGCCTCTTCGGCAGGGAGGACTTCCCGCGCGCGGGGCCGGACGGGACCGGCGACCTCAACTACCCGACGCGCGTGGTGGAGGGGTACCGTGAGCACTTCCTCTCCGAGGTGGACCGGGCGCTGATCGCGGAGCGTCGGTTCACGCTCGTCGTGGACTACGCCTACGGCACGACGGTCCAGGTCTTCCCGAGCCTCCTCGGCGTGCTGCAGACGGACGCGGTCAGCCTCGACGCCTACGAGGCGCCCGGACGGCTCTCGCGCAGCGAGCAGGAGTTCCGCGACGCGCTCGCGCGGCTAGGCGGCATCGTCCGGTCCATTGATGCCGAGCTGGGCCTGTGGATGGACCCGGGCGGCGAGGTCATCCACCTGGTGGACGACACGGGCCGCGCCCTCTCGGCCGAGCTCGCCCAGGTCGTGTTCGTGGGCCTCGCCCTCGAGCACCTGGGCGTGCGGAGGGTGGCGATCCCGGTGACGAGCCCGGTGATCACGGCCCGCATCATCCGCGAGGCGGGGGCCGAGCTCATCTGGACCAAGACGGAGCACCACGCGATGATGGCCTCCGCGGCCGAAGCGGACCTGGTGGCCGGTGTACGCGGCGAGTTCATCTTCCCCGCGTTCATCCCCGCCTACGATGGCATGTTCGCGGCGATCAAGCTGTTGGAGGCCCTGGCGCGCTCGGGCTCGCGGATCGGCGAGGTTGCGGACCGCTACCCGCCCATCCACGTCCGGGCGGCGCGGATCGCGTGTCCCTGGGGCAAGAAGGGCGCGGTCATGCGCCGGCTCATCGAGGCCACCGAAGGCGAGGAGCGGCAGCTCGTCGATGGCGTCAAGGTGTGGAAAGGTGAGCGCGAATGGGCGCTGATCATCCCGCACTCCGACAAGCCCTACTTCGTGATCACCGTCGAAGGAGAGACGGAGGCCCGCGCCCAGGCGCTGCTCGCGCACTACGCCGAGATGGTGGAGCGCTGGCGCGATGAGGCGCGGTGAGTCGGACCGGCGGCCCTGGCCGAGCGGCCGCGGCCTCCCCGGGCCGCCGTCGTACTCGCACTCGTCCGACTCGTCCTACTCGTCCTCGTCCTCGTCCTCGCCCCCATACTCGTACCCGTACCCGTACCCGTACCCGTACACGTACACGTCCCTCCGGTCGGAATCCGCATGAAGCGACTCCCCTTCGCCGCCGCCTCGTTGCTGGCCGCGGCGCTCCTCGCCGTGGCCGGCGCGGCGTGGTACGCGCGCACGGCACGGCCGGAGTACGCGGGGACGGTCACGCTCGATGGCCTCGACAGCGCCGTCGAGGTCTGGTACGACTCCGTGGGTGTGCCGCACGTCTGGGCGAGATCGCTCGACGACCTGGTCTTCGCGCAGGGCTACCTGCACGCACGCGAGCGCCTCTGGCAGATGGAGCTCTTCCGCCGCGTTGCCCAGGGACGCCTCGCCGAGATCTTCGGGCCGGAGCTCGAAGCGAGCGACCGCTTCCTGCGTGTCCTCGGGCTGTGGCGTGCCGCCGGGCTCGAGGAGGAGGCGCTCACCTCTGCGGAGCGGCGCCTCCACGAGCGCTACTCCGCAGGGGTCAACGCATGGATCCGCACGCGGCGGGGCGCGGTCCCGCCAGAGTTCCTTCTGCTCCGCATCCGGCCTGAGCCCTGGACCCCGCGGCACGTGATGGCGGTGGCCAAGCTCATGTCCATGGACCTCTCCTCCTATCAATCCGACCTCGCCGCCGCCCGGGCGATCCGGCGGCTGGGGGAGCAGAAGGCGCGGCTGCTCACGCCGGCGTATCCCTCGTGGGCGCCGACGATCCTCGAGGGCCCGGTGCCGCCGGAGCCCCCGCCCATCGCGGCCGCGCTGCTCGAGGCGGCGAGCATGAGGCGCGCGTCCAATTCCTGGGTCATCGGAGGGCAACGCACGCGTTCCGGCAAGCCCATCCTCGCCAACGACATGCACCTCGCCCTGCGCGCGCCGGGCCTGTGGTACCTCATGGCGCTCCACGCGGAGGAGCCGCGGCTCGACGTGGCGGGCATGACGATCCCCGGCACGCCGCTCGTCATGGCGGGGCACAACCGCGCGGTCGCGTGGGGTTACACGAATGCGATGGTGGACGACGCGGACGTGTTCATCGAGCGCCTGGACCCCGCGGACACGACCCGCTATCTCACGCCAGACGGCAGCCTGCCGTTCGAGGTCTTCCCGGAGACGCTCCGCGTCCGTGGGCGTGACAGCGTCCTGATCATGAACATCCGGTGGACGCGGCACGGCCCCGTCCTCACGCCGGGGGATCAGGGGACAGACGGCGAGGTGCTGGCGTTGAGCTGGACTGCGCATCAGCCGTCTCGAACCACACGCGCGATCGTCCGGCTCAACTTCGCGCGGGACCCAGTTGACGTCTTCCGCGCGGCCGCGGACTTCGACGACCCGCACCAGAACGTGGTCTTCGCGGACACGGCGGGCCACATCGGCTACGTGATGGGCGGCCGCGTGCCGCTGCGGGGCCGGGGCCGCCGGCCGCCGCCCGTGGCGCCCGTGCCGGGCTGGACCGGCGAGTGGGACTGGACGGGCGAGCTGCCGTTCGAGCAGCACCCGCGGTTGCTGGACCCGCCGCAGGGCTACATCGTCACGGCGAACAACCGGCAGGCGGCAGGCGCGATCGCGGACCTCATCGGCTCCGAGTGGGCGGGCGAGTTCCGCGCCCACCGGATCCGCGAGATGATCCGGGCCGCGGGCCGTGTGGATGCCGATGCGGTGCATCGCATGCAGCTCGACGTTCGGGACGCGTTGGCGGAACGCTACCGCGACCGTGCGGTCGCGGCCGCGACGCGGGCGAACCTGCCGGAGCGGGCGCGCCTGCTTGCGGAGTGGGATCTCGAGGCGCGCCAGGACTCCCGCGCCGCGGCGCTGTTCTACACGTGGTACGAGCGGCTGCGGCGGGCGAGTGGCGCATCCCTCTACGGCGAGGCCGATCGCGGTGCGGTGGCGATCCCCCGAGCCCTCATGAATGAGGTGCTCGAACGCCGGGCGTTGCCCTGGGTAGAGGGGGAGGGGGCCAGGGTGTCGTTCGACTCGCTCGCCGCCGCGGCGATGCGCGCTGCGGATTCGCTCGTCGGCGAGCGGACGTGGGGCGAGATCCACCGCGTCGAGATCGCGCACGAGCTCGCCGCGGTCCGGTGGCTCGCAGTCTTGTTGGGCCTGAACGTCGGGCCGGTTCCGCACGCGGGCTCGCCCACGACCGTCAACGTGGCGTCGCACGACGGCGGCTTCCCCTTCATCACGCGCTACGGCGCGAGCCAACGCCACGTGGTGGACATGGCGGACGTGGATGGCGCGGGCGGCTTCATCCTGCCGGCCGGCCAGTCGGGCGTGCCGTTCAGCCGGCATTACCGCGACCAGTTCGAGCGGTGGCGGAGCGGCGGGCTCTGGCCGATCCCGCTC
>DATCLK010000071.1:0-57591 GCA_036563975.1 Longimicrobiales bacterium | reverse complement strand
CGTCGGACGAACTCTTCCATACCGCGGGCGATGGCGTGCGCCAGCCGCTCCTGCATCTCCGGCGCGCGCAGCGCCGCTTCCTGCTGCGGCACCATCATGAACATGCTCTCGGTGAGGATGGCGGGCATCCAGCGCGGCCGGGCAAGGGCTAGCGAGGCTCGCACAGTGCCGAGGTCGCGCAGGCCGGTCACGCCGAGCAGCTGCACGAGCACCTGCCGCGCGAGGTCCGCCGAGTGCGGGTGAAAATAGTAGACGCCCGTGCCGTAGTTGCGGAATGGGTTCACGCCATCCGGAAACGCATCGTGGTGGATGGAGACGAGCAGATGCGCGTTCGCCGATTCGGCGATGCGCGTGCGCGTGTAGAGTGGCACCGTGACATCTGCGGTGCGGGTCATGATGACGCGCGCGCCGGCCCGCTCGAGCGCCTCTTCAAGACGCAGCGCCACGAACAGGTTCGCATCCGCTTCCGCCAGTGATGTCGGCCCGCGTGCGCCGCGCTCCGCACCGCCGTGTCCCGGGTCGACGACGACGAGGAGGCCACGCAGCGGCGCGGCAGGGTCCACCGTCGGCGGCCTGCGCACGCGCACCGCCAGCCCGGCGCCCGTCCAGTTCGCGTCCCAGCCCCACGGCTGCGAGCCGAGGTGAAGCGTGAAGCGGTACACGCTGTCCGGCTCCTGGCTCCATTCTGCGCGCTCGAGGAACGGATCGAGCTGGCCGTGGCGCACGCGGTCCGTCCCGCTGATGGCGCCGTAGAGCAGGATGTCGACGCGACGCTCACGCTCCTCGACGTGGAAGGGTACGCGCCGCTCCATGGGGAACAGGATGTCCAGGTACTCCGGCGTGTGGGCGATGCGTACGTTGCCGACGATGGCAGAAGGCGGCGGCGTTCCCTCCGGCTGGAGCACCACCTCGCCGAGCGGGACCCAGGCGTCGAGGCCGGGCCCCAGGCGAACGCGGAGCTCGCCGTCGCGCTGGCCGGTCAGCGTGAGCTCGGTGCCGTTGGGCCAGAAGTAGTGCGATGTGGTGCCCGGCGCCGGGCGGGCCACGACCACCCCATCGGTCTGGCCGGGCGGTCCCGGGTCCTGGGCCAGGCCGACGGGCGGTCGGGGCGGATCCACGATGGCGAGGTTCAGCGGCAGCGGCGCACGAGCGGTGTCGCGGCCGATCACCAGCTCGACGTAGGCGGCGCCGGGCTCCTCGTCGAGCGGGCCTGACGCGCCCGCCGGGCGACGAGCGCCGGTGCCGGCGGTGGCCGGCCGGGCAACGTCGGAGGCCAGCGCGCCAATGACCGGGCGGCGCAACCCTGGGTCGCGCGCCAACAGCGGCAGCGCCTGGAAGTAGCCGCGGTACTCGGCCCAGCCGGGTGCGAGCCCGGCCGGACGCGGGACCGGATCCACGCTGACCTCGCCTTCGCGCCTCGCAGCACGCTCGACCAGCGGGACGCGTGTCCCATCAGGCAGCACGAGCCAGGCGCTGCCGCCCGCGCTGCCACGGAACGAGACGTCGATGCGCTCGCCGGGCAACGCCGCCCACGCGCCGCGCGGCGAGACGGAAGCGGCGAGGATCTCCGCGCCGGCAGGCGGTGGCGGCGCGGGCAGACGGATGCGGTGCTCGAGGCGCGCTCGCTCTGCGTCCTTCGCCGCCTCCAGCACGTAGAGCCCGTCCTGCGGCACCGGCAGGAACGCGAGGAACGCGCCGTTGGGCGCGACGGGCACCGGCGTGCCGTTGATCCAGAGCGTCGCACCGCCGGTGTTCGTCGAACCGAAGATGAAGTTCGAGTCCCGCACTCCGATCTGCGCGTTCTCCGGCGGGTAGACGACCGAGAGGGCGAGCGGCGCGTCGCGCGGCGGGATGGGCGGCAGGGACGGGTCGACGCCGCGCTCGGCCGGGGCGGGCGCGGGCGGCTCCGGCGGGGGTGCCGCGGCGGGCCCGCACGCCCCGGCCGCGGCGATCACGAGCCCGAGGACCGCGGCGCCCGTCGCCCGCGCCGCACGCCGGCCCTCCTGGCAACGAAGAACCAGCCGCGCCACAGCAGTCCGTGCCTGCTCCACGCGGCCCTCCAGCTCTCGGCAGCCTTCAGCCCGGGAGTTTGCGCGCGCGCAAACTCGCGGAACGCGCTTCACCCAGCCCTCCAGCTCTCGGCGGCCTTCAGCCGCATCCGCCTGAGCAACAGCCCGGAGATGGCGGCGACGGCCGCCGCGATGGCTCCCACATCCCATCTCAGGAGCAGCGCCCCGCCGACGGCAAACATGGCGCCAAAGATGACGCCGATGCCGAACAGCGTGCTCCACGCATCTGCGGACAGGTCCTGGAGCGGGGCGAGGCCGGTGCGCTCGCGCTGGCGCCTCCAGCCGGGCCCGCCGGGCCGCGCGTGCGCATAGAAGCGGTCCAGCACCTCGTCCGGTTCGGGCCTCGTGAGGAACATGACGGTGAGCCAGATCGCGGCCGTGCCGAAAGCGGTGATCGCGAGCACGCCGCCCGTGCCGAGGCCTTCCACCGGCCGTAGCGCGCCCGCGAGCAGGGCGAGAGGCCGGGCAAGCGCGCCGAAGGCCTCCCAATCCACGCGCGGCACGTACAGCAATAGCGCGATGAGGAGTCCCGCGACCATGCTCGCGATCTCGGCCCACGCGTTCACGCGCCACCAGAACCAGCGGAGGATGAGCACGGCGCCGGGGCCGGTGCCGATCGCGATGATGAAGGTGAAAATGACGCCGATGTCCTGCGCGTGGAAGGCGACCCACGCGGCCATCACGGTGAGCAGCACGGACGAGATGCGGCCCACCCACACCAGCTCGCGTTGCGACGCGTCACGGTGCACGAAGCGCAGGTACAGGTCGTTCGCGATGTAGCTCGCGCCCCAGTTGATCTGTGTGGAGACCGTGGACATGAACGCCGCGAGCAGCGATGCGACGACGAGCCCCAGCAGACCCACGGGCAGGAAATCCATCATGAGGCGCGGATAGCCGAGCTCGGGATCGGAGCCCGGCTCGAGCAAGTCCGGGTAGAGGAGCAGGGCCGCGAGGCCGACGAGCACCCACGGCCACGTGCGCACCACGTAATTCAGGATGTTGAACAGCCACGCCGCGCGTTCCGCCTCCGCTTCGTTCTTCGATGCAGAGAGGCGTTGCACGAACTCGCCGCCACCATCCGAGCGTCGGAACGCCCACCACTGGATGCCGATGTAGGCGAGGAACGTGCCGATCCCGAGCTGGGCGGCCTCACCCAGCGGCAGGAAGGCCATTCGGTCCTCGTATCCGCTCGCGATCAGCCCGTCTCTCAGCGCCTCCAACCCACCCACCTCCACGACGGCGAGAACGCCGACGAGGATGGCGCCGAACAGCGCCAGGAAGAACTGGAGGAAGTCCGTGGTGACCACGCCCCAAAGGCCCGTGATCCCCGCGTAGACGAGCGTGAGCACCGAGACGATGATGACCGCCCACAGGTTGGGGTCCCCGCCCAACCCCTCGGGGAGCGCGTCCGCCAGCCCCAGCGAAACCACGACCTTACGGGCCGCGAGCATCGTGTAGCCCATGCCGATCACGTTGATCGGGACCGCGAAGAGGAACGCGCGCAGCGCCCGGAGCAGGGCGGCCGGCCGCCCGCTGTAGCGGCGCTCGATCAGCTCGGCATCCGTGATGACCTCGGCCCGGCGCCACAGGCGCGCGAAGATGTAGACCATCAGCACGTGGCTGATGCCGAATGCCCACCATTGCCAGTTCCCCGCAACGCCCTGGCGGGCGACGAGCCCGGCCACGTACAGCGGCGTGTCGATGCTGAAGGTGGTCGCGGCCATCGACGTGCCGGCGAGCCACCAGGGCAGAGACCGGCCGGAGACGAAGAACTCCGCCATCGAGCGCGAGCCGCGCCGCGACAGGTACAACCCGACCGCCAGCGAGGCGATCAGGTAGAGCCCGACGATGATCCAGTCCAGCGGCCTCATTCGGATCCGGTATCCCCTGGCTTTGGGCCCGCCCGCGCCGCCGCAAGCGCCGGGCCGGGCAGGAGCGAATGCGCGCGTCCTACGGCGATCCCGCTGGGTCCGGCGGACGTGCCGCGTTCCCGCGAGCGGGCGCATCCGATTCATCGGGCGCGCGACCCGTTTGCCCTCCGCCCCGCCAGTATTCCTCCGGGCAGAGACGGAACGTGATGTCCGCCTGCTGAACGGCCTCCCCGCTGCGCATCGGGTCGGCCCCGGCGCCCTCGGCCTCAACGATGCCGAACAACACGGCGCGGTGGGGCGCCAGGACTCGCATGGCGCAGAACGACTCTGGGTGCCTCAGCAGCACGGGCGCGAGATAGAAGCCAGAGATGCGGTCCACGTAGTCGAGCACCACGTAGCGCGCACCCGCCTCGCGCGCTGCGGCAAAGAACGCGTCCGGGTCGTCACTGAGCGGATAGACCCGGCTCCGATGGCCGCTGATCAGGTAGAACAGCCGCGGCTTGCGCGCGAGGACGACGGCGCCGTCCGGCAGCGCGCGTCGCGACCATTCCGCGATCTCGAAGAAGTCGCGCCAGTCCTGGACCAGGCAGGGATAGCGGTCGCCCTCCACGTAGCGGAGCGTGCACACACCGCCGGCCTCGATCTGGCTCCGCAGCGCGGGCACGGCAGCCGCCAGGAGCAGCATGGCTGCGACCGGCCCCGCGTAGCGTATCAGCCGCGGCGCGAACCGCCGGCTCAGTCGCGTCAGCCCGATGCCAGCGTAGGCAAGGACCAGCGGGAGGACCGGGAGCAGGAAGCGCTTCCCGGACCAGACCGCAGGCCATGCGAGCAGCAGACCCACGTAGAGCGGCAGGAACAGCTCGGCCACGCCCGGACGCCCGAGCCGCGAGCCCCAACCGATGGCCGCGAGCAGCACGATCGCCACGCTCGGCACGAGCATCAACCGCCCGTCGGCACCGATCAGGAGGATGGGGAGGTGCTCGCCGAGGTACTCTCTGTCGTTGTCGATGATGCGCTGGACGAACTCGACCGGGCCGATGCGTCCCAGCTCCGGCGCGTACGGGTTCACCATCATGAACTGCTCGACGTAACCCCCGCCGCCCAGCATGCGGGCGCGCAGCCACCACACGGCAGCGAGCGGCCCGACGAGCAGCACGAAGGCAGCGAGCTGGCGCCAGTGGCGCCGGAGCGCGAGCCAGGCGATGACCGCGACGATCAGGGGCAGCCCGGCCGAGCGGGTGAAGTAGGCGAGCGTGGCCGCGGCGGCCGCGAACGCGAACCGGCCCCACGAATCCCTGCGCAGCCGTTCGAAGCCCCAGAGCGCCGCGAGAGTGAACGCGGAGAAGGGCACGTCGGACAGGACCCAGTGGCTCAGCTCGAGCACACCGGGACTGACGGCGACGATCAAGGCGACCCATGGCGCAGCGCCGGGCCAGCCGCGGCGCCGCAACCACAGGAAGGCGAAGCATACGGCGGCCACCGAGAAACACACGACGACGAGCTTGAGCCCGACCCACGGGCGGATGCCCAGCGCGAGCGCTGCAGCGATCACAGCGGGGAATACAGGTGGGTACTGCGTGTGCGGGGGTGTCGCGGGATCGTAGAGCTCCACGTAGCCACGCCCCTCCAGGAGGGATCGGGCCAGCGCGATGTAGGCCGCGTTGTCGCCGCCCGTGAACGGGGTCGGATCGAAGACGAGCAGGGCGAGCAGCAAGTGGAGCAGGAGGATCAGGCCGGCCAGCGGCAGGGTGTACGAGCGCGGCGGCCGCCGGACGATCCGTCGACCCCTAGGACCCGAGGCGGCACGCGGAGCCGCTGACGGCGCCGCCGCCTTCGCCCGGCTCACGCTCCGGCCCGACCCGCTACGAGCCAACGCGCAGCGGCCTCCTGCATCAGTGGCTCGCCGCCCCATGCGGCGAGCACGCGGGCGGCGCGATCCGGCAGTTCGTCAGCGAGGCGCGGATGGCCGAACAACACGACCGTCGCGTCCGATGCGGCGCCGAGGATCGTCGCGATGGAAGAGATGGCCCGATCGGAAAGGCCGGCCCTCCCCTTCCAACCACGGATGTCCGCATACACTGCGACCAAAGCCGGCCGGCCCGGCCCCGGCTCCGCGACCTCGACCGCCTCGATGCCCGCGGCCCGTAGCGCCGCGGGAAATGCATCGCGTGAGGGGGGCGGGTACGGCCCCCCGATGTCGTCGTCAACGACTACGAGATCCACCGACGCGGGGAGCCGCGGCGGCGTCCCGCGCACCATGCGGAGCGCGCGCTCCGCGATCCCGACGGCCCACGCGCGATCCTCCGGCCGCCCGCACTCGGCCGGTCCTGCTCCGATCTGCGCGGCGCGCTCGGCCAGCCGGTCGATCCTCGCTGCCGCCGCCTCGACGCGCGCGCGCGGCAACCGTTCGCCCAACGCCGCATCGAGCGCGGACGCGACCGCAGCCGGATCTTCGGGATACAACAGAGCGTCGCACCCCGCAGCAACCGCGCGGACCGCCGCGTTCTCGGCGCCGCCCCCACCCTCCAGCACGCCCGCCATGATCAACGCGTCCGTCACCACCGCACCATCGAACCCGAGTTCGCCTCTCAGCAACTCCTGCACGATGGGCTCAGAGAGGGTCGCGGGCGCGCCACTCGCGTCCAGCGCCGGAAACGCCACGTGCGCCGTCATCACGGAATCCACGCCGGCGCGGATGGCCGCGCGGAACGGGGCAAGGTCTTTCTCCAACCCCTGCCGGCTCGTCATCACGACGGGGAGCTGTGCGTGCGAGTCCGCGATCGTGCGGCCGTGTCCCGGGAAATGCTTCGCGCAGGAAAGCGCGCCACCCGCGCGACAGCCCTCGATCCACGCCGTCACGTGCGCCGCAGCGCGAGCAGGGTCGGAGCCGAACGAGCGCGTGCCCACGATGGGATTGCGCGGCTCGAGATCCAGGTCCGCGACGGGAGCGTACACCCAGTTCACGCCCAGGGCGCGCGCCTCCTGCGCCGTCAACTCGCCCGCCCGCCGCGTGACCTCGAGGTCATCCAGCTCGGCGAGCGCGGCGGCCGGCGGGAGCGGCGTGGCCCCACGAAACTGCTGGCCCGCGCCTCGCTCGAGATCCGCGCCGATCAGCAGGGGTTCGCGACTCCGCTGGCGCAGCGATGCCGTGAGTTCCCGCACGGCGCCGGCGTCGCCGCCGAAGACGATGAACCCACCCACGCCCATGCGGAGCGCCTCGTCGATCCGGCGGGCCTCGTGGTCGAAGCCGGTGCGCTCGGACCAACGCAAGGCGGGAAAGAGCAGACGTGCGGTTCTCGCCATCGCAGCCATGTCTCCTCACCCGCGATCAACGGCGTGGCTAGAGAACGGATCGGGGAGCACGAAGGTCCCCATGGATTCGCCCTCGAGCACGAAGACCCCTTCCCGCTCCCGCACGCGCATCCAGCGTGCCGGGGAATACATTCCCCGCCGGTCCATCCTCAGCACCGTCCGGATCACGCCCACGGACTTCGGCTCACCGCCCGCGAACGCGGCATGGTACACCGTGTACCCGATGTCGATCTCGTCCCGGCGCTCCTGCCGTTGCGAGGGGATCTCCCGCAGGAACACGAAGGAATCGGAGAACGGCACGACGCGCGGCGCGATGCCCGGCCCCAGCACGCGCTCTTCTCCGCCGGCGAGGTCTCGCACGCGGATCTGGCGTGCGGCCTCGTACACCAGGTAGCGGCCGTCCGGCGAGAAGAACGCGGGCACCACGCGGCCCACCACCTCCACCTCTGATGAAAGGATCACGGGCGCGCCGCCGGGGGGCGTGACCACCAGCTCGCCGACCGCCGCGTCCCACTGCGGCCACGTCCTGGTTGCCCGAAACTCGAGCCGCGGGCCGCTGGCAGCCGTGCGCTCGAGGACGAATCCCGCCGCGCCCGCACCGGCCTGCTTCGCCAGCGCATCCCGTTCGGGCCGCACCGCACCGCCCGCGCCGGCCGGAGACGCGGCCGGACGGCTGGCGATCGCACGGAGCGGGGCGCCGCGCTCTTCCGCGCTGCGGATCAGGTCGGTCGCGATCCTGGCCAGCTCCGGCGGCGGTCCGGAGTCGAGGTAAGCGTGCAGCAGGTCCACATCTGCGTCGCCGAGGGAGCGAAGCGCCTCCGCCTGCACGGCCGGTTCCGGGTCACGCAGCGCGCGTCGCAACAGCCGGATGCCTGCCGACTGATCCACCACGATGATCCCTTCCAGGGCGTGCGCAGCGGAAGCGCGGACGCCCGGGTCCCTGTCTCCGAGCGCGGTCCAGAAGGCCCCGAGCTCGGAGGTCGCGTGCCGCTCGCCCAGGAGCGCCACGGCGTTCGCGCGTACCACCGGGTGCGCGGCGCTGTCCTCGACGATCTGGGCGAGCCGGCTGTCCAGATCGCGCAAGGAGTCTTCGAGTGCGGCAAGGGCGGCGAGCCGCTCGCGCGACTGCCGGTTCGCCAGCGCCCAGCGGAGCCGCTCCCCGGGGTCCGCGGGCATGGGCCGGTCATCGATGGGTTCCGGAACGATGTGGCCGCCCCGCCCGGCGCACCCGGCACCCGCGAGCAGGAAGAGCAAACACGCGAGCAGGCATTGCCCGCGCACACGCACACGCATGGCCTCCAACGTTCAGCGTTCGACCTCGGAATCCTGTGGGCGCGCGCCCGGTGTGTAGCTCCCGAGCACGCGCGGTCCCCGCGCGCCGGTGGCCTCCGGCACGTTGCCGGGGAGGCCGAGCCGGTGCGCCCAGGCGAGAGTCGCGAAGGCGACCGCCTCTTTGGCGTCAGGATCGACGCCCAGCTCCTCGCCCGGCAACACCGGGAGCGGGTGGAGCTCTGCCCGGATCATCTCGAAGAGCACCGGGTTGCGCGATCCGCCACCGGTGAGGAAGACCTCATCCACACCGCGCGGGAGCAGCCACCGTCGGTACGCATCGCCGATGGAGCGAGCCGTCAGCGCCGTCAGCGTCGCGATCAGGTCCGCCCAGTCCTGAGCCTGCGCGGGCCGCAGTCGCGCGACGAGATCCTCCACGAACGGCCGGCCGAAGACCTCGCGCCCGGTGGACTTCGGCGGCGGACGATCGAAGAAGGGGTGTGCGAGGAGCTCTGCCAGCAGCGGATCCTGCACCCGGCCACGTGCTGCCCAGTGGCCGTCGCGATCGAACGTCTCGCGACCCCCGGTGGCGAGCTCGACGGCCGCATCGATCAGGGCGATGCCCGGCCCGGTGTCGAAGGCGAGGAGGGGCTCGTCGTCGCCGCGCGGAGGCAGCCACGTCACGTTGCCCATCCCGCCGAGGTTCTGCAGCGCGCGCCGCCGCCCGGGCGCCGCGAACAGCAGCCGGTCCACCCAGGGGACCAGGGGCGCGCCCTCGCCACCCGCCGCGATGTCACGGCTGCGGAAATCGCTCACCACCGGGATGCCGGTGCGCTCCGCGATGGTTGCCGGGCAGCCGAGCTGGAGCGTGGCGCCTCGCCGGCCTTCGTGCGGCGGGATGTGCCACACCGTCTGGCCGTGCGAACCGATCAGGTCCACGGCCGAGGGCTCGACGCCCGCGGCCCGACAGACCTCGAGTGCGGCAGCCGCGAACCACTCGCCCAGCCGGGAGTGCAGCAGGCACAGCTCCGCCGCCCCGCCCTTCACGATCGCATCGTGGATCTCTGCGCGCTGCTCGGGCGTGTACGGCACCGTGATGAAGGAGAGCACGGCCCACCGGACATCCGCCTCGCCCCGGCCATCCAGCTCGACGAGCGCCGCGTCGATGCCGTCCAGCGAGGTGCCCGACATCATGCCGATGACCTTCACGGCACGTCCAGCTCCCCGATGACCTTGCCGACCACGCCGCCAGCCGCCTCCAGGCGGGCGCGCGCCTCCTCCGCATCGAGGCCGAGCTTCCCCATCACGATCGCCGTCTTCACGTGGCCACCCGATGCTTCGAGCAGCCCCGCCGCGGCGGGACGATCGATCCCCAGCGTCTCCATCAGGATGCGCTGACCACGGTCCCGCAGCTTCTGGCAGGTGACCTGGAGGTCCACCATCAGGTTGCCGTAGACCTTGCCGAGCTTCACCATGGCCGCGGTGCTGATCGTGTTCAGCACCATCTTCGTGGCCGTGCCCGCCTTCATGCGCGTGGACCCCGTGATCACCTCGGGGCCGACCAGCGGCGCGATGACCACATCGTGCGTCTGGAGAAGCTCCTGGCTCGGGTACGTGCAGAGCAGGAAGCCCGTGCGCGCGCCACGCTCCCGCGCGCGGCGCAGCGCGCCGTGGACGTAGGGCGTGGTGCCCGAGGTCGCGATCCCCAGCACGAAGTCGTTCGGCCCGACGCCGCGCTCATCCATCGCCGCAGCGCCGTCCTCCGGGTGGTCCTCCGCCCCCTCCTGCGCGCGCACCAGCGCCGCGTAGCCGCCCGCGATGACGCCCTGCACCATCTCCGGGTCCGTGCGGTACGTCGGCGGCATCTCGGCGGCGTCCAGCACGCCCAGGCGGCCGGACGTGCCCGCACCCACGTAGATCAGCCGTCCGCCTCTGCGGAAACTGTCAACGACGAGGTCGATGCAGCGGGCGATCGCTTCGCGCTCCTCGTGGACCGCCTCCGCGACCATCCGGTCCTCGGCGTTGATCAGGTCCACGATCTCGATGGTCGAGAGCTGGTCGATCCGGGCGCTGCGCGGGTTGCGCTGTTCCGTCAGCCGGGGATCCAGCACGCGAGCTCTGCTCATGAGCTAAGACCTTGCCACAACGGCATGTGGGCGAATAGATTCGGGTTTCTAAGCTTATCGTCTCGGCGTGTTCCAGGCAACCGAACGGGGCGCATGCAGGCCCGGCCGGCCGCGCGTCGTGCCCCGCCCCGGAAGCCCGCCTCTCACCCAGTGACCCCATGAGCACGCTCCTGCACCGGGCCGAGAGCTTCCAGGACGAGCTGGTGGCGCTGCGCCGCGACCTGCATCGGCACCCGGAGCTCGCCTTCCAGGAACTGCGCACGGCAGAGGTGGCAGCCAGCCGCGTGGCCGCGCTCGGGTTCGAAGTGCGCCGCGAGGTCGGCCGGACCGGCGTCGTCGCCGAGCTGAAGAACGGCGCGGGCCCCGTCGTCGCCCTGCGTGCGGACATGGATGCCCTGCCCATCCAGGAAGCGAACGACGTGCCCTACCGCTCGACGGTTCCGGGCGTCATGCACGCCTGCGGGCACGACGCGCACGTGGCCTGCCTGGTGGGCGCCGCCCGCCTCCTCGCCGAGGCCCGCGAGCGCGGCGAGCTCCCTACCGGAACCGTGCGGCTCCTGTTCCAGCCGTCCGAGGAGTGCTCGGACGCGGAGAACAAGAGCGGCGCGGCGAGGATGATCGAGGACAGCGCGATGGAGGGCGTCGCTGCGGTCTTCGGGCTGCACGTGGGCGCCCACCTGCCCGCGGGCAAGGTCTACCTGCGGGCCGGCCCCATGATGGCCGGCGCGGACGTGTTCCACGCGACGATCGAGGGCGAGAGCGCGCACGCCGCGCGCCCGAACGAAGGGACGGACGCGCTGGTCCTCGCCGCGCACGTGGTGCTGGCCTGCCAGAACGCCGTGGCCCGTCGCATCTCGCCCATGGCCAGCGGCGTCCTCACGATCGGGAAGATCGAGGGCGGCGTGGCGGAGAACGTGCTCGCGAGCCGCGTCACGCTGGCCGGCACGATCCGGTACTTCGAGGACGGCGTGCGGGAGACGCTGCATCGCGAGTTGCGACGCGCGGTCAGCGTCGCCGAAACGCTGGGCGGGCGCGGGACGCTGGACCTGCGGCCGGGCTACCCGCCCGTCGTCAACGACGCGGCGATGACCGACCTGGCGGCTGCGGCCGTCGCGGAGACGCTCGGGGCGGACGCGGTCGCGGAAGCGGAACCCATGATGGGCGCCGAGGATTTCGCCCTGCTCCAGCGCGAGGCGCCCGGCTGCTTCTTCTGGCTCGGGGCGGCGTTGCCGCAGCCGAGGGAACATCATCACCCCAATTTCGATATCGAAGAGCGCGTGCTGCCGCGCGGGGCGAGCGCCCTGGCGGCGTGCGCGATCCGGGCGCTCGCGGAGATCCGTCCCTGAGCTCCCCGCTTTTCCAACCTGCAGTACAGGTAGTCGCAGCACCATGAAGGCAGCAGTCATGCTCTCGGCGGTGGCCGTCGTCGCGTTCGCGGCGCCGGCGGACGCGCAGTTCGGCCAACCGCAAGCAGCGCCGAAGACCTGGGTCACCGGGTGGCTCGGCGGCTTCGTCAACCCTGGGCGCATCTACGACCCCGCCAGCAGCTCGACGTGGGATTTCGGCTCGGCCTTCTCCGGCGGGCTCGGGCTGCACCGCAACATCGGCGACGCACTCTCGCTCGGCATTGAGGCCGCTTTCGCGCCCGCTCGCTTCGAGCGCAGGGACCCGGCGAGCGACAACGCCTTGATCGAGGACGGCAACGCCCGACTCGTGACCACCATGCTCACCGGCCGCCTCCGGACGGGTGGCGGCGGCGCGTTCGGCATGTACCTGACCGGCGGCGCCGGCGCGCTGTTCTACGGGATGCCTTCGTTGAACCGGTGGGACCCCGACCTGGCCCTGATGACCGGGGCGGGACTCGAATACAAGCCGTCGGCCAACAAGGCACTCTTCGTCGAATGGGGCCGCTACTGGACCTTCCATCAGAGCAAGGGCGTGGAGGACAACTCCGCGCGAATGTCCCAGATCCGCGCCGGCGTCCGCATCGGGTTCTGAGGACGCCCTCACCCATCGCGTTGCTCGGATTCGTGGCGGGGCTCGCCGCCTGCGGCGTGCCCCGCCCTGCCGCCGAGCCGGCCACACCCGTCCCTGCGACCGGCGGCGCCGCCGTGGCCATGCCGGCTGGCTGGACGCTCGCGGCCGACACGGCGGTGGCCCGCGCGCCGCGGGCGATGGTGGTTACGGACGCGCCGCTCGCCACCGAGGTCGGCGTCGAGATCCTTCGCGCCGGCGGGAACGCAATCGACGCCGCGGTCGCGACCGCGTTCGCGCTCGCCGTGGTCTATCCCGAGGCGGGCAACATCGGCGGCGGCGGCTTCATGGTGACCCGCCTCGCCGACGGCACCACCGCCGCGCTGGACTTCCGGGAGACGGCGCCGCTGGCGGCGACGCGCGACATGTACCTCGACGAGCGTGGCGAGCCGACGGACCGCTCCATCACCGGCCACCTCGCCTCCGGCGTACCCGGGAGCGTCGCCGGTCTGTGGGAGGCGCACCGACGCTTCGGCTCGAAGCCGTGGGCCGAGCTGCTCGCCCCCGCCATCCGGCTGGCCCGTGAGGGGTTCATCGTCGACGAGCACTTCTCCGCCGCTATCCGCGCCGACTCCGCGCGGCTCTCGCGCTTCCCGGCCTCGGCCGCGCTGCTCCTGCCCGGCGGCCGCCCGCCCCGGCCCGGCAGCCGGTGGCGCAACCCCGACCTCGCCGCGACCCTCGAGCGCATCGCGGAGCGCGGGCCGGCCGGCTTCTACGAGGGCGAGACGGCGGATCTCATCGTGGCGGAGATGCAGCGCGGCGGCGGAATCATCACGCACGAGGACCTGCGCCGCTACCGCGCGCGCTGGCGCGAGCCGATCCAGTTCACCTACCGCGGGCGGCGCGTGATCTCGATGCCGCCGCCCTCATCCGGCGGCATCACGCTCGCGCTCATCGCGAACATCCTCGAGGGATACGACCTGGGGCGCATGGGCTGGAGCTCGCCCGCGGCGCTCCATCTCACCGCGGAGGCGATGCGGCGCGCGTTCGCGGACCGCAACCACTACCTCGGCGATCCGGACTTCGTCGAGATCCCGCTGGCGCGCTTGCTCTCGCCCCGGTACGCCGCGGACTGGCGAGGCACCATCTCGCGCGAGCGCGCCACGCCGTCCAGCGCGATCGCCGCGGGCGGCGTCTTCGAGGAGGGGAGCCACACGACCCATTTCTCGATCGTGGATCCCGCCGGCAACGCGGTCGCGCTGACCACCACGATCAACGAGCTGTTCGGCTCCGCCGTCATGGTGGCCGGCGCCGGCTTCCTGCTGAACGACGAGATGGATGACTTCACCAGCAAGCCCGGCTCGCCGAACCTCTACGGGCTGGTGCAGGGCGAGGCCAACGCGATCGCCCCGGGCAAGCGGATGCTGTCCGCAATGACGCCGACGATCGTGCTGGACGAGCGGGGCCGGCCGTGGCTCGTGACGGGGGCGCGCGGCGGCCCGCGCATCATCACGGCCACGTTCCAGGTCCTCTCGAACGTGCTGGATCACGACATGAGCCTCGCGGCCGCCGTGAGCGCGCCGCGCATCCACCACCAGCACCTGCCGGACGTGCTGTACTACGAGGAGCGCGGCCTGCCGCCGGACGTCGTCGACGCGCTCCGCGGGTTGGGGCACGACGTGCGGCCGCGCAGCAGCTACATCGGGAACGCCCCTTCGATCCTCCGCGAGGGGGACACGTGGGTCGGGGTCCCCGACCCACGCCTCGGCGGGCGGGCCGCCGGGTTCTGAACGCGACCGTGCCCGGCGGTCCGGCGCGGTCACATAATCGCCGGTCCGCCGGGCACGGCCCAGGGCCTGCAGCCCGCGCGGTTCACATCGTCGTCCGCGTCACTTCCACCGGAGCATCCAGCCGGATCACCATCCGCGAGCCCGCGGGCAGGACCGCGTCGACGTCCGCCGTTCCCATCGCGATCGCCGTCCCTGCCGCCGCGCCGACCGCCGCGCCCTTGAGCGTCGACTCGGTGTTCTTCCCGAGCACCTGGCCGAGGAGCGCGCCCGCGGCGGCCCCGACGGCGACCTTGGCCGCAGACTCCTTGGCCGTGGTGCGCGTGCGCCGCTGCGGGTTCGCTTCGACCACCGTCGCCTGCAGCGGATAGCTGCGGCCGGCGAAGGAGATGGACTCGAACGCCAGCTTGATCACCGCCATGTCACCCACGCGGTCGGATTTGTCGACCGCCGTCACGCGGCCACGCACCGTCGCCCCCGAGGGGATCAGCACGGTGCCATCCGCCGCCACGATCGGGTCCGCCAGCGTCGCGGTGAACGGATCACCCGGAACGTTCCGATCGGTCGACACCGTCTCGTCCAGACGGATGGCGAACGTCGTGCCCGCCGGGACGGACAACGTTTCGGTCCGCGGCCGCGGCGCCGGGTCCTCCCGCACGGGCGCCGGCCGGCTCGGCTGCGGCGAGCGCCGCGGCGTGGCGCGGCGCGGCGGAGGCGCAGGGGCGGGGGCCGGCGCGGGGTCGGCTGGAGCGTTCACCGCCGTGTCCGCGAAAGTGGCCGGCGTGGTGTCCCCCTGGAGCGCCAGATCGAGCTCCCGGTCCAACTCCTCCTGCTCCAGTGCGGCCCGCTCATCCTGACCATCGCCGCACGCCGCCGGCGCGAATGCCAACGGCAAGAAAACGGCGAGGACGGTCCAACCTCTTCTCCTGGCCATGGTGTCCCTCCATGGGGGATTCCGCGCTTGAACGGAACCGCTATTGTTAGGTAAGTTCGACGTGTACGCCTGCCCTTCCGGCACGCCTCACGTCCCCCTCGGTGCAACCTGCATGCCATGTCGGGGCCTTCGGGCACCGACGCGGACGCGCACCAAGGGGCGACCCATGCCGTCGCCGGTGCCGGCCGCGCCGGGATCCGCGGCCGGCAGGCCTCCCGGCCGGCCGCGGGCCGCGTACCTGGTCCCGAACCGCTGGTGCAATGAAGCTGCTGCGTGTCCTCCGCCCGTACATCCGCCCGTACCGCGGCGCCATCCTGCTCGGGCTGCTCCTGGTCGTCGCCGCCAACGGCTTCGCAGCCGCCGCGCCCAGGCTCCTCGGGCTGGCCATCGATGCGATCGGCCGGCCGGACACGACCCCGACCGTTATCTACGCCCATGCCGGGCTCGTGATCCTGTTCGCGCTCGCCGCCGGTGCCGCGCGCTACGGCATGCGCGAGCTGCTCAATGGAGCGAGCCGACGCATCGAGACGGATCTCCGGGATGCGTTCTTCGAGCATCTCCTTCGCCTGGACGCCGGCTTCTACGGCGCGACCCGGACCGGAGACCTCATGAGCCGTGCGACCAACGACACCCAGGCCGTGCGCATGGCGATCGGCCCCGGGATCATGTACTTCGTGAACACGCTGTTCACGGCGGCATTCGCGCTCGTGCTCATGCTGCGCATCAGCCCGCGCCTGACGGCGCTCGCGCTCGTCCCGCTTGCGCTGCTCCCGGTCGCGGTCATCGTCTTCGGTCGCGCCATCCATCGCCGCTTCGAGCGCATCCAGGACCACCTGGGCGTGCTGTCCAACATGGTCCAGGAGAACCTCGCCGGCGTGCGCATCGTCCGCGCGTACCGGCAGGAGGCGGCACAGGAGCGGGAGTTCGACGAGCTGAACGCCGAGTACCTGGCGAAGAACATGGCGCTCGCCCGCACGTCGGGGCTCTACCACCCCGTCCTCGGCCTCCTGGCCGGCCTGGGAACCGTCGTCGTGTTCTGGGTCGGCGGCCGGGAAGCGATTCGGGGCGAGATCTCGGCGGGGGACTTCGTCGCCTTCAGCTTCTACCTGGCCATGCTGACGTGGCCGATGATCGCGCTCGGCTGGGTGACCAACCTCTTCCAGCGTGGCGCCGCGGCGCTCGGCCGCATCGACGCGATCATGCGGACCCGGCCGGCCGTGCAGCCGCCGACCGCGCCGGTCCGCCTCGAACGGGTGCGCGGCGAGATCGAGTTCCGCGACGTGAGCTTCCGCTACCCCGGTACGCAGCGCGACGTGCTGCAGCACATCTCCTTCCGCGTTCCGGCCGGCGCGACCGTGGCGCTCGTCGGGCCCACTGGCGCGGGCAAGTCCACCATCATCGCGCTGCTCACCCGGCAGTACGACCCGACCCGCGGCGAGGTGTTGCTCGACGGGGTGCCGTTGACCCGGCTCGACCCCGCGCAGTTGCGCGCGGCAATGGGCGTCGTGCCGCAGGACACTTTCCTCTTCTCGGAGACGATCGGGGAGAATCTGGCGCTCGGCTTGCCGCCCGGCGCGCCCCCGGACGGCCGGCTCGAGGCCGCCGCCGCGATCTCCCGCCTCGACGAGGCGCTGGCCCTGTTCCCGGACGGGATGCAAACCCGCCTCGGCGAGCGCGGCGTCAACCTCTCGGGGGGCCAGCGCCAGCGCGCGACGCTCGCCCGCGCACTCGTCCGCGACCCGCGCATCCTCGTCCTCGATGACGCACTCAGCGCGGTCGACACGCAGACGGAGACGGAGATCCTCGCGGGGCTCCGCCGCGTGCTCGTGGGCCGCACCGCCCTGATCGTCAGCCACCGCGTGACCGCCGTGATGCACGCCGACCTGATCCTGGTCCTCGAGGGCGGCCGCATCGTGGAGCGAGGGCGGCACGAGGAGCTCCTCGCGCTCGGAGGCGTCTACGCCTCGCTGCTGCGGCGCCAGGTGCTCGCCGAGGATCTCGAGCGCGATGGCGCGTTCACCACGCTTTCCGGCGCCGCCGGCCGCGAGGAGCCGTGAGCGCGCGTCCCCTCGTCCTGCTCGTGGAGGATGATCGCCTGCTCCGCCAGGCGTTCCGGCTGCTGCTGGAGGACGCGGGCTACCGCGTACAGGAGGCCGGTACCGCCGCGGAAGCCATCGCGGCGGCCGACGCTGCGCCGGCGGCGATCGTGCTCGACCTCGGGCTGCCCGACCGGCCGGGCCTCGAGGTCTGCCGTGCCCTGCGGGAGCATCCCGCCACGCGGCAGTCGCCGATCATCGCACTGACCGGGCGCGCCGGGGCGAACGAGCAACGCGCTTGCTTCGAGGCCGGCTGCACGCTCTACTTTGCCAAGCCGCTCGAGCCACGCGTGCTGCTCCGCCACCTCTCCGAGCTGGTCTCGTGATGGATACGCCGCTTCTCGCCGCCGAGCCTGCGCGTCGCGCGGACCCATCCGCGCCGCCATCCCGCCCGGCTGGCCGCCTGCGTCGGCTGCGCCGCGCCCTCTACCGCCTCTACTACGGCATCAAGTACCTCCCGTTCGCGGCAGAGCGGCGCGCGCGGCGCGAGGACAGCCGGCGCGGCTTCGTCGTCATCCAGATCGATGCACTCGCGCACGAGGACCTCGTGCGGGCGATCGAGGGCGGATACATGCCGCACGTGCAGCGCTTGATCCGGCGAGAGGGATGGACGCTGCGGCGCTTCCCCGCCGGCCTCCCCAGCGCGACGCCGGCGGCTCAGGCCGCGATCTTCTACGGGACGAAGGACCGGATCCCCGGGTTCCGGTTCTACGAGAAAAAGCAGCGCAGGGTGGTGATCGGCTCGCAGCGGCCGGCCATGCAACTCATCCGCAGCCGCTTGCCCGACGACGGAGTGCTCGCAGGCGGATCCAGCTACGTCAACCTCTTCGACGGCGGCGCCGCCCGCGCCGTGTTCACCCTGGCCGCACGCGAGCCGCAGACGCTGTTCGAGAACCTCGGCGGCACACGCCTGCTCCTGCTCCTCCTGCTCCACCCGCTTCGCGTCATGCGGATGGTGCTGGCCAGCATCTGGGAGTACCTGCGGGAGGAGCGCGATCGATTCATCAGCCAGCTCCGCGGGCGTTACACCTATTACTGGTGGTACCTGCCGCTCCTGCACATCGGCAGCAACGTGATCCTGCGCGAACTCCAGACGCTCGCCGTGCTCCTCGACATCTATACCGGCGTCCCCGCGATCTACACGACCTACAACGCCTACGACGAGCTCGCGCACCACTTCGGCCCGTCCTCGCGCACCGCGTTCAAGGGCCTGCGCGCGCTGGACCGGCGCATCGCCGAGATCATGCGCATGCTGCGGCGGTTCCCGGGCAGGCCGTACGACCTCTACATCCTGAGCGACCACGGCCAGACGCCCTCCGTGCCCTACCGGATCCGTTACGGCGAAACGCTGGGCGACACGATCGTCGCCGCCGCCCGCCACGGGGTCTACGTCCTCGCGGAGACCGGCGACTACGGCCCCCCGCGCGAGACGCTCGACTTCTTGATCCGGGAACTCGAAGAGGTCGCGGCGACGTCCCGGGAGCCCGGGCGCCGGTTGGGGCTACGGCTGCTCCGCTGGTTCCGGAAGCAGTACGGCATCTTCCCCCTCGTCGCCGAGACGGTGCGCGTCGAGGAATCGCACCGCCTGGTGATCACCTACTCGTCCTCGCTCGCGCACCTCTACTGGACCGAGCCCGACCGCCCCCTGACCTTCGACGAGATCCGTGCGGACCCCGAGCGCCGCGCACTCTACTACTTCCTCGTCGCCCATCGGGGGATCGGTCTCGTCGTCACGCGCCTGCTGGACGGCGCCCACGTGGAGGGTGCACTGGGACGCGCGCTGATCACGCCGGATGGGCAGGTCGAGCTGCTCGCCGGCGTGGATCCCCTCGGCCCCTACGCTCCGGGACCGATCGAACGGCGCGCGCTCGTTCACCTCGTCCAGCTCGAGAACGCCGGCGACATCGTCCTGATCGGCGCCTACGACCCGGAACGTGACGTGTGCGTCTGCTTCGATGACCAGATCGGCGCACACGGCGCCCTGGGCGGGCGGCAGTTCTGGCCTTTCCTCCTCACCCCGCCCGGGCTCGTGCCGGACGACCACCCGATCGAGGACCCGCTCGACCTCTACCCGCTGCTGCGGAGGTACGCGGCGCGTCAATCGTGAGCGCGGCCGTTCTTTCCTCCCTCCAGCGCCGCGTACCCGATCATCTTGTAGATGAGCTTGGCGACGAGGAAATCCGAAGCCGGCTGCCCCGGGATGGGCGCCAGCTCGACCACGTCACACCCCACGACGTTGCGTTCGCGGAACACGCGCCGCAGCAGCGCGAGCGCCGGGTACCAGCCGAGCCCGCCGGGCTCCGGGGTCCCCGTCGCCGGCACCAGCGAGGGATCCAGCCCGTCCACGTCGAACGTGATGTAGACGTGGTCGCCGAGCTTCGCCAGCACGTCGTCGATCCACGCAGTCCCGTCCTGGAGATCGTCCGCGAAGAACACGTGGATGTGGTCCGACGCCCGTACCAGCTCCCGCTCTTCCTTCGTCATCGCGCGGATCCCCACCGCGACGATGTTGACGCGCTCGTGCACCCGGTGCATGACCGACGCGTGCGAGTACGGGCTGCCCTCGTACTCCGGCCTCAAGTCCGTGTGCGCGTCGATCTGGAGGACTGTGAGCGCTCGCCCGCTCCCCCGCCCCTGCAGCCGGTCTGCCCACGCCAGCACCGGCGCGCTGGTGATCGAGTGCTCTCCCCCCAGCACGATCACCAGCTTTCCCGCCGCCGCATCCACGAGCCGATCGTAGACCGCCCGCAACTCCGCGACCGCCTCAGCCGGCCCCGCGCCCGTCAGCTCGAGCGCGGGCAACGTGGCGACGCCGGCGGTGTAGGGCTCCGCGTCCAGCTCGTGATCGTACAGCTCGATGTAGCGCGAGGCTTCGAGGATCGCCGCCGGCCCGTTGCGCGCGCCGCCGCCGAAGCTCGTGGTCGCCTCGTACGGAACGGGCAGGATCACGAACCGCGCGCGCGCGAAGTCGCTCGCCGCCTCATCCAGCCCCAGGAAGTTGTGCGGGAGCTCCCACCCGGCTCCCCTCAGCGCCTCAGGTACCTGCATGCCTCCTCCCGCATCCGCGGTATCCGATGCAACGAGGGGCCCCCGGCCGGGAGCCCCTGGATCGCGCCGATTCGGCATCCTTGCGTCCCTTCAGGTCCACGCCGCCCTCAGCGGGGGCGGCTCGTCTCCCCGGCGACGACACGCGCGGTGCGCCGGTCCCGTGCCCGGCACGGGACGGCCTCCCCGCACGTCAGCTGGCCGAAAGAGGAGATACTGGGCGGACGTCGCTGCGCGACACGCGCCGCGCAGCGACGTGCCCGGCGCGAATGCGCCCTAGCCGCAGAAGACGGCCGCGGCGACCACGGTCACCCAGCTCCCGTCCTCCGGCGCCTCCGCCACCATCGTGCTGTTGACCGTCTCCACGATCTCACCGCCCAACTTCCACTGCTCCTCCCGCACCGCCCAGGCCTCATCCGGGTTGAACGGGATCCCCAGCACCGTCGCGAGCATCGACGCTGCCAGATCCTCCGCATAATCGCCGGCCACCTGCTCGGACTGGCCGAACGCATGATGCTCCGAGATGTAGCCGTAATGCCGCGGATCGTTCGGGATCGCCAGACCGACCGAGGCCGCCACACGCCGGCTCGGCTCGTTCGTCGACGCCTCCGACAGCACCGCGAACACGATCTGCCCCGGCTTCAGGCGCGCCAGTCCCTCTTCACGATCCACTACCTGGCAGCCCGGGGGAAAGATGCTCGACACGCGAACCAGATTGAACTTTGCGACCTGCGCATCCCGAAGGGCCATCTCGAAGCTGGTCAGGCGCTCCCGATGTACGCCCACCCCCTTCGTCAGGAACACCTTCGTCGGGACGAACTGATCGGTCGTGAATACCATTTCTCGCGACGGGTTGAAGGGAATCCCGACGGCCCACTGGGCGCCCCCGCGCCCCCAGGCCTGCCGCCGGCCACGCCGGCGCCGGTACAGCCCGCACGGGGAACGCCACAGCGCCGCCCACCGCCCACCCGGGGCGAAAGCCATTCGCCAGGGACCTTCCGGTCAGAAACAACAACGGGGCCCGGGGGGTCTCGTCTCGACCCCTCCCGGACCCGCATCCGCCACACGCCCGCCACCGTCTCCTACGGTACGGTCGACCGCTGTCTGCTTCCGCCCGGGTGAGTCAGCGGCGGAATTATAGGGCCTCGATCGGGCAGGTCAACCCCTCCCAGCGCAGCGTCCGGCCAGCCGCCTGGCACTCGGCGCACAACCCGTAGACCTCCATCCGGTACCGCGCCGGCTGGAAGCCGTGCTGCTTGGCCACCTCCTCGTGCGCCCGCATCAGCTCCAGGCTCTGGATCTCCGTCACCTTGCCGCACTCCGTGCAGATCAGGTGCTCGTGCACCGGCATCTGCCCGAAGAGGTGCTCGTAGCGCTTGAACCCCTCCCCGAAGTCGTGCTCCGCCACCAGCCCGCTCTTGACCAGCATCTCGAGCGTCCGGTAGATCGTCGCCTTCCCGATCCGCTCACCCCGTTGCCGCAGGGCTGCCTCGATCTCCTCCACGGACAGGTGCTCCGGCGAGGAGAACACGACCTCCGCGATCGCCTCCCGCTGCTGCGTGACGGGCAACCCCTGCTCCCGCAGGTAGCGGCGGAACAGATGCACGAACGCCATTCCCGAGCCCTCCCTGGCGGGGCGCTGCTTGCTCACAGACAATGATTATTGATAGCGAAAAAGCGACCCCTGCGCAACCTCAGCCCGACACCACCGCCCCGCCCTCGAGCTCCGCCAGCACCGCCTCCCAACGCGCCGCATCCCCACCCACCCGCACCTGCCTGGGCGGCGCCGTCGGCAACTCGTCGCCCAGCCGCCGCAGGACCCCTTCGATCAGCCGACCCAGCCGCTCGGCTGGCGCACTGCCCTCCTCGGCGACCTCGTGCAGCACCGTGCCGGGCCCCTCGGGCTCGCGCACGACCGTGCACCGCGCCGTGAAGATGCGCCGGCGGTCGCCACCATCCTCGAAGGCGGAGACCACCGCGACCACGCTCTCCGCCCTGCCGACCCGGTGAGGCGGGAAGATCCACACCTCGTCGATCGCGGTGACCGGGATGTGGTCTGCGATGGCGCCAAGGAGCACCGGGAGGGTGCCCGTTTCGGGCCGCGCCAGGTTGTCCGGGACCTGCTGCATCACGCGTGGACTCGCTCGGGCTGGAGGGGACCCAGGCCGGAACCGGCGGGCGTCGCGACCACCGCTCGCTCCGCTCGGGCCGCGCTGTCCTGCTCCACGAAGTGACGCAGCACGTGCAGGAAGTCCTGGGCGTTGGTGATGACGCCGAAGGCCTGGTGCGTCCCCCGATCCTTCAGCTTGTTGATGACGAACTCGGAGGAGTCCACGGCCACGGTCGTGAGTGGCCGCAGCGACCCGTCCGCTTCGACGACGTAGGCGGGGAGCATGTTGCCGAAGGCGATCGAGTGCAGCGCCGTGGCGATCATGATGGCCATGGTTGCGCGCCGGGCGTGTTCGCGCATCAGCTCCTGGGCGCGGATCACATCGGTGATCGTGTCGGGCAGCGGCCCGTCGTCCCGAATCGAGCCGGCGAGGACGAACGGCACGCCGTGCACGACACACGCATGCATGATGCCCTCGCGCAGGATTCCCTGTTCCACGGCTGCGGCGATCGACCCCGCGGCTGCGATCCGGTTGATGGCGCGCATGTGGTTGCTGTGCCCGCCACTGACCGGCCGGCCGGTGCGGTCCATGCCGAGGGTGGTGCCGGTGAGCGCCTGCTCGATGTCGTGGACCGCGACGGCGTTTCCGCCGAGCAGCGCGCTCACGTACCCGTTGCGGATGAACCAGGCGAGGACGTCGCGGCCGCGCGCGTGGAGCACCGCCGGGCCGACGACCCACACGATGTGTCCGCCGCGCTCGCGCTCCGCGTTGAGCAAGGCGGCGAGCCGCGCATAGTCCACCGGCTTCTCGCGGCTCACCTCGGAGCGCATGAATTGGAACTCGCTTTCGCCGTCGTCGTCGCCGTCCAGGAAGCCGGTGGCATGCACGTAAATGCCCTCGCTGCCGTCCTCGGCGGTGCCGACCAGGACCGGCTGGCCGGCACGCACGTAACGCGCCTCCAGCACCTGGAGCGATCCGTCCTCGTCCTGCACGATGGCGCCATCCATCCGCGGGTACCGGGGCAGCCGCCACTCTCCGCCCACCCGGACGTAGGTCGGCAGGTTTGTCGTCGAGAAGAACCCTTCGGGAAGGACGCCGTCGGCGGGCGCGCGGACGAAGCGCGCATCCGGTGCCGCGCTGAAGCGGGGTGAGCTGAAATCCGGCGCTCGGTAGCGAATCTCCATACGTCGGTAAATCTAGCGACCCTGCGATGCCCGCTCAAGCGAACGGACGGCCTCGCGCGTGGCCTCCAGCACCTCCGCGCGAACGCGCTCGAGCGGCGCCGGGATGAGGGCGCCGGCCGCCTTGACGTGGCCGCCGCCCCCGAAGCGCCGCGCCAGGACGTTCACATCGACGTCCCCGGCGGACCGGAAGGAGACCTTGGTGGCGCCGTCCGCCAGCTCGCGGAACAGCAGTGCGACCTCCGTCCCTTCGATGGAGCGGGCGTGCTCGACGATGCCGTCCAGGTCCTCGGATGTCGCGCCGAGGGCGTCGGCGACATCGCGCGGGATACTGATCCACGTGATGGGTAGCTCGTGGTCCACCTCGAGGCGCTCGAGGGCCGCACGCAAGAGATGGATCCGCCGCAGCGGGACGTTGGCGAAGATGCGCCGGTAGACCGCCTCGGGGTCCAGCCCGCGACGCATGAGGTCCGCGGCGATCAGGTGGGCGCGGGGCGTCGTGTTGGCGAACCGGAACGACCCCGTGTCGGTGACGATGGCGACGTAGAGGCCCTCCACGACCTCCGGCGGCCAGGGCTCCTCCAGGCCCGCCAGGAGCAGCAGGTCGTAGACCAGCTCGCCAGTCGCGCAGGCCTGCGGGTCGCGGAGCACCACCCCGGGAATGTTCGCTTCCCCGGGCGGATGGTGATCGATCACGATGACGGCGTCCCCGCGGATCGCGCGGGCGAGCTTTCCCAGACGGTTGGGCTCGCTCGTGTCCAGGACGACGATCGCGTCGGCCTCGCGGATGGCATCGGCCGCGGCCGGCGTGGATGCATCCAGGATCCACTCCGGATCCCGGACCAGGTACCGGTACAATGCCGGGAAGGGCGTCGGATTGATGAGCGCGACCCGCGCGCCGCGCCCGGCCAGGTAGGTGGCCAGCGCGACCTGGCAGCCGGCGCCGTCGCCGTCCGCGTTGATGTGCGTGGTGAGGACAACGCGTCGGGCGCCCTCGAGCGCCGCTCGCACGTTCTCCAGCGCCTCGCGCCGCTCGCGAGGGACGATCTCTGCGCCGATCACGCGCCTCCTCCGCAGAAGCGCGCCGCGACGCCGTGGTCGCTGCCGTCCAAGGAATCCCACCTCTGCCGGCCGAGGCGTGGCGCAGCCGTTCGCATCACCCTGCCGCCCTCCGTTTCCTGAACTTCGCGTAGGTCGAGGCGAGGTGGACGCTCCAGGGGGACAGCCGGCCGTGGAACCGGCCCTGCCGCACCGCAGCGAGGAACGCGGCGGGTCGGTCCTCGAAGGGCGGGACCTCGACGAAGGCGCGCCCGACCTCGGCCAGCGTGTGGGCGTCGGACCCGGCCCCCACCGCCACGCCGTGCTCGCGCGCCCACGCCACCGCCCGATCGTTCAGGCGCTGCAGGTGGATGCGCGCGTTGAAGCCCTCCACCACGTCCACCATGTCGGCGATGCTCGCCAGGATGCGGCCGCCTCCGCCCTTTCCCCCCACGAACGGATGGGGCACGTAGACGAGACCGCCCTGGGCGCGAATCTGCTCGCACGCGACCCGCGCCGGCGTGCCCTTTTCGATCCGCTCGCTCAGGAACAGGCCGATGATGTCCACCCCCTCGGCCGTCCTGACCTCCTCACCCACGATGACATGGGCCGGGTAGCGCCGCTTCAACTCGAGCGAGATCGCGATGTCGTTGTGATCGGTCACGCAGATCCACTGGAGCCCGCGATCGAGGGCGACCCGCAGCACCTCCTCCGGGTCGCTCAGGCAATCGTACGACCCGGCCGTGTGCAGATGCATGTCTACGCGGACGCGCGCCGTAGCAGATCCCGCCATACGCGCTCCGCGCATGCCTCCAGCTCTTCCAGCGTGCCGGCGTTGTCGATCACCACGTCGGCGCGGCGCCGCTTGGGCTCCGCCGGCATCTGCGCTTCGATCATCCGCCGCGCTTCATCAGGCGTCAGGCCGCGATCCCGAACCAGCCGTTCCAGACGCACCTCCTCGGGCGCATCGACCAGGACCACCACGTCGAACTGATCTTCCAGCCCGGCCTCGAAAAGAAGCGGAATGTCGTTCACGACGATGGCGACCCCCTCCCGCTCCAGCTTCCGCTCTTCCTCTGCCCGGAGGCGCGCCACTTCCGGGTGGACGATGGCCTCCAGCCGCCGCCGCGCCCCCTCGTCCCGGAACACGAGGTCGCGCAGCGCTGCACGGTCCAGGCCGCCGCCCGGCTCGAGCACGCCCGGCCCGAATTCGCGCGCGATCCGGCTCAGCGCCGGAGAGCCCGGCTCGACCGCCCGCCGCGCCAGCTCATCGGCATCGATGATGCGCGCGCCCAGCCGTTCCCACACTCGCGCCACGGTGGACTTCCCGCTCGCGATGTTCCCCGTCAATCCGACCCGCAGCACTAGACCACGGACAGGCCGAGCACGATGGCCATTGTGTTGAAGACGATGTTCCCGCTGAACGTGAGGAGCGTCGTGCGGCCGAGGCCGTAACCGAGGATGCCCGCGGGAATCACGAGGATCTCGTTCGGCAGTGGCGCGAAGGCGGCCCACAGGAACAGGAGCGCGGGCGCTAGCCGCGGCCGACGGCGCACCGCGCTGGCCAGCCGGTCCGCGATGCCGGCGTAGCGCTCCGACAGCGCCTGCCGCCCGCTGGAGCCGAGCGCGTAGCCGATGGCGTCCGCGAGCGTCGCTCCCGCCGCACCGCAGGCGACCATGCCCCAGGGGTCCAGTCCCGCATTCAACAGCGGAGTGGTGAAGATGAGGTGCGTGGTCGGAACGATGACGTTGATTCCCGCGATGCAGGCGGCGCCGAGGTAGCCGATGTACCCGAACCGGAGCACGAAATCGGCGAGCGCGCCCTCGATCTCGATCGTCGCGAGCCACAGGGCGAGGGCGACGAAGGCGAGGAGGAACGCAACGTACAGCGCGCGGCCGAACGGCCGCCGGCGCTGCCGACCGGCCGCCGTCCCGGCCCCTGGCTCACCTCTGGCAATTCCGCCCTGATGCACCGCGGAACCGCTCGGATCTGATATCGGGTGATGTGATCCCATCGTCCGCATCGATCTCCGCGGCGCGCCCCTCCCCGTGCCCGGCCGCGGTTCCCGCCTACCGGAGCCTGACGGAGACCAGCACGTCGTCCGCGGTCCCTCGCTCGCGGTCCGGTCCCGCCGAGCCCGCGATCAGCGAGTCCTCTTTCACCACCAGATAGTAGGGCGTTCCCCACGGATCGTTCCCTCCCCGGCCGGAGAGATGCCGCTGCCTCACGTACGCCGGGAATTCCGAGGGATTGGGGAGCGGCTGGCCCATCTGCCACGTCTCCCTCAGACTCCGCAGCACGGAGCGGAGCTCGTTCGTCGCCGACCAGCGCAGCGCCGGGTCCACCAGCGGCCGCAGGTGAGCACTCCACCAGTTCATGACGTCGCCGAACGCAGGCTCCAGATGCGGCCGCGCCCACGCGCGGAGCGCGGGCACCGTCATCATTGCGGCACCGAGGACCACCAGCACCAGAAAGATCTTCTTCACCATTCTCTCAACTTCCCGGGCTTGTGGTTGTCTCGCATCCGCTCGGCCCAGCGCAGGTACCGGCGCAGCTCGCGAGCGGTCGGCAGGGCGTGCGGGCTGCCGTAGGCCGTCTCCATGCGCCAGAGCAGGTACTCGCCAGGGGGAAGCGGTAGGAACGGCGGGCGCCGGTGCCAACCCCGAGCCCTGAAGCGCCACGCCGCCCGGAGCGCCGGCCCATACAGGCCCGGATGGCGCAACGTTTCCCCGACCAGCCGCAGGAGGATCAGAGCTCGAGTCGAAACCGGCATCGTCCTGAGGGGTCGTTCCGGGGGGCACCTCAAAGATACCACCGCCGGATCGGCTGTGTAAACTGGCGCCCGAACGCCCGCCCGGGGCTCTCGTCGTGGCCGCGGGATCCAGAGCTTCGACCACGCCCCCGGGGTGGCCCCGGCAGGGGCGAACGGGTATAATAAGCGCAGGAAACCCCTTTTTCCGATCCCGGCCGCCGCGGCCGCACGGGTGTGAGGCCGTCGCCCCCCGCGTGGCCACGAGCCGCGCCCGCCCTCTGCGGCGGCCAACGACCGTGGAGGACCATGGCGACGAAGGCGAGAACCCGGCCGACCCAGCGCCACGCTGGTTTGGACCGCGACACGCTCGTCGGCTTCTACGCGACGATGTTCACGGCGCGGCGTGTCGACGACAAGGAGATCCAGCTCAAGCGCCAGAACCGCATCTTCTTCCAGATCTCCGGCGCCGGCCACGAGGCGGTGCAGGTCGCCCTCGCGCCACACCTGCGCCCGGGATCCGACTGGTTCTACCTCTACTACCGCGACCGCGCCCTGACCCTCGCCCTCGGCGTGACCCCCTACGAGCAACTGCTCCAGGCGGTCGCCGCCGCGAGCGACCCGGCGAGCGGCGGACGGCAGATGCCCGCCCACTGGGGGAATCGCAGGCTGCACATCGTCAGCACGTCATCGCCGACCGGCACGCAGTTCCTGCAGGCCGTCGGCTGCGCCGAAGCCGGCTGGCGCGCGCTCCGCGCACCGGAGATGCGCGCCCAGATGGAGCCGTTCCAGGAGGACGAGATCGTCCTCTGCACGTCGGGCGAGGGGCAGACGTCCGAGGGCGAGTTCTGGGAGGCGCTCAGCACGGCCTGCAATCTCGCCCTGCCGGTGCTCTTCGTGATCGAGGACAACGGCTACGCGATCTCCGTCCCCGTCGAGGTGAACACTCCCGGCGGCAAGATCAGCAAGCTCGTCTCGTCGTTCCCGAACCTCTACGTCGAGGAGGTCGACGGCTGCGACGTGCTGGCCAGCTATGAGGCGGCGGGCCGCGCGGTGGCCTACTGCCGCGAGCGCAAGGGCCCGGCGCTCCTCCACGCCCACGTCATCCGCCCCTACTCGCACTCCATGTCGGATGACGAGCGGGCTTACCGTCCGGAGTCGGAGCGCGCGCTCGAGGCCAGCCGCGACCCGATCACGAACTACCGCCGCTTCCTGATCGAGGAGGGGCTGGCGACCCCGGAGGAGCTGGACGCCCTGGAGGCGAAGATCGTCCAGGAGGTGCAGGAAGCGGCCGACCGCGCGCTCGCGCAGCCGCAGCCGGCGCCCGAAACCGCGACGCTCTACCTCTACTCCCCGGACGTGGACCCGACGAGCGAGCGGTTCGACACGGAGGACGATCCTCACTTCGAGGGTGAGGAGACGACGATGGTCGACCTCCTCAATGCGTGCCTCCGGGATGAAATGGAGCGGGATCCGCGCATCGTGGTCTTCGGCGAGGACGTCGCCGATGCGAGCCGGGAGAGCGTGCTGGACGAGGTGAAGGGCAAAGGCGGCGTCTTCAAGGTGACCTACGGCCTCCAGCGCCGGTTCGGCAGCACGCGCGTCTTCAACTCGCCGCTCGCCGAGGCCAACATCGTCGGCCGGGCCGCAGGCATGGCCGCCCGCGGACTCAAGCCCGTGGTCGAGATCCAGTTCTTCGACTACATCTGGCCGGCGATGATGCAGATCCGGAACGAGCTGGCCACCATGCGCTACCGCTCGGCCAACGCGTGGAGCGCACCCGTGGTCGTCCGCGTCGCCTACGGTGGCTATCTGAAGGGCGGCGCCATCTACCATTCGCAGACGGGGGAGACGCTGTTCACGCACACCCCCGGGCTACGCGTGGTGCTCCCCTCGACCGCCCTGGACGCCAACGGGCTGCTGCGCACCGCGATCCGCTGCGACGACCCGGTGATCTTCCTCGAGCACAAGCACCTCTACCGCCAGGTGTACAACAAGGGCCGTTATCCGGGACCGAACTTCATGATCCCGTTCGGAAAGGCCAAGGTCGTGCGCGAGGGAACGGAGATCACCGTGGTCACCTGCGGCGCCGTGGTCAAGCGCTCGCTGGATGCGGCCAAGATCGCGGAAGAGGAGGATGGGCTCAGCGTGGAGGTCATCGACCTCCGCTCGCTGAACCCTCTGGACATGGAGACGATCGCCGCCTCGGTGCGCAAGACCAACAAGGTCATCGTCGCGCACGAGGACGCGTTGTCCTGGGGGATCGGCTCCGAGATCGCGGCGCGGATCGCAGATGAGCTCTTCGAGTGGCTGGACGGCCCGGTGAAGCGGGTGGCCTCGCTCGACACCTGGGTCGCGTACTCGCCGCAGCTCGAGGACGTCATCCTCCCCGGCGCCGAGGACGTGCTCGCCGCGATCCGCGAGCTGGCGAAGTACTGAGCTGCGCCAGGAACCGGCCGCCCGGACGAGCGCCCGCGCTCGTCCAGGCAGCCGGTTCGTCACACCGGCCCCTGGCTCGGCCCGGCGGGTGGTCCGCCGGGCCACTCAGCGGAGCTCGAACCCGGCCACGCGCGTCGCCACCTTGCCGGAGACGAGGCTCGTGACGCTGACCCGCAGCGTGTGGGCGCCCGGCCGCACGCGCGCCAGGCGCAGCTCGATGCGCTCCGAGGCGGACGGCTCATCTGCCTCCCGCTCCAGCGTCAGCCGCGGCGCTTCCACGTTGTCGAGGCCATCGGCGACGCGCAGCGGAACCACCTCGCCGGCTCCATCGATCACATCCACCTGCACGCGGTAGCGTACCCGCCCGTCCTCGTCCCTCGGGAAACCGGCGATGCTCAATGAGACGAAAACGCTGCCTGCCGTGTCGGCCTGGACGGCGATCTCCGACACGGAGAGCCGTGGCGCGGCCGGCGTCCCGCCGCGCTGCAGCAGCGATCGGATCCGGCCGTACGCGGCGAGCACCTCTCCGTCATCGGGGTTCAGCGCGACCGCGCGCTGCAGGACCGTCCACGCCTCCGCGCGGACGACGGGGTTGCGCTCCGCATCGGCTGCGAGCAACAGGGCAAGATCGCGCCAGGCCGATGCGTCATCCGGCGCACCCCGGATGCGCTCGCGCAACGCAGCGATGGCCCCCGCCGTGTCGCCCCGCGCAAGCATGGCGCGCGCCTCCTGGGTCTCATTGCTCGCCGGCGCCGGCCCGGGCGGCGGCGGCAAGGCGGCCAGGGGATCGAGCCGCGGCGACATCCGGCTGAGCACGTAATCGAGGCCTATCCGGACCGAGGGGTAGTACGACGTGTACGGACGGTAGTTGAACACGGCCAGACGGCCCGCGAGCCGGAACACGTCCTCCGCCTCCTGCGTGGCCATCTGGTGCACGGCGACCCGAAGCACGATGTTGTGCAGGGTCAGGCGCAGGCCCAGATCCCCCGCGAGCGGGAAGCGGGTGCTCGCGCCCATCATCAGACCCCACCCCGTCCAGCTCCGGCTCGTCCACCTGAGTTCCGCGTCCGCCGGCGCGCCGAACTCGTGCGCGAACACGTCCCGGTGGCCGTTCGAGAGGTCGAGGGTGTGACGGACCAGCACGGGGCCGAGGAGGTACTCGAAGCTCCCTCCGCCGTCGGCCCATTCACCGAGGCGAACGGACAGCCCCGCCCCGAAGGTCCAGATGCGCACGCGCCGGTCGATGCTTTCCCTGCCGGCGGCTCCGCCGGAATACCTGGCGCGCGTTGCGGCAGATGCGAACTGGATGCTGAGGAGGCCGCCGAAGTCGGACTGGGGCTTGTAGCGGAGGACCGCGTTCACGAGCGGCGCCATCCGAATCCTCTCGCTGTACGCCGTCCTGAGCGCGATCGTGTCGTTGACGAACGTCGTCACCCACTCGTCATAGAGCCACGTAGGAAGCAGGACGCCCGCTTGCAGGTCGGCCGTCCAGCGAGGCGGCGGCACGCCCTGGGCCCCCGCCCGATCCGGCAGCGGAAGCGTCGCCAGTGCGGCAAGGATCGAGAAAGCCGTGCTCAAGCGAAGATTCTGCCGCATGGGAGCCGTCCTCCACGCCTGGGAAAGAGTGCACGCCGGCCTAGCGCATGGCGGCGAGCAGATCCACGACCCGGTCCAGTTCTTCGGGGGTGTTGTAGATGTGCGGCGAGAGCCGCAGCCAACCGTATCCGTACTCGCCGATCACGCGGCTCCGCACGTTGGCGTCCTGGGCCAGCCGGCGCTGGGCCTCGAGCGCGTCCACGCCCTCGATACGGAACGAGACCATTCCTGCGACCTGGGAGTCACGGGCCGGCGAGGTGATGCGCACGTGCGGGAGCGCCGCGAGGCGCTCCGCGAGCCGGCGCCGCAGGGCGCGGATCCTTCGCTCGACACGATCGGGGCCGATGGCCTCGTGGAAGTCGAGGGCCGCCTCGAGGCCGGCGAGGCGGGACTCATCGATGGTGCCGATGTGGTTCAGCCGGTGCGCGCCGAGAGAGAGGTCATCCCACTCGCCAGAAACGACCGTCGGCCAGAGACGGGTCCGCCAGTCCTCCGGAATGTAGAGCAGGCCGGTGCCCTGCGGCGCGAGCAGCCATTTGTGGAGCGAGGACGCGTAGAAGTCGGGGTCGAGGGTGCGCAGGCTCAGGCGGATGAGGCCGGGCGGGTGGGCGCCGTCCACGACCGAGATGATCCCGCGGCCCCGGCACAGCGCGACCAGCTCCCGGATCGGCATGATCGCGCCGTTGGTGAACAGCACGTGGGAGATGGAGAGGACGCGCGTGCGCGGAGACAGCGCCGCGCGCACACGGCGGATGACCTCCTCGGGATTGCCGTCGGTCGCCGGGAGCTGCACGACGCGGAGCCGGATGCCGCGTCGCGCGGCGAGCGCCTGCCAGCAGCAGAGTCCGCCGATGTGCTCGTGGTCGGTCGTGAGCACCTCGTCGCCCGCTGCGAGCTCGAGACCGTTCGCGACCCAGCTCATGGCCTCGGTGGTGTTGCGCGGGAAGACGAAGCCGTCCGGATCGCCGTCCAGCAGCTGCCCGAGTCTGCTCTTGAGGCGATCCCAGGCCACGCCCGGCGGGTACGTCTCCGCGACCTGGCGGGTGCAACGCTCAACGGCTTCGACCACCGGCAGGGGCTGCGGCCCGAGCGTGCCGACGTTGAGGTAAATGCGGCCCGCCGGGATGAGGAACCGGTCGCGGACCCGGCGCCAGTACGCCTCGTCCTCCTGGCCACCGGCAAGAGGTGGCCCGGCGGCGCCGGCGGCGGGCCCGGCCCGCAGGACGGCCGGGAGTGCAGCGGCCGCAGCCGCCCCGGCCATCTCGCGAATGAATCGGCGCCGGCCGTGGCCGGGCCGGGCAGAGGGCGGAGGCCCCTGGCTCGGTGTGTGCACGCGGCGAGTATGCGGCCCGGCCGAAGCCGGATGCAAGACTGGACCGGCCGGCCCGGGGCCGAATAGCTTGGCATTGCATGGCGAGCACCATCCGTTTTCTGCGGCAGTATCTCCGTCCGCGCCCTCGGGCCGTCGAGGAGATCGAGATCACGTACCGGCGGGGGGAGGAGCAGCTTCCGGCCACGCTGTATCGCCCCGTGCACTGGCGCGAGCCGCTGCCGGCGTGGATCGTCCTCCACGGCCTCGCCTACCGCGGCCGCCGGCACCCCTCGCTGGAACGGTTCGCCCGTGCGGTCGCGGCAAGCGGCGCGCTCGTCCTCGTCCCGGACATCCCCGAGTGGAGGCGGCTCCGCGTGGCGCCCGCGCTGACGGCGGAAACCATCCATGCGGCGATCCACGTGCTGCGCGCGCGCCCGGATGCGGCGGAGGGGAGGACCGGCGTCCTGGGCTTCTCGTTCGGCGCGACCCAGGCGCTGGTCGCCGCGACCGACCCCGCCCTGGAGGGCGCCGTGCGCGGGGTCGCGGCATGGGGCGGCTACTGCGACCTCTTCAACCTCTTCCGCTTCGGCATCGCCGGAGAGTACGAGCTCGACGGGGTGGTGCGATACAGCGAGCCGGACCCCTACGGCCGCTGGATCATGGGGGCCAACTACGTGACGCGGGTGCCGGGGTTCGGCGGCTACGGCGCGCTGGCGAAGGCCCTCGAGGAGCTGGCGCGCGAGGCCGGACGACGCGGAGTCTCGGCCTGGGACCCGGCGTACGATCCGCTCAAGGCCCGGCTCCGCGCCGGCTTGCCCGCGCCGCAGCGGGAGATCTTCGATCTCTTCGCTGCGCCCGCGGGACGCCCCGTCCCTCATCCCGAGCGCGCGCGCGAGCTGGCAATGGAGCTCGCGGCCGCGGCGCTGCGCGCCGATCCGCTCCTGGACCCCGCTCCCTTCCTGCCGCGCGTGCCGTATCGCACGCTGCTCGCCCACGGGAAGGAGGACCGCCTCGTGCCCTACACCGAGACGCTCCGTCTCGCCCGGGCGATCCCCGCCCAGCGCTGCGTCGCGTGCACGATCACGGCGCTGTTCGCCCATTCGGGCGGGGCGGAGCGCGGGTTGGGGCCGCATGGCCGTGCCCGCGAGGCGGCACGGTTCCTCGGCCTGCTGCGGAGGATCCTGAAGCTCATTTGAAGCCCGTCCGGGAACGCGGCAGCGTCACCGCCGAGAAACCATCCCGTCGGCAGCCGGGTAGATGACGCGGCGGGCCGGCAGCGATAGGCGCGCCGTCGCCCGCACGACTGCAGTCTGGAGTCGCCATGGACTCGTCGGCCATCCCTGTGTTCCTCGCCGGGCCCTTCCCGGTGATCTACACCTACCGCGTACGGGAGGCCGAACGGGAAGTCGAGCTCGACGTGGCGCTGCTGATCAGCGGATTGCCCACGATGCTCGCCGCGACGCGCTTCCCCCTCGACGATACCTGGGAGCGCATTCGTGCCGCCCTCGACAGCGGGGACGCCCGGCTCGGCGTCGCCGGCGTGCCGCACGAGGCGGAATCGATGTTCGGTACGCCGGAGATCTTCCCGTCGGCCTACGTGGGGCTGGAGTGCGCGAACGGCGAGCGTCTCGTGCTCGCCCACATCCGCGGCTCGGACCGCGAGCAGCAATCCGAGTCGTACGCCCGGTCGGTCATCGCGGCGATTCTCCAGGGCCACACGCCCGCGGACCTGGGCGAGCCCATCGACGCCTGAGCCCGTCCGGGCATCAGGCCCGTCCTGCCGCGCTACCGAACGATCCGGCCGAACAGGAAGCCGATGCCGAGGGCGATGAGAGCGGCACGGAGCGGGTGCCGATCCACACCGCGCTCGATGTCGCGGCGCATCGTCGCGAAGTCGCGGGTGCGCACGTAGCTGGCCGCCCGGTCGAGGCCGCCCGCCACGCCGTGTGCGACCGGGCCCACCCGCCCGATCACGCCTCCGCGCTCGCCGGCCCAGTCGCCGACCCGATCGACGGCCCCGGACGCCTGCTCAAGCCGGTCGCCCGCTGCCGAGCGCAGGCGCGCCGGCGCCTCCATGACGCTGCGCCTCGCCCCCTCCACGCGCTCCATGACGCCCCGCTCGACGTTCTCGACCGCGTCGGCAACCGCCTTGTGTCCTCGTTCGAAGCCGGCCTCGATCCGCCCGATCACGGTGTCCGTGCCGGCGCACATCTCGTCCAGCACCTCGAGCGCCCAGGCGTAGTGCCGTTCCTCGTCCATCGCCGCGCGCGCCAGCACGGCCTTGATGTCCGGCGGATGGTCGCGGTCCGCGTGCCTGCGGTACTTGTCCCGAACCTGCCGCTCGTTCGCCTTGAACGCCAGCAGCAACGCGCGATCCCCACGCGCGGCCCCCGCCCGCTGCACGGCGGACTTGAACATCCCCGTGGGGATGTGCGCGATCTCCAGGGGGATCCCACCATGTGCGCGGATCAGGGACGTCAGCTCCTCGATGTGCCGCTCGTGATCCGCACGGAAAGCCATCAGCCGCTCACGCAGGCGCTCCTCGCTCACGCAATCGATCGCGATGCTGTACGCCTGCACGGCGTCGTGATCGAGCTGGAGCAGGTCGTTCAGTTCGGCGACCAGGCTCGCTTCCGACTGCATCCTGGGTTCCGCCATCCGTCCCTCCGCGCCCGGGTCCCCCATCGAGGACGGGCGCCGCGCCCCATCGGGACGCGGCGCCCGTCGCCGCCTCATCGCTCGTAATTGCAACGTTCGTTCCCCCGGCCGGCGCTACGGAACGCCCGCAGCCTCCCGGGCTCCGCCCCCCAGAACCCCATCCGGCGCAGCGTGTCGAGGAACGCCTCCACGACCTGTGGGTCGAACTGGCGTCCGGCCTGGCGCTCGATTTCCGCAAGTGCATCCTCCACCGGCCACGCCGCCTTGTAGGGCCTGTCGTGCGTGAGCGCATCGAAGACGTCCGCCACAGCCACGATCCGGCCGACCAGAGGGATCGACTCGCCCCTCAACCCCTTCGGGTAGCCGGTGCCGTCCCACCGCTCGTGGTGTGTGAGCGCGATCGTCGCTGCCACCTCGAGGAGGGGGAAGCGGCTGCCCGAGAGGATGCGGGCGCCGATGTACGTGTGCGTCCGCATCACCTCGAACTCACGCTCCCCCAACTGGCCCGGCCGCAGCAGGATCGAGTCCGGGATGCCGATCTTGCCCACGTCGTGCAGCGGCGCCGCCCGGCGGATCAGGTCCACCTGCGGCGCCGGCAGCCCGAGCGAGCGGGCGACGAGCGCGGAAATCCGTCCCACGCGCTGCGTGTGCTGGCCGGTGCTGTCGTCCCGGTATTCGGCGGCCCGGGCCAGCCGCTCCAGGATCTCGATCCGCGCCCCTTCGAGCTCACGCGTCCGCTCCTGCACCCGCTGCTCGAGCAACTCGTTCTGGCGTTGGAGCTGAAGCTGCAAGAACCGCATCTCCAGCAGGTTCTTGATCCGCAGCAGCACCTCGGCCACATCGAACGGCTTGGTCAGGAAATCCCTCGCGCCGCACGCCAGCGCCCGCCTGCGAACGTCCGGGCTGACATCTCCGGTCAGGACCAGGACGGGGACGTGCGCGCCTCCGGGCATGCGGTGCCGCAGCTCGTCCATGATGGCGAAGCCGTCGAGGTGCGGCATGTGCAGGTCGAGCAGCACGAGGTCCGGCTCGAACTCGAGGAAGATCGGCAGCGCATCACGCGGGTCCGTCGTGCTCTTGTACTGCGTGTAGCCGGCACGTTCCAGGATCCGCTCGAGCAGCCGCAGATTGGGCTCCTCGTCGTCGACCAACAGGAAGCGCGCGTTCTCGAAGTCGCTCAGCATTGGAAGCATCCGCGACGGAGTCTCGCGTACCGGCACGCAGCCGGCCGCCCGCGTGTCTCGACGGCCGCTGCCCGCTGAACCGGTCGGCGCGGCGGCGCCCCGGAACGCCCGCGCGCTTGTGCTAGACCGGCTCGACGCACGCCGGCACGTCGTTCGCCGGCGAATTGACCAGGCGTGAAACCTCGTAGGCCTCGAGCTCGCCCCCGTACGGCCGCAGCAGCTCCCGCAGCCGTTCCGGGGACGTGTCGCTCCTCAACCACTCCTCGCGCTCGCCACGATCCAGGATGACCGGCATGCGGTCGTGGATCGGCCGCAGGAACGGGCTGGCCTCCGTGGTCACGATGGTGCACGAGTCGAGCGGCTCGCCGCCATCCCGGGGAACCCAGCGATCCCAGAGCCCCGCCAGCGCGAACGGCCGACGGCTCGCGAGCCGCACCAGCATCGGCGTCTTTCCCCCCGGATCGCGCCGCCACTCGTAGAAGCCATCGGCCAGGACGAGGCACCGCCGCCGCTCGAACGGCCGCCGGAAGGCGGGCCGCGTGGCCAGTCCCTCCGCCCGCGCGTTGATCACCCGGTGGCCGATGGCCGGATCGTCCGCCCAGAAGGGCACCAGCCCCCAGCGCAGGAAGCGGAACTGCGGCCCGTCCTCGCCCGCCAGCAGCACGGCCACCGGCTGGCCCGGCGCGATGTTGTAGCGCGGCCGATACTCGCCCGGCACCGCGGCCAGGCCGAACTCCGCCGTGAGCTCCTCCGGCGTGCTCGTGAGCGTGTACCTCCCACACACGGGGCTCCCCTCCTTCATTCGGGAACGCGACGCGAGATGGTACCCGCGCCCGGAGCAGGCGAGCCCCTCTCATACGCCGATCAACTGCACCTCTCGTGGGCGTCGCGGCCCGCGCGTCGGCGCCGCCTCCACCAGCGTCCGGAAGATCCGGAACAGTTGCGGGTCGAAGATCTTGCCTGCGTCCCGCTCCATGATGGCCAGGGCTTCCTCCCGCCCCATCGCCGGCCGGTAACTGCGTGCGGTCGTCAGGGCGTCAAAGACGTCGGCCACACAAAGGATGCGCGCGGTGAGCGGGATCTCCTCCCCGCGCAGTCCATCCGGATAGCCGCCGCCATCCCACCGCTCGTGGTGGTTGCGCACGATGGGCCGGATGTCCCACGGGAAGTTCAGCTCGGAGACGATCTCGTCTCCCACGACCGGGTGCTGCCGCATCAGCTCCCATTCCTCATCCGTGAGCGCACCCGGCTTGTTCAGCACCTCGGGCGGCACGGCCGTCTTGCCGACGTCGTGGAGGAACGCGCCCATGCGCAGCCAGGTCAGGTCGCGTCCCTCGAAGCCGATCGCCATCGCGAGCATCGTTGCGTAGTCGGCCACGCGCTGGCAGTGACCCGCCGTGTACCGGTCCTTGGATTCGATGGACTCGCCCCATGCCTGCACGACGCGCAGATACGTCTCCTCGAGGCGATCCAGCCGCCGCTCGAGGTCCAGCAACTCGCGCCGCGCCCCCAGCTCGCGGAAGAGCGCGTGCGCGCGGTTCAGGCACTCCAGCGCCTCGCGATTGCGCTGCTCCGCCAGGTGGACGAGCGCGTACTCCCTGAGCGACTCGGCCTCCAGCAGCCGGTCCTGGCACCGCTGGGCGAGCGTGATCGCCTGCGAGAGATGGACGTCCGCCAGTGCAGGCTTGCCTGTCTCGCGGTACAGAATGCCGTACAGCTTGTTCGCCTCGCCCAGCCCCGACTGCGAGCGCAGGCGGCTGTGAATCTCGAACGCGCGGTCGCACGACTCGCGAGCCCGGTCGAAGCGTCCCCGCCGCAAGTGCAGCTCGGCCCGGTTCAGCTCGAGCAGGCCGAGCAACGCGGTGTCGTGCAGCCGGTCGCCCAGCGAGAACGCCTCGTCATAGCACGCCTCGGCGAGCTCCCACTCGCCCAGGTCGACGTGTGCCATGCCCATGTTGTTCAGGGCCCAGGCCGCCGCTCGCAGGTCGCCCAGCCGGCGGTGGAGTTCCAGCGCGGAGGTGTAGCGGGCGAGTGCGCCACCGACGTCGCCCCGGATGTTCGCGAGCGTGCCCAGGTTCTGCTCGACCATCGCGCCGAGCCGGACATCGCCGAGCTCGTCGGCGAGCGCACGGGCACGGGAGTACAGCGACTCCGCCGCTTCCAGGCGTCCCGCCGCCAACTCGACCGACGCCAGGCAGTTGAGCGCCGCAGCGACGTGTTCCCGCGCTCCGCTGGCCTCGGCGATCGCGAGACTCGCCTCACACAGCTCGCCCGCGAGCTCGAGGTCCCCTCGCTCGCGGTGCACCGTGGCGATCCAGCGCAGGAGCTCCGCGGCACGGGCCCCATCGCCCTCCTGCGGGAGCCGGCGGAACGCCTGCTCGTAGTGCGCCAGGGCCTGGTCCCACGCGCCGGCCCGCTCGGCGGCGCGCGCGGCCTCGACCAGGTCGACGAGCCGCGTGGGCCGAGCGGACCGGCGTGCGATGGATGTCCCGAGGGACTTGCTGGCCATCAGTTCGTCGCCAGCGCGTACCTGGAGAAGTGGTCGAGCTCCGCGGTAACCGTCTTCCGTACGGTGTCGACGGTGGTCGGCAGCGGCTCGACCCTGTTGTAGCCCAACAGGCCCGGCACGTACACGATCACGAGATCGTTCGGGTCCTGCACGTTGCGGGCATGGGCGTAGCTGAGCGTGAGCCGAACCGGCTTGCGGAAGCCCTGCTCGCCGATGTTGAGGAGGTTGAACAGCGTCGGCACGAGCGCGGTCAGGTGCACCTCGACCTTCCCGTTCAGCCCGACGAGCATCGTGAACAGCGTGGGACTCGTCACCGCCCCCTTCGGCACCACGAGCGTATGGCCGAGGAGGCTGATCGTCCCGCCCTGCACGGAGATCAGCTTCGTGAGCTGGAGCGGAAACCCGAGCGGCGGGCCCTCGATGATCGTGTAGGTGTTGCCATATGGATCGGTTGCCACCACCGGCTGCGGTGCTGGAATCTGCGGCGAGGCCTGCGGCGAGGTCTCCGGCCCGACGATCGTATCATCGCCGTTGCACGCTGCCAGGACGAACCCCAGCGCCAACGCCAGGACGACTCGCAACCGCATCGTTCGATGGTACATGGCACCTCCTCGTGCCAGACGCGGTTCTTGTTCGGGGAGAGCGAAGGGGAGTCCGGTCAAAGCACCGTCTACGGGACGCCGCGGCGGGTTTGCAAAGCGCAGGCCAGAGCGCGATCCCGTGGTCCGTGCACGGTCGACCGCTGGTTCGGGCATGTGGGCGGCGAGCTCGACGCGCGCTCAACGGAAGGTGGTCCTGTGCGTGCATGCCGCACCGACGCGGACGCCGTATGTGACACGATCATGCAGACATACGCCCCATGGTGCGATCGGACGATGGGGCCGTGCAGCCGGTTTCTGCGAGGCGCCGCCCGCGCGCCGATCGGCTGCAGCGGCGCCCGTGCGGCAACGGCTCCACGCGGCATCGGGCGGGGATGCGATGCCACACGTGTCTCCTGAACAACGCACGCGTTGTGGGCACGCCGCCGCAGCGCCTCGTCTCGCGGCGCCGCGCGACAAGTCGTCGACGATGAACGACCTGTCTCACCTGGTGTTGAGACACGTCGTCGTGATGCCTTCAGCCGCTGCCGCGCCCCTCGCCTCCCGGTGCTGCCGGCTCTCGCTCCGCCGTCGTCGCGCGCCGCGTCCGCGTCCGTGTCACGCCGGCTGATGAGCGCGTGTGCTCATGCTCCTGTCCGAGGAGCTTGATGGCCTCGCGGTAGCCGTCGAGCGTCCCCACATCCACGTAGGAGGTGCCTGCGCGCACTCCCCGTGCCACCCCTCCAGCTGCCAGGTATGCGTTGACCAGGGTGCCGACGTACTCGTCGCTCGACCCGCGGCTTCGCCAGAGCGCGTGCAGCTCGTGCAGTACGGTGCCCGGCATCCGGAACGCCCCCCAGACCCACTTCGTGGAGGGGCTCGGCTGCTTTACCTGGATCTCCTGTACCGACCCGGTCGCATCCGTGATGACCGCGTCGAAGAACTCGGGCCGCGCGACCGGGAAGAGGAGAAACGCGAGCACGTCGTGCGGGAGCGCACGCAAGGCGTCTGCCGGGAACCAGATCGTGTCGGGCAGGCCCACGATGACGGACTCGCTCTCGTGGATGAAGGGCACCGCGCGGAAGATTGCATCGCACAATCCCGCGGGCCGCGGCTGCACGGCGTAGCAAATGTGCGCGCCCTCCACGCTCGCGCCGTAGTACTCGAGGATGTCCGACTTGCCGGCTGAGATCACGATGCAGATCCTGTCCGCGCCGGCGAGAATCATGCGCTCGATCAGATACTCGCTCACCGCACGCGGGCGCTCTACGTCGCCGTCCCTGCGGCTACCGACCGGCAACAGCTCTTTGGAGAACGCCAGGGGCTGGATGCGGCTCCCGGCGCCCGCGGCGGGAACGATGCCCCACACCTCACACCCCCGGAGACCCGCTGCGGCCCGCAGGGCCCGGAGGGGACCCGCCAGCCGCCACCCCGTCCAGCGCCGCCATCAGCTCGTCCACGCGGCGCTCGGCGGTGTGCTCGTCGAGCGCACGCTCCCGTGCGCGCCGCGCGATGCCCGCCAGCTCGGACGCATCGAGGTCGAGCGCGTCCATCACGTCGCCCGCCGAGCGCGCCACCAGGATCTCCGAGCCGGGCGTGAAGAAGCGGTCCAGGCCACGCCACTCGTCGGTCACGACCGGGACGCCGCACGCGGCAGCCTCGAACAAGCGCCCGGAAGGGCAGTACCCCATCTCCGCCATCGCGCGCCGCGTCACGTTCAAGGTCAACCTCGAGGAGCAATAGAATGCCGGATGCTCCGGCGGCGGCACATGGTGCACGAAGTGGATGTTCGGCATCCACGGGAAGTCCTGCGGATACAGTGATCCACCCACCAGGAAGCGCCTTGCGGGCAGCCGGCGCGCCGGCTCGACGAATAGCCGCTCCAGCGCCTCCTGCCGGTCGGCCGCGTACGTGCCGAGGTACGAGAGGTCGGCCGCGTAGCGCGGATCCCGCGGTACCGGGCGGTGCACGTCCGGATCCACGCTCCCGTACAGCGGCGCGACACGCCGCGCGCCCAGGCGCGTGCGCAGCTCGTCGAGCGCCTCCCCACCCGTGAAGCTCAGCACCAGGTCGAAGTCGCGCAGGCCGTCTGGGCCGATGTACGCCACCCGCTCGCCTCGACGCAGCGCATCCAGCGTGACCGGCGTGTCCATGTCGTAGAACACGCGCCAGCCCGGCGCCGTGGACAGCAGCAGCTCGGCCGCCGCGACGCCGTCCGGGCAATACGACGTCACCATCGCGACGTCCGCGTCCGCCAGCTCTCGTCGCGCGAGCGCCACCACCTGCTCCCACGTCGGGTACAGCCGCAACTCGCCTCCGGCGAGCTCCGTCAGATCCCGGTGGGCGGCATAGTACGGGACATCCCGCTCGAAAAAGACGATGCGATGGCCGCGCCGCGCGAGCGCACGCCACAGCGCCCGCCACAGCGTGGCGTGGCCGTTTCCCCAGGACGAACTCACCGTCAGGCCGAAGACCACGAGCTTCACGGCCTCCTCCGCCCCCGCTGGACCAGGGAACCGCTCCGTCGGCGAGCATTCGGCAGGCCGCGCTATTGCCCGGGGCCGCCACTCATCGGCGCCTGGCGCGAGTGTCCCGCGCGCCCCGGATCGCCTCGTAGACCACCTCGGGCCCCTCGTGGACCAGCAAGCCATCGTGCGGGACCGGCGGCTCGAGCGAGCCGAAACGAGCGAGGAGGGAGACACGCCACTGCGCCGCGTGGTGCCACGCGCGATGGTAGTGAGGCGAGAGCAGCGCGAAGCCGATGCGGCTCCACCAGTTGGGGAATCGCCCCGGCCGCCAGCGAGACTCGATGCGGAACCGGACCTCCCCCGTCGCGTGCTCCTTCTCGACCGCGAACCACTCCATTCCCTGCTCGATGTGGTCGCCCACCGTGTCGTACCGGAACGCGAAGAGCGTTCGCTCCGCCCCCGCCTCCTCGCGCACCGCACCCACCACCACGGAGCACAGGTAATGCAGCCCCAGCACCTTGATCTCGACGAGCATGCGCCGGCCCTCGAGCGGCTGGTGCGGATCGAAATGCACCGTCACGATGGACGGGTCGGAGAACGCGCAGTTCTCGACCGCCACGCGCGCGCGCTGGAACGCGCCCGTCGGGAGAGCCGGCCCCGGCGGCTCCCGGGCGACGACGGCGCTCGACCGGTAGTGATTCCAGCCGCGCCCGGGGAGCATCTCCTCCCAGCTCGCCCGGAAGTTGCGCTCCAGGCCGGCGGCGCGGGCCAGCCGCTCCTCGAGCTCCCGCTCAGACCAGCCCCGCGCGAACCGCCACTCGATCACGGCCCATCCCTCCGGCAGCGCTGGACGGCGTCGAACCGTGCCGACGCACGAGGCGCGCCTCGGGAAAACAGCAAGGCCACCTCCGGCACTCCGGAGGTGGCCGCATCGTTTGCAATGGGCCGGCTGGGACTCGAACCCAGGACCGTGGGCTTAAAAGGCCCCTGCTCTACCAGCTGAGCTACCGGCCCGTGAAAAGATAACCGAAAGGGAGCCGAAGTTCAACAGCAACAATCATTTTGGCTCGGCGGACGCTGACGGACGGCGGCCGACGCGGCGCGGCCTAGGGAACTCAGGAACCGGGGGGCAACACACGAGAGCGATCTGCCCGCGCCACGGCGCGCGCAGGCCGAGCGTTCGATGCCACGCTGCCGCGTGATGTGTGGCCGGGGTGGCAATGGGTGTTCCCGGTGCGGGGCCTCGACCACCACGAGCTGCACAGCGCAGTCTCGAGGCGTCGCCGGTCCGGGAGCGGATGCTCCCGACGCGGGAGGGGACTTCTCCGCCTCTACTCGCTCAGCTCCACTCCGCCCCGCAACGCCACCCGATGGCCGACCCAGGCGCCCGCGACGGCCGCCATGAGCTGAACCAGCAACAGCGCGGCCGTGGCCGGGGGCGAGAGCGCCGACCACGGCGCGAGGCCCAGCACCTGATCGATGAGGAGGTTGAGCAGCAGCCACGCAGGGAGGGAGGCGAGCCCGATCGCGATCCCGTGAAGGATGGGGGCTTCGATGGCGCGGAACCCCGTGAAGAAACCGCCGAGCCAGAAACCGATCGCGACGGCGATGACCGCCCAAAGCGAGTCGGTCCCGGGGTCGTGACCCGTCAAGCCGATACTGGTCAGCACCACCAGGACGAGGGACGCCAGGGCCACGGCGACGAGCCAACCCGCCGCCACCCAAACCGCGCGGACGTTCTGGAGGTGTTCCGTGTGCATGTCACGCCTCCAGACCGAGGCCGAGCTGGACGGGCCTGAAGGAGCGTCGGTGGTGGGGCGTGAGGCCGAGCCGCTCGATCGCCGCGCGGTGCTCGGCCGTCCCGTAGCCGGCGTTCTGCTCCCAGCCGTAGCCGGGGTAGCGCTTCGCCAGTCGTCGCATCAGGCGGTCCCGCGTGACCTTGGCGAGGATCGAGGCGCACGCGATGCTGTGCACGCGCCGGTCACCCTCGACCACCGCCGTGTGCGCCTCACCGAGTGCGGGGACCGGGAGCCCGTCCACGAGGAGATGGTCCGGCCGGATCCGCAGGCGGCGTACGGCGCGTTGCATGGCGAGATGAGTGGCGCGCAGGATGTTCAGGCGGTCGATCTCGCGCGTGCTCGCCGCGCCGATGCCGTAGCACAGCGCGCGACCGCAGATCTCCTCCGCGAGCTCCTCCCGCACGGCGGGCGACAGGCGCTTCGAGTCGTCCACGCCCTCGATGGCCACGCCCTCCGGCAAGATCACCGCGGCGGCGACGACGGGCCCCGCGAGAGGTCCACGCCCCGCCTCGTCCACGCCCGCCAGGAACTGGAGACCCCGGTCCCAGAACGTGCGCTCGAGGGCGAGGAGTTTCTGGAGCCGGAGCCGTTCGCGGCGCTGCGTCGTGCCGCGACGTACGCGCCCCATGCTCCCGAACGCGGCCGGTCAGCCCTCGCGCTTCTCGCGGATGCGGCTCGCCTTACCCCGCAGACGCCGCAGGTAATACAGCTTCGCGCGCCGCACCCGTCCGCGCCGTACGAGCTCGATCGACTCGATCGAGGGCGAGTGGACGGGGAAGATCCGCTCGACGCCGACGCCGCTCGAGATCTTGCGCACCGTGAAGCTCTCCGAGATGCCGGCACCGCGGCGGCCGATGCACACACCTTCGAACGCCTGGATCCGCTCCTTGTCGCCCTCGCGCACGCGCACGTTCACGCGGATCGTGTCGCCAGGCCCGAAATCGGGAAGATCCGTCCGTAGCTGCGCCTTCGCAACCTCATGCACGATGTCCATGACTGCCTCCTCCGTCTCGTCGGCCGTCGCCCCGGGCGCGCCGTTCAGCCCTGAGCCGCCTCTCCGTGTCGCTCCACGTACGCACGCCACAGGTCGGGCCGGCGCTCTCGCGTCAGCCGCTCCGCCTCCCGTTGCCGCCACGCCGCGATCCGCGCATGATCTCCGGACAGCAGCACATCCGGGACCCGGTAGCCGCGATAGTTCTGCGGCCGCGTATACGACGGCGGGCTGAGCAATCCCTCGTCGTAGAACGAGTCCGTCGCCGCGGACTCGTGCCTGCCGAGCGCTCCCGGGAGCAACCGCACCACGGCATCCGTCACCACAAGCGCCGCCGGCTCGCCCCCGCTGAGCACGAAGTCCCCGATGGAGAGCTCCTCGGTCGCCAGGTAATCCGCCACGCGCTGGTCCACATCCTTGTAGTGGCCGCACAGCAGCGTGATCTCGGGCTGGACCGAGAGCCGCACCGCGTCCGCGTGCTCGAAGCGCTTGCCCCGCGCTGACAGCAGCACGATCGGCCCCTCGGGCTTCAACGCATCCACCGCCTCGAAGAACGGCTCCGGCTTCATCACCATCCCGGACCCGCCCCCGTACGGCGCGTCATCCACCGTCCGGTGCCGGTCGTGCGTGTAGTCCCGCAAGTCCACCACGCGGTACGTCACGAGACCCGCTGCGGCCGCTCGGCCCAGAATGCTCAACGACAGCGGCGCGGTGAAGTACTGCGGGAATATGGTGACGATGTTGATCCGCACCGCCGCACTCCCGTCAGCACGTGCACCTGCGCGATCCCGCCGGCCGTCAGATCTCCAGCAGGCCCGCCGGCGGCTCGATCACGAGCCGCTTGCGCTCGACGTCGATCTCCTTCACGATCCGCTCCGTGAAGGGGATCAGGTGCAGCTTGTCGTCGCCCTTCACCTCGAGCAGGTGCGCCGGCTCGGTCTCGAACACTTCGCGCACCCGCCCCACCACCTGCCCGTCCACCGTCACCACTTCCGCGTCCAGCAACTGGTGGTAGAAGACCTCGCCCTCCTCGAGCGGCGCCAGCTCCTCGATGGGCTTCAGGATGTAGCGACCGGCCAGGGGCTCGACGGCGTTGCGGTCGTCCAGACCCTCGAACTTCACCAGCAGCCCCCGCTTGAACGACCGCCGCCGCTCCACGGCCAGCGGCTGCCATTCCTCGTCCGGCTCGGGTGCCCCGTCTGGCTCCGCCACCCGCACCTCCTCCCCCACCGCGAAGACGCCCTCGGGGTCGTCCGTCAGCGGCCAGACGAAGACCTCTCCCCGCGTCCCGTGTGGCTTGCTGATGTGCCCCACCACCAGGTGGCGCGGCTCCTCCTGCCTCGGCTGCGCGTTCTCCGGGTCCGCAGGCGAAGCCGCCATCGCGCCCGCTACTCCGCCGCCTCGACGCCCGACCCGGGCTCGGTCGCGGCCTGCGGCTGCGCCTCCGCGGCGCTGGCCGGCGCCTCCGCCGCGCCGGACGCCTCTGCTGCCGCACCAGACGGCGCTGCTGCCGCGCGAGACGGCGCCGCTGTCGCGCCAGACGCCGCCGGCGCCGCCGCGCGCTGCACCAGTTTCACGCTCCGATCGCCGCCGCGGCGCGCCTTGCGGATGAGCGACGCAGCCGTCTCCGTGGGCTGCGCGCCCCGCGCCAGCCAGTAGTCGACCTTCTCCAGGTCGAGCACCAGCTCCGCCGGCTGCCGGCGCGGATCGTAGAAGCCGACGGAATCCACGTACGCGCCGTCCCGCGGCGCCGTGGATTCCGCAACCACAATGCGGTAACTGGGCTGCTTCTTCCGGCCCACTCGCCGGAGTCGGATTCGTACGGACATGGCCTCTGTCTCGGAGGTTCGTGGGACGGCTGTGCTCAGCCGAAGTTGAACGGCATCCGCGGGCCGCCGGACCCCATTCCCAGCCCCCGCATCTGCTTCATGAGCTTCTGCATCTGCTTGAACTGTTCCAGGAGCCGGTTGACCTCTTGGATCGGCCGGCCCGACCCCCGTGCGATGCGCGCCCGGCGTGATCCGTTCAGGATCTCCGGCCGCGCGCGCTCCTGCGGCGTCATCGACAGGATGATCGCCTCCAGGTGCTTCATCCGCTTGGGGTCGACCTTCACGTTCTTCAACAGCTTGTGGTTCACGCCCGGGATCATCTTCAGCAGCCCCTCGAGCGGCCCCAGCTTCTGCAACTGCTGCATCGCGGTCAGGAAGTCGGACAGGTCGAACTTCCCCTGCCGCGCGATCTTTCGCTCGAGTCGCTCCGCCTGCTCCCGGTCGAACGCCTGCTGGGCGCGCTCCACCAGCCCCACCACATCCCCGCGCTGGAGGATCCGGTCCGCCATGCGAGCCGGGTCGAAGACCTCGAGCCCCTCCGGCCGCTCGCCCACGCCCAGGAACTTGATCGGCACGCCCGTCGCGCCGCGGATGGACAGCGCAGCGCCGCCGCGCGCATCGCCATCCATCTTCGTGAGAATGGCGCCGGTCAGGCCGAGGGCCTCGTGGAAGCCGGTCGCGATCCGGACCGCCTCCTGCCCCGTCATGCCGTCGACGACCAGCAGGATCTCGGTCGGACGGGCCACCGCCTTGACGCGCCGCAGCTCGTCCATGAGCTCGGCATCGATCTGGAGCCGGCCGGCGCTGTCCAGGATCACGGTGCGCCGCTTGTCCGCGCGCGCCTGGTCGATCGCCCGCTCCGCCAGCCGCGCGACGTTGCGCTCCGCGCGATCGGCGAAGACCGGCACGCCGATCTGGCGGCCGAGCGTCTCCAGCTGGTCGATGGCCGCCGGGCGGTAGACGTCCAGCGCCGCCAGCAGCGGCGAGCGCCCTTCGCGATCCAGCCGCCGCGCCAGCTTTGCCGCCGTCGTCGTCTTCCCCGAGCCCTGGAGCCCCACGAGGAGGATGACGGTAGGCGGCGACGGCGCGAGCTGGAGCGCCACGCGGCTGCCCCCCAGCAGCGCGACCAGCTCGTCGTGCACGATCTTCACGATCTGCTGGCCCGGCGAGATGGACTTGAGCACGCGCTCGCCGAGCGCACGCTCCTCGACCCGCGCCAGGAAGTCCCGCGCGAGCTGGTAGTTGACGTCGGCCTCCAGCAGGACGCGACGGATCTCCCGGAGCCCTTCCTTGATCATGGGCTCCGTGAGCACGCCGCGCTGGCGGAACCGGCCGAGCACGCCGTCCAGCTTTTCGCTCAGCTCCTCGAACATACCACCGGGCCTGAGCAGTTCAGAACGCCAAAGCCCTGTAACTTACAGGATCCTGCCGCGCGACTCAAGGGCAAGGAGCACGCCGGACTCACCCGGCGGCCAGGGCGGGGGCGGGAAATCGCCGGGCGGCCGCAGGTGCCCGGCGGCGGGGCCGCGCACGTCCCTCGACGGCCGCCGACGCCGCGCCCCGGGGCGGGGTCCGACCGAGCGGTTCCAGGGGACGGGACCGCGCCCCCCGCGCCACGGGAGCGGGGGATACGAGCTGTGGTGCAGCCGCCGCCAGGAGCGCTCGACAGGGTCCGCCGACTCCGGCCCGGGGCGCCGGGGAGGCCGGTCGCGGGGCCGGCCGATGGCCCTGAGCGGGACGAGAGGGCGGGCCTGAGCGGGGCGGCGCGGCCGTGCTCAGGCCCGGATGATCTCCTCCCGGTCGGTCCCCACGGAGACGAACCAGATCGGGACGCCCGTCAGCTCCTCGATCCTTCGCAGGTAAGCGCGCGCGCGGGGAGGGAGCTCGTCGATGGTGCGCGCATGGCTGGTGGGGGTACGCCAGCCCGGCAGCGTCTCGTAGACCGGCCGGGCACGTTCCAGCAGGGAGAGCTCTTCGGGGAAGTCCTCGAGGACGGCGCCGCCCGCCTCGTACGCCGTCGCGATCTTCACCTCATCGAACGAGTCCAGGACGTCCAGCTTGGTCAGCGCGAGGCCGGTGAGGCCGTTGACGCGAGCGGCGTAGCGCAGCACGACGGCGTCGAACCACCCGCAGCGGCGCGGCCGCCCCGTCGTCGCCCCGTATTCCCCGCCGAGCTCGCGCAGCCTGTCTCCGATCTCGGAGTCGAGCTCCGTGGGCAGCGGGCCGCCACCCACGCGCGTCGTGTAGGCCTTCACCACACCGAGCACCGCATCGATGCTCGTGGGGCCGATGCCCACGCCCGTCGCCGCGCCCGCCGCCGTCGTGGTGGAGGAGGTGACGAACGGGTACGTGCCATGGTCCACATCGAGCAGCGCGCCCTGTGCGCCCTCCAGGAGCACTCGCCGCCCCTCCCCGAGCGCTCGCGAGATTTCTTTGCCCGTATCGGTGATCAGCGGCACCAGCCGATCGCGCACGGCCAGGACGTCGTCCGCGATGCGGTCGGGGTCGAGCGGCTCGGCTCCCGCCGCGCGCAGCGCTTCGTTCGCCCGCGCGACGGCGGCGCGCACCATCTCCCCCGCGTCATCGCGCCGCAGGTCCGCCACGCGGATCCCCCTGCGCGCGATCTTGTCCTCGTACGCCGGGCCGATCCCCTTCCCCGTCGTCCCGATGCGCGCGGCGCCGCGAAGCCGCTCGCCTGCGAGGTCCAGGCGCTTGTGGTATTCGAGGAGCAGGTGCGCGCGGCCGCTCACGCCCACCCGTCCCTCCGTGTCCACGCCACGCGCGTGGAGCGCGTCGAGCTCGTGGAAGAACTGCTCCACGTCCAGCACCACGCCGTTGCCGAGCAGGCATCGCGTTCCCGGGTGCAGGATGCCCGACGGGATCTGGTGCAGGATGAACTGCTCGCCGCCCACGCGCACAGTGTGGCCGGCGTTCGCTCCGCCCTGGTATCGCGCGACGATGTCCACCTCGGGCGCCAGCACGTCGACGATCTTGCCCTTGCCCTCGTCGCCCCACTGGGCGCCCACGACGACCAGGCACCGGAAATTCCTCACCACGCGGCGTCCTCTCCAAGTCGTTGCGCCAGTCCCTTGCAAGCCGCCGGACGGACGACGGCGCCCCCGGCCCCCTCGAAGCGGGCCGGCGGCGCCGGACCGACCGCAAAGGTTAGCTGCGGCGGGGCCGGCCCGCAATCGCCCGGGCTCCCCCGCCGCATCGGCGCGTGGGCCTGCTGGCCGGGTCTCACGCGGGTCCCGGTGTCGCCGCGCGCAGCCGTCCCAGCGCCGCCGTCACGAGCCGCGCGCCGAGCACGACGCCCTCGCCGCGCAGCCGCGAAGCCGAATCGCGCGGCCGGTGGACGCGCAGCAGGGAGCGGAACGTGCCGCGCATCAGCGTCACCGCCGGCTGGCCCACGCGCGCGAACGGAATGTGATCCACGAGCATGCCGGCGGGCACCGCGCCCCGCGTAATGGGAAGGCCCAGTTCCCCCGCGGCCTCCAGCAGCGCCGCTGCCACCCGGGGCGCCAGCCGCTTCGCCCGTCGTAGGCCGTACGACTCCGCGATGCGGAACGGGCCCTCGTCGTCCAACCCGTCGATGTTGATGATCGCTTCCACGGGCGGGACGTGCGGCGCGGCCGCTTCGGCCCCGGCCAGGCCGAGCTCTTCGCCGTCGGTGATGAGGAACGCGACGTCGTCGCGCCCGCGCTCGGCGCGCGCGATCGCGAGCAGCGCGGCGAGGCCGCTCGCGTTGTCGAGCGCGCCGGGCGACGCGTTGTCCGATCGGCAGAGCAGGAGGAGGAGGCCGGCCGACACACCCAGCGCCGTGGCGGCGGTGGAGAGCACGGGGCCCCGCGCTGGCTCGAGAGTCGTCATGCAAGCCAGCGCGAACAGCAGGAGCCACGAGAGGAGGGCGATGGCTCCCGCTGCCATGCGGCCGAGCGTGGGCAACGGCTGGGACTTGGAGTCGCGATGCGCCATGACCAGGAAGCGCGGCCGCGCCCCGGGCCAGTGCACCAACCAGTTCGCCGTCTCCACGCGGCCCCAGGGCAACCCCAGGATGGCGCGGCGCGCGGACCGCCCGGCCAGCACCGCGACCGCGGCCGCGCCCGCCAGCAGCAGCGCGGCCCGCGCGGGCCGGCCCCACGCGATCAGGGCGCCGGCACCGGCCGCCGTGGCCACGAGCAGCACCCCGGCCGCCGGCACGCCCCAGCGGCCTGGCCAGACGGAGAAGCCGAAGGGCAACTCGCGGATCTCGTAGCCGAGGTCCGTCAACCGGCGCCTCAGCTCGGCCTCGACCTCCGCCGCGCCCGGGCTTCCGGTGAGGCGCGGCCGGGCGAGCACACTCAGCGTGCCGGCCGCCTCCGCGCGCTCGGGCAGGGTCGCGAGGTCTTCCTCGCGGAGCTGTCGGGCACGAAGCTGCATCGACGTCCCCCCGGCTGCATCGGCCCCCGCCTAGCTCAGCAGCTCCGCCTCCTGCAGCACCCGGACCACCTCCCGGCGCTGCGCTTCTCCGAGCCCGCACAGCGGCGGGCGGGGCGGCCCGCCCGCGTACCCGAGCAGGTCGAGCGCGGCCTTCACCCCCGGCGCGCCGTAGCGCGCCACGATTTCCTTGTGCACCGGGGCGATCCGCTCCTGCACCTCGCCCGCCCGGCGGCTCTCGCCTGCCTGGTAGCAGCGGAAGATCTCGACGCAGTCGGCCGGCGCCAGCAGCCCGAGTGCGATGATGCCGCCGGCGGCGCCGAGCTCGAGCGCCGTGTAGAACAGCGCGCCGTTGCCCACCAGCAGGCTGCACTCGTCGCCGCACGCGTCCGCGTAATCGCCGAAGCGCCGCATATCGCCGGACGAGTCCTTCAGGCCCGCGATGTTCGGATGACGCGCCAGCTCCGCCACCAGTCCCGGCTCGAACTCCGCCTTCGTGTACTTCGGGATGTGGTACAGGATGATCGGGACCGGTGAGGCATCCGCCACCGCCACGTAGTAGTCCCGGATCGCGCCCGCAGACAGCGCACCCGCGAAGTACGGCGGCACGTGCACCAGCAACGCATCCGCGCCCGCCTCCGCCAACCGCCGCGCCTGCCGGATCACCGCGCGCGTCGATTCGCCGTCCGTGCCCGCGACCAGGAGCCGGCCCGGCGGAACCAGGTCCCGCGCGAATCCAAGGAGCCGGAGCTTCTCCTCCTCGTCGAGCAGCACACCCTCGCCGGTCGAGCCGAACAACACCACCCCGTCCAGCGGGTGCTCCATCCACCGGCGCAGGTTCTCGCGCCAGCTCACCGGCGCGATCTCGCCGGTCACCGCATCGAACGGCGTCGTGACCGGCACCAGGACACCGGCCGGCCGGATCGTGCTCTCACGCAAGGGTCTTCACCTTCAGCTCGAAGTCCGACGGATTCGTCGCCGCCGCCTTGGCCGTCTCGTACTCGACGACCCCTTCCGCCAGCAAATCCATCAGGTGCTGGTCGAACGTTTGCGACCCGTACTGCTCGCGTCCCTCCTCGATGAGGTCGAAGATCTCGTGCGAGCGCGTGGGATCGAGGATCGCGTCCCGGATCGTCGCCGTGGCGATCATGATCTCGCATGCGGCGACGCGGCCGCCCCCTGACTTGCGCGGCAGCAGCCGCTGGCTGATGATCGCGACCAGCGTCTCCGACAGCCGCACCCGCACCATCTCCTGCTCCTGGGGCGGGAACACCGCCACGATGCGGGAGATGGTCTGCACCGCGTTCTGCGTGTGCAGCGTCGAGAAGACCAGGTGCCCCGTCTCGGCCGCCTTGATCGCCGTATCGATGGTCTCGGTGTCTCGCATCTCGCCGACGAGGATCACATCCGGATCCTCGCGCAGCGCGGCGCGCAGACCTCCGGCGAAGGACTCCGTATCGGTTCCGATCTCGCGCTGCGTGATCGAGCTGTTGATATCCCGATGCAGGAACTCGATCGGGTTCTCGAGCGTGATCACGTGCTTGCGGCGCGTTGCGTTGATGTGGCCGATCATCGCGGCGAGCGTCGTGCTCTTGCCCGACCCCGTCACCCCCGTGACCAGCACGAGGCCGCGCTCCGCCTCCGCGATCTTCGCCAGGACGGGCGGCAGCCCGAGCGAGTCCAGCGTGGGGATCTCGAAGGGGATCACGCGCATCACGATCATGATCGAGCCGCGCTGCCGCAGGATGTTGACGCGGAACCGCCCCACGCCGGGCGCGCCCCAGGAACAGTCGTAATCCAGGATCTGGTCGATGCGGTCCCGGTCCCACGGCGGGATCAGCTGGAGGGCGATCTGCCGGGTCTGATCGGGGCTGAGCCGCTGCTTGGTCAGCGGGATGAGCTCCCCGTTCACGCGGGCGCGAAAAACGTCTCCGGCCTTGATGTGCAGGTCGGATGCGCCACGCTGGACGGCGGCTTTGAGGATCTCGATCATGCTGGACGTCCGTCTCGAGTGCTGTTGGGTTGGAAGCCACGCCCGCGGTACAGCGCCGAGGCGCGGGCTGGAGGGGGCCGACCGGCCCCCGGCGAGATCCCGTACTCCGCCGTAAAATCTATCAGTAGCCCGCCTGCTTGTCGACCGTGTTCAGCAGAGGCCGCCCCGCCAGGTAGCGGGCCAGGTTCTCCTCCACCAGCGCCACCTCGCGCTCCCAGTAGCGGTGCGTATACGCGGAGATGTGGAGGGTGATCAACACGTTGGGAAGGCTCCACAGCGGATGCCCGGCCGGGAGCGGCTCCGTAGCGAAGACGTCCAGGCCCGCGCCGCGGAGCCGGCCTGCGCGCAGGGCAGCGACCAGGGCGTCCTCGTCCACCAGCGTTCCCCGGGCGACGTTGATGAGCACCGCATCCGGCCGCATCCGCGCGAGTTCCCGCTCGCCGATCAGCCCCCGGGTTTGTGCCGTCTCGGGGGCCGCCAGCACCACGTAGTCGCTGGCCTCCAGCAGCCGGCCGATCCCCTCCGGCCCGCTGACCTCGATCCCCGGCACGCGCAGCGCGTGCGCGTCGGGCCTGCGCCTGACGGCGAGCACCCGGCCGCCCAGCGCCACGACCCGCCGTGCCACCTCGCGGCCGATCCCGCCGTACCCCACCACGCCCGTCACGCTGCCCGCCACCTCACGCACCGGCGAGTCGGCCCGGTCCAGCGGCTCCTTCGCCCACGCCCCGGCCGCCTGTGCGCGGACGGCGATGTCCAGCCCGCGCGCGAAGTGGAGGATCATCGCCAGGACGGTCTCGGCCACCGCCGGGGCGTGTACGCCGGCCGAGTTGGTCAGGATGATGTCGCGTTCCATCAGCTCGCGCGTGAGCAGCGAGCCGACTCCGGCCGTGCCCGTGTGCACCCAGCGCAGCCCCCGACCCGCCCGCAGCAGATCCGGCGGCGCACCGAACCCCAGGTAGACTTCCGCGTCTGCAACGGCGGCGAGCGCTTCCGGACTCGCGCGCAGCGCGCCGTCTCCCGTCCCGTCCGCCGCCGCCCCGACGACGCGCGCCTCCCACCCCTCCGGCAGGCACGCCGTGATGCGCTCGACCGCCCACGCGGGGATGCGCCAAAGGGGGCGGCGGTCCGCGAAGTCGATGACCAGCCGTCGCATCACGCAGTGCGATCTCGCATCAGTCCCGCGAAACCTTGGTCACTCCGGGAAGCTCCAGAAGGGCCGCGAGCACCTCCCGCTCGCGATGCCGCGCGCCGGTCACTTCGAACGACGCCGCGAACCCGTCCGCCGTGCGATCGACGTCCACCGAATCGATGGTGAACCCCGATCGCGCAAACACCGCCTCGATCCTGCCCAGCGCCCCGGGATCCGCCACCATTGCGACGCGAACCCGCACCTGACGGCGTCGGCTCTCGAGCCCCGCCTCCGCGCGCCGCAGGAGCACCAGCACCACGATGACCAGCACGGTCGTGCCGATCGCTTCCACGTACGCTGCCGCCCCCACGGCCATCCCGATCGCTGCCACCACCCACAGCGTCGCCGCCGTCGTCAGGCCGACGACGCTGCCGCGCGCCTGGATGATGGTGCCGGCCCCCAGGAAGCCGATCCCGCTGACGATCTGCGCCGCGATGCGCGCGGGGTCCGCGTTCGGGCGGTCCGGCGTGCGCAGGCCCACCGCGAGGGAGATCTCCATCAGCAGTGCGGCGCCCACACAGATGAGCAGGTTCGTCCTGAGCCCCGCCGGTTTGCCGCTGATCTCCCGCTCGAGCCCGACCAGCCCGCCGAGGGCCGCCGCGAGCAGCAGCCGCAACAGCAGATCCACCCGCAGCCAGCCCAGCGAGTCGATGCCCTCCATGAGCGCACGCCAGTCCATGTCCCCTCAATCGTTGAGACGCCGGAGCTCTTGCAACAACGCGGACTTGTCGCGGGTCTGCCCATCCACCGCTTTCACCACCCGCGCGGGCTGCCCCGCAACCACCACCCCGGGCTCGACATCGCGCGTCACCACCGCTCCCGCCGCGACCACGCTCCCCTTCCCCACCCGGCACCCCTCGAGCACCACCGCGTTCGCGCCCACCAGCACGCCGTCCTCGATGACCACCGGCTGGGCGCTCGGCGGCTCGAGCACGCCCGCGAGCACGGCCCCCGCGCCGATGTGGCAGTCCCGGCCGACGATCGCGCGCGCGCCCACCACGGCGTTCATGTCCACCATCGTCCCCGCACCCACCACGGCGCCGATGTTGATGACAGCTCCCATCATCACGATGACCCGCTCGCCGATCTCCACGTGTTCGCGGATCACCGCCCCGGGCTCGACGCGCGCGTTCAGCCCCTTGATGTCCAGGAGAGGCACGGCCGAGTTGCGCCGGTCCGCTTCCACGTAGTGGTACCGGATCCGTGCCGCTTCGCGCGTCAGCACCTCCTCCACCCGCGCCCACTCGCCGACCAGCATCGTCGTCCCGCCGCCGGTCGGGAAGACCATCAGGTCTTCTCCGGGCTCCACGCCGAGCTCGCCCTCATGCCGGATCCACACCCGCACGGGCGTCCGCTTCCTCGACTCCGAGATGATCCGGCTGATTTCCTGGTAGTCCATTCAGATCCCCAGTACCTGCAGCAAGCCGTACCGCCCCGGCGGCTGCCTCACAGCCCAACGCGCCGCCAGCAGCGCGCCCTCTGCGAACAATGCACGGTCCTGCGCCACGTGCGCCAGATCCAGCCGCTCTCGTGCGCCGAGGAACAACACCCGGTGCTCGCCCACCACGTCCCCACCTCTCACGGCGTGGAACCCGATCTCTCCGACCGGACGCTCCGTCTCCGCCCGCCCGCTGCGCCCGTCCCGCCGCACCGCCTCCAATCGCATCTGCCGACCGCGCGCTACCGCCGACCCGAGTGCCAGCGCCGTCCCGCTCGGCGCGTCGAGTTTTCGCCGGTGGTGCGCTTCCACGACCTCCACGTCGTACAGCTCCGGCGACAGCAGGCTCGCCGCCCGCTCCACCAGCGCGATCAGCACGTTGACGCCAATGCTGAAGTTCGCCGCAGCCACCACCGGACTGCGCTCCGCAGCACGGTCCAGCTCCTCGAACTCCGCCGGTCCCAACCCCGTCGTCCCCACCACCAGCGCGCGCCCCGCGAGCGGCCCGGCCTGGCTCTTCAGCAGCCGCATGAGCTGCTCCGGCGAGGAGAAATCCAGCACCACGTCCGCCGCCTCGATCACAGGGCCCGCAGTCTCGGGCGCCTCCACCTGGTCGTAGCCCAGCGGAATGGTGTCCCGCGACTCGTAGCTCGAACGCGCGATGCCACCCACGAGCCGCAGATCCTCCGCTTGCCCGACGAGGCGCGCGATCTCGCGGCCCATGCGGCCCGTCGCCCCCGATACCGCCACGTTCAATGGCATTGCACCCGCGCCAGCGGTTGCAGACCCGCTTCCTTCAGCGCCGCGATCAGCCGCTCCCGCGCCTCACCCTCCAACGACGTCAACGGCAGCCGCAGCGGACCCACCTCGAACCCGAGCCACGCCACCGCCGTCTTCACCGGGATCGGATTCGGTTCCGCGAACAGCGCACGGATCAGCGGGAGATAGCGGAGCTGCAGCGCGCGGGCACCCGCCACATCGCCCTCCCGGAAACGGCGCACCATCTCGCTCACGTCTGCCGGTGCGATATTCGCGAGGACGCTGATCACCCCCACGCCGCCCAACGCCAGGATCGGAACCACCTGATCGTCGTTCCCGCTCCAGATCGCGAGACGGTCGCCGACCAGGCGGGCGAGCTCCGCGACCTGCGAGATGTCGCCGCACGCCTCCTTCACGCCGATCACCCGCTCGTCCGTCGCGAGCTCGGCGATCGTCGCCGGCGCGATGTTCACCGCCGTGCGCCCGGGAACATTGTACACGATGAGCGGGAGGTCCGCTTCCGCCAGCACCGCACGATAGTGCGCGAGCAGGCCGCGCTGTGTCGGCTTGATGTACGGAGGCGCGCTCACCAGCACCGCGTCCGCGCCCGCATCCCGCGCCTGCGCGGCCAACCGCGCCACGGCCGCCGTGTCGCTCCCCCCACACCCCGCGATGACCGGAAGCCGGCCGCCGTTCTCGTCCACCACCACCTCGATCGCGTGCCGCTGCTCCCCCGCCGACATGGTCGCCGCCTCACCCGTCGACCCGCAGACGATCAGCGCGTCGGTCCCGTTCTGGTGATGGAAGCGGACCAGCTCCCGCAAGACCCGCTCGTTGACGCCTTTCTCGTCGAAGGGTGTCACGAGCGCG
>DATCLK010000070.1:0-6291 GCA_036563975.1 Longimicrobiales bacterium | reverse complement strand
CTCGCCTCGCGGGAGGGCCCGATCCCCGGGAGCTCGCCCCCGCGCCGTGGTCTATCCACGAGCATTGCGGACGTGATCCGCCGGCTACGGCGCTGACGCGCGTGCGAAGAGGATCGCACCGCCTGCCCGCCTTGCGATGGCCATCAGCGGACGATCCACCGTATTCGCAAATTCCATCGTGTTACGGGGCGACTCCGGCGCGCACTCCGCCCCCGGCGGCCCCCAGGCGATCCTCCTCGCGCTGTCCTAGCACTCTGTTCGCGGGAACTGTGGGCTCGTTGCCGGTTGATGCTGAACAATCGTATGCTGAATAGCGATAAGCATGTCGATTCGCGCGACCTTGTATCGACTCTTCCTCTACAATTGGCGACCGCCGCAGGAGATTGCCCGTGAAATAGCGTCACACTTCGCCCGTCAGGTCGGTGCTACGCCGACCGGCCATCGAAGCGCTTCCGCTTGGATGCGGAGCCGCCACGTCGCATCGATCGCCCGATGCCACGCGAGATAGTTCGGCAGATATCGGGTCGCGACGCCGCGGAATCGCTGCAGCCAATCGCAGAGTCTGGCGCGATAGGCGTGCGCAGCGTTCAGATGGCTCAGCGACCGTGGCGGCTGCGTTGTCGACTTGAGATCGTGAATCCTCCAACCAAGTCGTCGCGCAAGTGTTGCCGCCGGTCCGAACTGACCCTGCGCCGCGACGATGTCGGGTCGGCCGCGGACGCGGCCGGAGAGAGCCGCGTGGAGCTGGTACGTATGGATGCGCGTCGTCGTGGAAACGCTGGCGAGTGCGTTGACGAGACGCGCGTTGCGGTCGCATGCGATGAGGACGTTCGCCTTCAGAGCCTCCTTGCGGGACGAATCTGTTGGGTTCCGACGACGTGGTGTGCTCGTACGACGTCGCCCTTTCTCAGAGTAGCGGAACGAAACGGAACAGAGCTCGATCCAGCCGGCGAGCCTCTCGTTGTCACGTGCTCGCAGGGCAGTGATGATGGCGTGTCGCCAGCGGAAAGCCGTACATGGATGGATCCGGAGCCGACGGCTGGCGCGACGCACGCTGAGGCCCTCGGCCAGACAACGGCCGTAATCGTTCCAGAGGAGCAACTTCTTGCTGTACGCTGCTGGCGTGCCTGTTAGGTCACTGAACGTCCGGCGACAGCCGGTGCAGAGGTAACGTTGCCGTCCGCTGAAGGAACCCCAACGGTGCGTGCGCGTGTGACCACAGCGTGGACAGCGAACGCCGTGTGGGAAGCGCGCCGCGCGGACTGCTTCGAGGAAGTGATCGAGCTCGGGCGGGTGGACGCGCGAAGCATTCATGGCCCCGATTTTTCGCGAAAATCGGGGCAGAACCATAGCCGTCGGAGTCAGCCCACAATTCCTGCGAACAGAGTGTGAGGCATCCGCGCGCTCGATGGTCACGGGGTCGCATGCAGCGGCCGCGCCAGCGGGATCGCCCCCCGGGCGACGCGGCCCCGGGCAGGCGCTCCGGGTCGGGCGGGCCTGTGCGCGGCGTGGCGGCGCTGGTGGTTCGGGGGTCTATCTATGTGCGGCGATGAGGGGATGCGCGGACAGGGCTGGCGAGTCGTGCCGCGGGCGCTGCCGGTAGCCCCTGCTCTCTTGCCCTCGGCCGGAGGACCGCTCATCGTCGGTACACTCCCAGTCGCGGCGTCGCCCGCGACGCTCCGAGGGGGTCCATGCTGCCGACTCCACAGGTATTTCAGCCCGTTGCTCGCTTCTGCGCTGCCCGGTCGGGCATCGAGGCAGGAGTCGAGTGAACCGGCGAGGTCCTGCGCCTGGCGATCGCCGGCCACGAGGTGCATGGCGCAGTCTGGCGAGGGCGATCTATGCGGCGGTCCCTGCTTGTTGCCTCGAGCTCAACGGTTACTCCGAGGCGAGGCCGAGCTGCCCACGGCTGGCAAGGTGCAGGAGTTGATCCGCAGCGAGCGGAAGCTGGAATCAACGGGGAAGTGAACGAGCACGTGCACGGGAGGGCAGCCATGCTTGACTTCGCTTCGGGCCAAGCCTGGCGCGAGCACGAGGTGATGGCTCGCCGGTCGCGGTTGCACCGCGGGCTCGTGGGCTCGGCGCCTCTACTCGTGGCAATACTGGGAGCGTGTGATCTCCCAGCCACACTCGGGGTGGGGTTCAGCGTGGAGATCGGCCGCGACGAGCTCGAGATGGTCGTGGGTGACACGGTGGCCATCGATGCGAACGTCCGCAACGCCAAAGGCGGCAGCGTCTACTTCCGCTGGACATCGAGCCGGCCCGAAGTCGCCCGAGTGGAGGCTTCCCGGCTGATCGGCGTGAGCCCCGGCACGACCGTGGTCACGGTCACGGCGTGGACGCACGAAGACGGCGACACGGATCGCATGACCGTCCGGGTGCGGCCCTGACGCACTGCGGCGGGGCATGACACGCGTCACGAGCGCTTCGCCCCGCATCGTGACGGAAGGCCTTACAAGCGCCTCACCCCCCTCCTGCGAGAACGCCTCGGCACCACCGTTCGCGAGCGCACCCGCCGCGAGCGCGCCCGCCCGAGTGCCCCCGCGCCCGCCGCGAGCGTGCCCGCCCCGGTGGTCGCGCACCCGAGCCACTCCCGGCGGTCTGGAGGCGTCGCTACCTCCCTGGGCTCCGTGCTCGCGCCGCGATCGCGACTCCGGTGAGTGGCGCCCACTCGATGCGGGGGCCCGCCGCGGACTCAACTCCTGGCCCAGACGGTGCCAGCCGGGGGTGGCGCCTGCCGCGCGGTTGCGCTCCGCTCGAACGTGTAAAGGAAGCTCGTGAAGCCGAAGTCGTAATCGGAGAGCCCGTTCTGGCCCGTGAGGCGCATCCGTGCGTCATACGCGCTGCGCATGAACGACGCCACCGGCCCGAGCAGCGGACCGGGCTCCGGCCGGAAGGCGAGGAAGGCGCGAGCAAGCTCGCGGCGCAGGCCCGAGCGCTCCACCAGCACCTGGAATCGCCTGGCGTCGTCGCCCGCGAGCACACGCAGGTCGCGGTGGAGCCGCTCGCAGAGCGCGGACTGCACGAGCAGCGGCTCGCCCGACGCGGCCAGCGCGAGGTAAGCGAGCGCCTGGGCTTCGAGCTCCTTCAGGTACCCCTTGCGGTGGCAGAACTCGTGGGCGATGACGTGCGGCTCGAACACGCCGGTGTCGCGGAAGAGGGCGATGTCACCCGAGAGCACATCGCACGCGCCGACGGCGAACGGGAAGAAGAGTTGCGCGAGCATGAAGCCGCGCACCTGGGTGCTGGTGCGGACGCGCTGTCCGGTGATGCCGGCGATGTATTCGGTCAGGTGCCAGTCCACGAGGCGGGCCAGCTCGCGGCGGCCGATGCGGCCCGGCACGTAGCCGTCGTTGAGCCGCTCGACGAGGATGCGCACCTCCTGGCGGCGCGCATCCTCGGGCATGGGCTCGAAGCGGTGCACGTCGGCGCCGAACTCGCGCAGGAAGTCGATCTTGCGGACGCTCTGGCGGCGCGCCCAGTCCTTCACGGCGCTTCCGGCGTAGGCGCCGAGGGCGGCGAGCTGGAGCACGCGCCCCGGCAACGTGGCGCCGAGCAACAGGCGAGACACCAGCGGCGCCGCGACGATCACGTCGGTGAGCGACACGGGCGAGTACGTGGCCCGGTTGGGGATGCGAACTTCTTCCAAGGTGCTCCTCGACTGCAAGCACATTCAGCACTGTCGGGCGGTCGTACCCCCGTCCGGTCGCAGGGCTCCCCCCGCTAGCGCTCCCACCAGAGGCAGTCCGGCTCGAGTTGGTCGAGCCAGACGCGCGCCACATCTCGCGTGTGGAACGGCGTCCACGCGCCCCACTCGAGGCGAGCAGGCACCCAGTCGAGCGCCGGCTGGCCGATGGGCGCGCCCGGCGGTATGGCCGGCGCCGCCGGCGCGGTATAGGGGCCGGCGGGCCGATCCAGGAAGCGCCGCACATCGCGGACGAGCAGGGCGAGGTGTGCGGCCTCTGCGTCGTTGGCCGGGGAGCCAGCCGCGACCGTCCGCGCGCTCGCGAGCCGCTCCAGCCGGTGTGTGGCGAGCGCCCGGACCTGCGGCATGCGCGCCGTCGCGGCCAGCTCCATGATCTGCTCGACGACGACACGCTCGACCGCGCGCCTGATCTCCGCCTCGTACGGGCTCGTCGTGCGTGCGCGCTGCACCGCCGCCAGAAGCTCGTCCAGCACCTCCTCGAGCCCGGGGAGCGAGGGGTCCACCGCGCTCTGCTCCACCAGCCGCGCGGCGCGCTCGGGGTGCAGCAGGACGGAAACCGTATGCCGCGCGGCGACGACGGCCGGGGTGATGACGTCGAACACCTGCCCCGTGTAGCGCGGGAAGAGCTCGCGATGCATGCCGTAGCCGGCCGGCCGCGGAGGCAGGCGCTCGATGATGGCGGCGGGAAGCGCGAGGGCCTGGGGGCTCAACGTCGCGAGCAGCGAGCGCAACGCGCGGCGCTGCTGGTCCGCGGGGACGCGGCGGAACGGCTGGCGTCCGTCGCCGCGGAGCGCGTAGATGTAGTCCACGCCGCCGACCACCGACGCCGCAGCCTCGACCTGATACCGATGGTGCAGGTAGAGCGGGACGAGCACTTCCTCGAGCGTCGCGAGCGGCATGTCCCGCTTGATCGCCGTCTCGCCGAAGCGCGAGAGCGCGACGCGCCGGATCTCCATCATCCGATCCAGCTCCGCCGCGGCATCGGTTCCGTTGGACCACTGGTCCACCCGCGGATGCGCGCCCAGGTCCTGGTTGGTCATGTAGCGGATGTCGCGCGCCCAGGCCTCGTCGAGGATGCGGCGCAGCTCGGCCTCCTCGTCCACGCCGTCGGGGAAGTCCTGGTAGCCCCAGATGATCGCGACGCTGTCCCACTCGCCGATGCCGTTCTCGTAGACCTCGGAGTAGTCCAGCGTGCCGTCAGGCCGCAGCGTGACCAGCGGATGCGGGTAGTCCATGACCGAGATGCGGCCCCGCTCGCTGTCGTAGTAGTTGTGGCCGAGGCCGAGCGTGTGACCCACCTCGTGCGCCGCGAGCTGGCGGATGCGCGCGAGCGCCCACTCGGAAAGCTCGGGCGGCGTCTCGTCCCCCGTGCGGTAGGGCGCGAGCAACCCCTCGGCGATCAGGTAGTCCTGCCGCACACGCAGCGAGCCCAGTGTGACCACGCCCTTGATGATCTCGCCCGTGCGCGGGTCCGTCACCGAAGCCCCGTAGCTCCAGCCGCGCGTCGAGCGGTGCACCCAGTTGATCACGTTGTAGCGGATGTCGTGCGGGCTCGCGCCCTCGGGGAGCAGCTCGACGCGGAACGCGTTGCGGTAGCCGGCTGCCTCGAACGCCTGGTTCCACCAGCGCGCGCCCTCGAGCAGCGCCGAGCGGATCGGCTCTGGCGTCCCCGGATCGAGGTAGTAGACGATGGGCTCGACCGGCTCGCTGACCGCCGCCGTCGGATCCCGCTTCTTCAAGCGGTGGCGGCGGATGAAGCGCTTGGTCATCGGCTCGCCCAACGGCGCGGTGTAGTCCTCCCACGAGATGGGCAGGTAGCCGGAACGCGGGTCGTAGACGCGCGGCTCGTAGCCGTCATCCGGGAGCTCGACGAGCGAGTGGTGCACGCGCAGGCTCGCCGCCTCGGCCGTTGCGGCGACTGCGCCGACGCCCTCGAAGAATTGGCCGGCCCCGCCTCCGCCGGAGCCCTCGCCGCCGCCCGGTTGCGCGACGAAGGTCAGCTCGACCTCCATCTCCGTGTTCTTCGGGAAGTTCATCGTCATCGGCATGTACACGGCGCTGCGGCTCGGCTCGAGCCGGTACGAGCCGGGGCGGAGTCGCGGCGCGATGCCGGTCGCATCCCGCACGAGGAACTCCGTCGCGTCCACCAGCACGCGCTCGCCCGTCTGCGCCGCGATGGTGAAACCCCAGAGCACCGAGCGCGAGAACGCGTCCCGCACGGCGCGCACCTCCGCGGGGTTGCTGCTGCTCGCGCGGAAGCGGTAGTTGGGCTGCACCAGCAGCAGCTTCGGCCCCACGCGCTCGAACACCACGATGCGCGAGGCCTGGAGAGCGCCGCGGTCCAGGCCGATGTCATTCGACCCGAGCCCCGAGCCCAGGCCGGTGATGTACAGCACTTCCGTGCCCAGCCGCCCGGCCGGCACCTCGAGCCACAGCTTGCCCGCTGCCTCATCCCAGTACAGCGGGAAGAAGCCGTCCAGCTTGCGCATGCCTGCCGTGCGCTCCTCGATGGTGGGCAGCGCGGCCGTCGTTTGCGCGCCACCCCCGCGGCCGCCCTGGGCGGCGAGCGGCGCAGGCGCGGCGAC
>DATCLK010000069.1:0-13590 GCA_036563975.1 Longimicrobiales bacterium | reverse complement strand
GCCGTCCTGGCGGCCGCGAGCTGACGCCCCGGGCGGCACGGGATGGCGCGCGAAACCCGCGGCCTCGGCCCGGTGTAGGACCGGCCCCGAGCCTCTCCCCGTCGCCTCTTCGCTTTCGAACGGCGATGAATCGGAACCCCTGAGAGCTGGACGGACCCGATGGGCGCCCGCATGCCCGGCTACGCGCGTTCCCTGCTGCGCTGGCTTCGCGCGCACCCGCGCTTCGTCTCGAGCGCCGGCCTCGGCCTCGTCGTCGTGTTCTCCCTCTTCGCCGGCCTCGCGCTCGGAACCTGGACCTCCGTTTGCCGCGACTGCCCGTCCATCGCGCAGATCTACGTCTGGGAGCCCAAGCAGGCCACCCGCATCCTGAGCCACGACGGCCAGCTCATCGCCGAGCTGTTCCAGGAGCGGCGCACGCCGGTCTCGCTCGCGGATCTGCCGCCCCACGTCCCCCAGGCGTTCATCGCGGTCGAGGACAGGCGCTTCTACCAGCACGGCGGTTTCAGCCTGCGTGGCATCGCGCGTGCGATCATCGTGCGGCTGCCGGTGGTCGGCGGGCTGTTCAACCGTCGCGCGGGTGGCGGGAGCACGATCACGCAGCAGTTGGCCCGCCACATGTTCCCGGAGCAGATCGGTTTCGAGCGGAGGCCCACCCGCAAGCTCAAAGAGCTGAAGGTCGCGCTCGAGCTCGAACGCGCGTACACCAAGGACCAGATCCTCGAGGCCTACATCAACCAGGTCAACTACGGCCACGGCTGGCACGGGATCGAGTCCGCCGCGCAGCACTACTTCGGCAAGCCCGCGACCGAGCTGAACCCGGCGGAGGCGGCGATGCTGGCGGCCGTCATCAACCGGCCGACCGCCCTCTCGCCGTTCCGGAACCCGGAGGCCGCGCGGGCGCGGCGCAATCTCGTGCTGGAGCTGATGGCGCAGCAGGGCTACCTGTCCAAGGAGGAGGCGGAGCGCTGGAAGAGCGAGCCGCTGCCGACGGAGCCCAGCGGTCGGGATGAGGGGGAGCTCGCCCCTTATTTCGTCGAGTGGATTCGCGGCCTGCTGGACGATCGCTACGGCTCCGACATCTACCGCCGCGGGCTGCGCGTCATCACCACCCTGGACATCGGGATGCAGCGCGCGGCGCTGGCCGCCATGGAAGCCGGCTGGCAGCGCATCGAGTCGCAGCCAGGTTACCGGCATCCGAAGTACGCAGCGGTGAAGGCGGCCGGCGGCGTGCAGGGCGCGAACGAGACGCCGTACCTCCAGGGCCTGTTCATCGCGATGGACGTCCGGACGGGCGAGATCCGCGCGCTGATCGGCGGCAGGGATTTCGACGACTCGAAGTTCAACCGCGCGCTGCAGGCGCGGCGCCAGCCGGGCTCGGTGTTCAAGCCGTTCGTTTACACGGCCGCGATCGCGAGCGGCATCCCCGCGTCCCACGTCATCTTCGATGCCCCGGTCATGCTTCCGCAGCAGGATGGGACGATGTGGGCGCCCGAGAACTACGACCGCGAGTTCCGCGGGCCCATGACGCTGCGTGAAGCGCTCAGGCGGTCCATCAACATCCCGGCCGTGCAGCTCGGCCTCGAGGTGGGGATCGAGACCGTGGCGCAGTACGCTCAGCGGATGGGCATCGAGACCCCCATCCCCCGCTTCCCCTCGACGGCCATCGGCGCGGCAGACGTGATCCCGATCCAGATCGCGACGGCGTACGGGGTGTTCGCGACGCAGGGCGTCCGGGTGCGCCCGCGGGCGATCCTGCGCGTCGAGGACGGCGACGGCCGGGTCATTTGGGAAACGCAGCCCGACACCGCTCGCGTCCTCGACCCGCTCGTTGCCTCCGTCATGCTGGATCTGCTGCGGGACGTGGTGGATCGCGGCACCGCGTACGGGATCCGGGATCCTGCCCGCGGCAATCTGTCCTACGACGTGCCGGCCGCCGGCAAGACCGGAACCACCAACGACGCCACGGACGTCTGGTTCGTCGGCTTCACGCCGGACCTGCTCGCGGCGGTGTGGCTGGGGTTCGATCGACCCAAGACGATCCTGCCCGGCGCTGACGGCGGGCGCTACGCCGCGCCGGTCTGGGCGGACTTCATGCGGGCGGTCTACGCTGGCGATGCCCCTCTGCGTCCGATCCCCGAACCGTGGACGATGCCGCCCGAGCTGACGACGCAGACCGTGGACCGCGAGAGCGGCAAGCTCGCCACCGAGTGGTGTCCCACGGAGCAGGTGTACCGCGAGATCTACATCCCGGGCACGGAGCCGACGGAGGCCTGCGATGTCCACGGTCCCGGGATCTTCGGCGGTCGCCTGCGCGGCATCCTGCCGGACACCGCGACCGCCGATACCGCGGCGCCACGCATCGACCCGCCGATCCGCTTCTGAGCGCGGCGCCTCAGCGCGGCGCCACGGCGGGCTCGATCGACGCCCCGGTAATGCGCTGCCCGATCAGCGGCAACGGAGGCGGGCCTTCGTCCTCGCCGATGCGGATGGCCTCGCTCAGGGCGCGCAGGCCGCGCTCCGCGTCCGCCGTGCTCCGCGCGTGCACCGTCGCGAGCGGCTCGCCCGCCTCCACCCGCTGCCCGGGCTTGGCCGTGATGTGGAAGCCCACCGCGGGATCGACCGTGCCGCCCAGGGCCATCCGGCCGGCGCCCAACGCCGCCGCCGCTTCCCCCACCCGCCTCGCATCCACCGCATGGATCCAGCCGGCAGCAGGGGCCTCCAGCACCCGCCGCACGGGCGCCTGCGGCAGCAGCGCCGGATCCTCGAGCACCGCCGGGTTGCCGCCCTGCGCCTCGACCACCTGCTCCATGCGCCGCAGCGCACGCCCATCCGCGAGCGCGGCGGCCGCGGCATCGCGGGCCCGTTCCCGGTCGCTCGCGATCCCGGCGAGCAGCAGCATCTCGGCGGCGAGCGCGAGCGTGACCTCCCGCAGGTCCGCAGGCCCTTCACCCCGCAGCGTGAGGATCGCCTCCTCCACCTCCAGCGCGTTGCCCACCGCGTAGCCGAGCGGGCGGTCCATCGCGGTCGTGAGCGCCGTCACCTGGCGGCCATACGCCCGCCCGATCTCGACCATCGTCTGCGCGAGCTCGACCGCCCGCGCCTGGTCCGGCAGGAACGCCCCCGACCCCAGCTTCACGTCCAGCACCAGCGCGTCCGCACCCTCCGCCAGCTTCTTGCCCATGATGCTGGACGCGATCAGCGGGATGGACTCCACCGTCGCGGTCGCATCGCGGAGCGCGTAGAGCTTGCGGTCCAGCGGCGCGATCTCGTCCGTCTGCCCGACGAGCGCACAGCCGATGCGCGCGAGCTGCTCCCGCATCTCGCCCACTGACAGCGACGTCCGGAAACCGGGGATGCTCTCCAGCTTGTCCAGCGTCCCGCCCGTGTGGCCGAGACTGCGGCCGCTCATCATGGGCACCACGACGCCCAGCGATGCGACCAGGGGCGCGAGCACGAGCGAGACCTTGTCGCCCACCCCGCCCGTCGAATGCTTGTCCACCTTGGGCCCCGGGATGTCGCTCAGGTCGAGCATGACCCCGGAGCGAAGGATCGCCTCGACGAACGCACCGAGCTCCGTGCGGGACAAGCCACGGAAGAACACCGCCATGAGGAACGCCGCCATCTGGTAGTCCGGCAGCCGTCCCTCGGCGTATCCCGCCAGCATCCGCCGCAGATCCTCCGGCGACAGCTCCTCGCCGTCTCGCTTGCGCTGGATGAGAGTGTAGATGCTCAACGATCGGCCCTCACGACCGCAGTCCACCGATACCCGGCACATCCATCGCCGGCGCCCCGTCCGCCGCCTCGCCAGCCGCGCTGCTCGCCACCGAACCCCAGACCCGCAGCACGTCGCCGAGCCAGTCATAGATGCTCCGAAGAGAGCGCCGCATTCGCAGCATGCGCGCGCGCCGCTCCTCGACAGGCATGAGCAGGGCCTCGCGGATCCGTTGCGCGAAATCCTCCGGCGCGTAGGGGTTTACCTCCAGCGCGCCATCCAGCTCCTCGGCCGCTCCGGCGAACCGGGAGAGCAACAGCACGCCCTGGCTATCCCGCTTGCTCGCGACGAACTCCTTCGCAACCAGATTCATCCCGTCCTGGAGCGAGCTGACGATGCAGAGGTCCGCCGCGCGGTACAGGGTCGCGAGCCGCTCCGGCGGAAACGCGCGCTTGATGAGGCGCACCGGCCGCCAACGCAGCGTGCCCCAGCGGTCGTTGATCTCCCACACGAGCCGCTCGACCTCGTGGGTCAGCTCATCGTAGGCGCCGATGTCCGTCCGGCTCGGCACAGCGATCTGCACGAAGCTGAACCGCTCCCGGAATTCCGGATACCTCTCCCACAACAGGTCCAGCGCCTTCAGCTTCTCCGGCAGCCCCTTCGAGTAATCCATCCGATCCACGCCGATGCCGAGCTGCCCGGAGCGCGGCGCGTAGCGCGCCCTCACGCGCGCGCACGCTTCCTCTGCGTCCTCCCGCCACGCAGCCCGCTCGAACGCATCCAGATCGATCGAGATGGGAAACGAGCGTACGTGACAGACGCGCCCCCGGTGGACCGCCGTGCCTCGCTCATAATCGACGTCGGCACCGAGGATCTCCTGCGCGCACCGCAGGAAGTTCTCCACGAACTGGGGCAGGTGGAGCCCCACCAGGTCGTTGGCGAGGAGCCCGTCCAGCAAGTCTTCCGCCTGCGGGGCGATGCGGAAGACGTCGAGCGGCGGCCACGGGATGTGCCAGAAGTGCGCCAGCGCCAGCCCGGGAGACGCCGCGCGCACGTATGCCGGCGCGAGGACGAGGTGGTAGTCATGGAACCACACCGCGGCGTCGCCGCCCTGCGTCTCCTCGATCACCGCCTCGGCAAACCGCTGGTTGACGCGGCGATAGTGCTCCCAGTCCGCCGTCCGCACTCGCGTGAGCGACGGTCGCAAGTGGAACAGCGGCCAAAGGAACTGGTTGGCAAACCCGAGATAGTAGTGGCGGACTTCCGAGCGATTCAGCCAGATGCGGCGGAGCGTGTAACGCGGCGCCTCGGGCGGCACCCGAACCCTGCCTCCGGGATCGGCCACCTCCGCATCCGCGTTCCCGCTCCCCCACGCGATCCATACACCGCCCACGGCCTGTAACAGCGGGTCCAGCGCCGTGGTGATGCCGCCTGCCGGCCGCGAACTCACGATCTCGCCACCCCGCCAGCGATGCTCGTAGGGCTCGCGATTGCTCACCACGACCAGTCGGCTGCCGGGGAACGCGGCACGAAACAGCGCGCCGGCATCGCTCGGACCCAGCCGGGTCCGCGGAACGCTCCCGGCCGCCATCTCTGCTCAGAGCTTGAGCCGGCGGCGGCCCGCTTCGACCGCGGAGCGCACGTCGTCCGCCATCTCGCCGAATCGGTCGCCCGCTGCATCCCGCGCGCTGGCGACCGCCCGCACGATCTGGCGCCGTGTCCGGCGGCCGCTCTGCGGCGCTAGCAGCAACGCGATCCCGGCACCCAGAGCCAGGCCGAGTGCCAGGCCGGCCACGAAGTTGAACGTCCGCTGCTCCTCGTCGTAATCCATGCCACCCTCCGCCTGTCCGCCTTGCGCGTGATGAAGACTGCCAGCGTGCTGCATGGCGCGTGCCATCGAAGCCCCTGCAAACACAGGCGCTCGGGCCCGCACCGCCAGTGCGGATCCCCCGCCGCGACCCGGATGGGAGTAGCGGCGCGTCCGTCCCCTTGCCGGCTTCCAGGACGGTAGGATACGTTTCGCCAGCGAGATGCGTCAACCTCGCGTAGACCGCTGCGCCGCAGGCTCCTGCGCCGGCATGCGCCCCCGCGTGCCGGGCCGTGCGCCCTGCCGGCACCCGGCCCGGTTTCCGCCGGTTCCTGGCACCCGACGTGCATTTGGTGTCCCGTCGGCAGAGTGCGTGGACCCGACCCAACGCCTGGACGAGGCTGAAATGCTGGGAAGTTGGATGCGGCCCGCCCGCGAGCCGGCACCCGCGCCTCGAGCTCGCTCGCGTCACCGCCCACCGGGGCTCGCGGCCGCGGCCCCGCACGCGCTCGCCTGAGGCATGGCCGCCGCGACCGACCGCGTTCCGGAGCCGGCCTGCCGCGGCCGCATCCTGGTCGTCGACGACAGCCCGGACAACCTCGAGATCATCTCGACGCGCCTGCGCTTTTGCGGTTACGAGGTCGAGACGGCTTCTCGCGGGGAGCAGGCCCTGGCCCGCGTCCGCGCCCAGCCTCCGGACCTGATCCTCCTGGACGTCATGCTGCCGGGGATCGACGGCTACGAGGTCGCACGCCGCATCAAGTCCGACCCGTCGCTGCCGTTCATCCCCATCATCCTCGTGACCGTCCGAGACACGACCCGGGACAAGGTGGCGGGCCTGGACGCTGGCGCGGATGACTACCTCACCAAGCCCATCAACTTCCCCGAGCTCGAGGCCCGGGTCCGCTCCATGCTCCGCATCCGCCGGCTCCAGGCGGAGTTGCAGGAGAAGAACAAGGAGCTCGCCCAGCTCAGCATCAGCGACGGCCTCACCGGGCTCTACAACCACCGCCATTCGCAGGAGGTCCTCCACGAGGAGTTCGAGCGCGCGAAGCGGACGGGCGAGCCCGTCGCCGTTGCGATGTTCGACCTCGACCACTTCAAGGAAGTCAACGACACCCACGGCCATCAGGTCGGGGACCGCGTGCTCCAGGAGATGGCCGAGATCCTGCGCCGCACCGCGCGCGAGATCGACAAGCTCGGCCGCTACGGGGGCGAGGAGTTCATCGCCATCCTTCCGGACACGGACCTCGATGAGGCGGCCGTGTTCGCGGAACGCGTGCGCCAGGACGTGGCACACCACCTCTTCCGGGCCGACGACACGGTTTTCCGCATGACCGTCTCGGCCGGAGTCGCGGTCTTTCCGGACAAGGGCATCACCAATCCGGCCGAGCTCATCCGTCGCGCCGACCAGGCGCTTTACGCTGCCAAAGAGGCAGGCAGGAATCGCGTGGTCCGCGCCGGCGAGACCGAAGGGCGCTCTGGCGGGTCCGGCGCGACCGAAGGGGGCTCTAGCGGGTAACAGATGAGAGGGGATCAGCCGATGGAGGGTGAGCCTTGAGCCGAGGGCCCGACGACCGGCCCGTGTCCGGCGTGCCGACGGCCGTGCCGTCCACCGCGGTGCCCGAGGACGTGGCCCGGCGCGCTGCGGAGCTCCGCGCCATCCTGGAGCGGGCCAACGTCGAGTACTACATCCTCGATGCGCCGACCCTGCTGGACGAGGAGTACGATCGCCTCCTGCGAGAGCTGAAGGAGCTGGAGGCGGCCTACCCCGACCTCGCCACGCCGGACTCTCCCACGCGGCGCGTCGGTGCCGAGCCGGCATCGCAGCTCCAGAAGGTCCGGCATCTGTCGCCCATGCACTCGCTGGACAACGCGTTCGACGCGAGCGAGCTGCGTGCGTGGGAGGACCGCAACGCGCGCATCGTCGCCGAGGTCCGCGAGGCCGGCTACATGGTCGAGCTGAAGATCGACGGCCTGGCCATCTCGCTGGTGTACGAGGACGGCGTGCTGGTCCGGGGCGCCACGCGGGGCAACGGCCTCGTGGGCGAGGATGTCACGCGGAATGTCCGCACCATTCGCGACATCCCCATGCGCCTCCGGACAGATTCGCCACCCCGGCGCATCGAGATCCGCGGCGAGGTCTACATGCCGATCTCCGGATTCGAGGAGCTCAACCGGCGCCGGGCCGACGCGGGCGAACCAACGTTCGCCAACCCTCGCAACGCTGCCGCCGGCAGCCTGCGCCAGCTCGATCCGGCGATCACGGCTGCGCGGCCGCTTCGGTTCTTCGCATTCCAGTTGCAGAACGAGGAGGCGGGGCACGGAGCGGGGCTCGTCGCCACCCAGGCCGAGGTCCTCGAGCTGCTCGCCGACTGGGGATTCCCCGTCGAGCCGCATCGCCGCGCCTGCCGGAACCTCGAAGAGGTCTGCGCCTACGCCGAAGAGGCCGCACGCATGCGCGCAGACCTCGATTATGCGATCGATGGCGTCGTCGTGAAGGTCCAGCCGCTCCGCTTGTGGGCCGAGCTGGGCATCGTCGGTGATCGCGAGCCTCGCTGGGCCATCGCCTACAAGTTCGCTCCCGACCTGGTCGTGACGCGGCTGCTGTCGATCGAGGTGAACGTCGGGCGCACCGGCTCGCTGAACCCGTACGCGGTCCTGGAGCCCGTGGAGGTCAGTGGAGCCACGGTGAAGCTCGCCACCCTGCACAACTTCGAGGACATCGCGCGCAAGGACCTGCGCATCGGGGATTGGGTCCTGGTGAAGCGCGCAGGCGAGGTCATCCCGCAGGTGGTCGGCCCGCTGGTCGAGCGGCGCACGGGCGAGGAGAAGCCGTACACGCCTCCGGAGCGCTGCCCCGGCTGCGGCACGCCTGTCGAGCGGCCGGCCGGCGAGGTGATGGTCTACTGCCCGAACGGCTCGTGCCCGGAGCGGATCTACTGGAGTCTCGTCCACTTCGCGTCGCGAGGCGCGATGGACATCCGCGGCCTCGGCGAGCGCACCGCAGCGCAGCTACTCCGGAGCGGGCTCGTGCGCGACGTCGCCGACCTCTACGGGCTGCGCGCCCAGGACCTGCTCGCGCTGGACGGCTTCGCCGAGGTCTCCGCGAGGAACCTCATCGCGGCGATCGCGGCCTCCCGCGAACGCCCGCTCTCGACGCTGCTCTTCGCGCTGGGCATCCGCCACGTGGGCAGCCACGCGGCGCAGATCCTCGCGCGCCGCTTCGGGTCCATGGATGCGTTGCTCGAGGCGAGCGAGGCCGAGCTCGCCGCCATCCACGGCATCGGGGAGGTGACCGCCGCCGCGGTCGCCCGCTACCTGGCCGAGCCCAGCAACCGCCGCCTGATCGAGCGGCTCCGCGAGGCGGGCGTGAACATGGTGGAGCCGGTCGAACGCGCGGAACACCGGCCGCTCGAAGGCAAGACGTTCGTCATTACCGGGACTCACTCCGTGAGCCGGAAGGAACTGACGGAGCTCATCGAACGGCACGGTGGCCGCGTGGCGGGCAGCGTATCCAGGTCGACCGATTACCTCGTCGTCGGCCGGGATGCGGGCTCGAAGCTCGATCGGGCCCGGGAGCTCGGTGTGGCGACGATCGATGAAGCCGGCTTGCGCGCCATGTTGGGCATGCCCGCGGATGCGGTCCCCGCAGGCCCGGCGGCGCCGCTGTCGTTGTTCGACTCCCCGCAACTCGAGAGGACCTGATGCCCCGCATCAACCCGACGCCGTCCGAACTGGCGATCCCTGCGGCCTCGTTGACGGCGCTCCGGCAGGCGTTGACCGAAGACGTCGGCCCGGAAAAGGCCGCCCGCGCGCTCCAGCAAGCCGGCTTCGCCGCCGGCGATGCCATCTTCGCCATGCTCGCCGGCCCGGCGGCGCAGGGCCGCGACGCGCCGGAGTCCGATGCCGATGCGGTGGCCCGGCTCCCGAGCTCCGTGTTCTGGCGCCGCCTGTCCGACCTCTTCGCCTCGCGCGGCTGGGGCCGCCTGAGCCACGAAGACCTCCACCCCGGCGTGGGCTGCCTGGAGAGCTCGGACTGGATCGAAGCGGACCCGGCCGCTGGCGCGAGCCGGCCGAGTTGCTTCTTCACCGTGGGGCTGCTGGCCAACCTCCTGGGCCGCATCGCGGGGCAGCCCATCGGCGTGCTCGAGGTCGAGTGCCGCTCCCGTGGCGACCTGCGTTGCCGTTTCCTGTTCGGCGGGTCCGCCGCCGTCGAGCCGATCTACGCCGCGACCCTCGAGGGGCGGACCGTCGACGAGTCCCTGGCCGAGCTGGTGTGAGTGGGACGCATCCTGGGGATCGACTTCGGGGAACGCCGCATCGGGCTCGCCATCAGCGACCCAACCGCCACGATCGCGCAGCCGCTCACCACTCTCACGCGCAGGCCCGGCAAGCGACCGCCGGTGGAAGCCGTGGCGCGCATCGCCGAGGAGAACGAGGTGACCGAGGTGGTGCTCGGGCTGCCCCTCACCCTGGCGGGCGAAGAGAGCGACTGGACCCGCGCCGTCCGCGCGTTCGGCACGCGACTCGCCGAGCGAACCGGTCTGCCGGTGCATTACGTGGACGAGCGCCTCAGCTCGGTACGCGCCGAGCGGGCGGTCCGGTCGCTGGGTCTCCCGCGGCGCGAGCGCGAGCGCAAGGAGCGCGTGGACCGCGCCGCGGCGGTGCTCATCCTACAGGCCTATCTGGACCGGAGGGCCGCCCGTGACTGAGCGGGTCGTTCATCTCGTTCATCTGGCGTGGCCCCTGCGCCGCGTCGCGTTCGTGCTGTGCGCAGCGCTCATCGCCTCCGCCGCATGCGACCGCGGCATCCAGCAGGAGAGCGAGCCGGTCCGCGTGCGCGTGCCGCCCGGCGCCTCGTTCGCCGAGGTCACGGACTCGCTCGCGGCCAAGAAGATCATCCAGGCCCCGTTCCTTTTCCGGCTCTATGCCAGGGTCCTCGGCGTGGACGACGAGGTCAAGCCGGGCACCTACGCGTTCCGCCCCGGGACGGGCTGGAAGACGTTGCTGGAAGATCTGCGGCTCGGCCGGATCCTCACCTACCGGATCGTCATCCCGGAGGGCTGGGACCTGCAACGTATCGCGCCGCGCCTTGCCAGCCTGACCGGCATGCCCGCCGAATCCGTGCTCGCCGCCCTGGCGGACACCGCACTGGCGGCACGCTTCGGGGTTCCGGGACCCACGCTGGAGGGATACCTGTACCCCGCCACCTACACGTTCCCCGTGGACGCGCCGCTCGACAGCGTGCTCGCGAGCATCGTCTCGGTCTACAAGGCCATGTGGACGCCGGAGCGACGTGCCCGCGCGGATTCGCTCGGGCTGTCCGAGCGCGAGGTGGTGACGCTGGCTTCGATCATCGAGAAGGAGGCGAAGATCCCCTCGGAGATGCCGCTCATCTCCGCGGTCTACCACAACCGCCTCCGCATCGGTTATCCGCTCCAGGCAGACCCGACGGTGCAGTACGCTCTCGGCGCGCACCAGGCGCGGCTCCTCCGCGCCCACATCGATAGCGTCGCCGACCACCCGTACAACACGTATCGCCGCCGGGGCCTCCCGCCCGGCCCCATCGCCTCGCCCAGCGCGAACGCCTTGAATGCCGCGCTCTATCCGGCGGACGTGGACTACCTGTACTTCGTCGCCCGGCCGGATGGCAGACACATCTTCACCCGCACGTTGGCCGAGCACAACCGCGCCAAAGCCGCGGTGCGCCGAGGCCGCTGACCATGGACCTCGGGCTCATCGTGATCACGGACCGGCGACTCGCGGCGCCGCGCTCGATCCTCGAGGTGGTCGAGGCCGCGCTCGACGCCGGCGCTCCAGCGATCCAGCTCAGGGACAAGGAGGCGACCGCGCGCGAGCTCTACGACCAGGCACGAGCTCTGCGCGAGGTGACCGCGCGTCGCGGCGCGCTCCTCTTCGTCAACGATCGGCTGGACGTGGCCCTGGCTGCCGACGCCGATGGCGTGCACCTCGGCCCCGGGGATCTGCCGATCCACGCCGCACGGCTGGCCGCGCCCCGCCCGTTCCTCATCGGCGCCTCGACGGACGACCCTGCCGAGGCCCAACGGCTGGAAGCCGAGGGCGCAGACTACATCGGTTGCGGCGCCGTGTTCGGCAGCACGACCAAGGACGTCGGTGAGGAACGGATCGGTCCCGCCGGCCTCGCTGCGGTCGCACGGGCGGTATCCATCCCCGTGGTCGGGATCGGGGGGATCCGACCAGACAACGCGCACCTGCTGCGCGACACCGGCGCCGCCGGAATCGCCGTGGTCGGCGCGGTCATGGCCGCGCCGGACCCGGCCGCCGCCGTGCGGCAGCTGCTTTCGGCGTTCGGGAAGACGGGAGGGGCGGGCTGAGCGCCGGCACGGCACGCCACGCGGGAGGCGAACCGTCGCGGGCGGGAGGGAAACGAGAACGCCCGGGCTAGAGGTTCGGCATCGCGGTGGCCCGGTCGCTCCGGGCGCGAATGTTGTGTTTCTTCAGGAGCCGGTGGATGGTCTTGCGGTCGATCTGCGCCTCGCGGGCCGCCTGCGAGATGTTCCCGCCGTGGCGCGCGAGCAGGGCCTCCACGTATGCCCGCTCGAACGCCTCGATCGCCACCTCCTTCGCCTCGTGGAACGGGAGATGGGTGGCCACGGACAGGGAGGACGGCGCGGCGCCATCGCCACCGCGGATCTCGTCCGGCAGGTCCGCCGCCGTGATCTCCTGACCCGGCGCCGCAAGCGAGACCACCCGCTCGATCACGTTCTGGATCTGGCGGACGTTGCCCGGCCACGGATACGCGGTCAGCACCCGGATCGCATCCTGCGACAGCCGGAGCGGCGTCGGGCCATCCCGCTCGTACTGCTCCGCGTAGCGCCGCAGGAAGTGCTGGGCGAGCAGCGGAATGTCTTCCTTCCGCTCGCGCAGCGGAGGCACCTTCACGGGGACGACGTTGAGGCGGAAGTAGAGGTCCTGCCGCAGGATCCCTTGCGCCACCGCTTCCTCGGGGTCCCGGTTCGTCGCCGCGATCACGCGGATGTTCACCGGGATCTCCACTTCGCCCCCGAGCCGCCGGATCTTCCTCTCCTGGAGCGCGCGAAGCAGCTTCGCCTGCAGCTCCAGGCTCATCTCGCAGATCTCGTCCAGGAAGAACGTGCCACCCGACGCGTACTCCATCAGACCGCGCTTCTGCGTGTCCGCGCCGGTGAACGCGCCCTTCTCGTGGCCGAACAGCTCGGATTCGAGCAGGTTCTCGGGGAACGCCGCGCAGTTGACGGCGACGAAGGCCTGGTCCGCGCGCCGGCTGTTGAGATGGATCCCGCGCGCGATCAGCTCTTTGCCCGTGCCGCTCTCACCGCTCAGGAACACGCTGGCGTCGGTCGGCGCGACCCGCAGCACGAGCGCAAAGAGCCGCTGCATCGCATCGCTGACGCCGATCATGTTCTCGAGCGAGTAGCGCTCGCGGAGCTGCCCTCGCAGCCGCTCGTTGTCCCGCGCCAGGCGGACCTGGTTGGCGGCCCGACCGATCAGGATCTGGAGCTGCGTCGCCGTGAACGGCTTCGGGATGTAATCGTAGGCGCCCGCGCGGATCGCTTCGATGCTCGAGTCCACGGTCGCGAACCCGGTGATCACGATCACCAGGATGCTCGGGTCCAGGCGCCTGGCCTCGCGCAGGAGCGTCATGCCGTCCACGTCCGGCAACATCAGGTCGGTGAGGACGATGTCCGGCCGCTGGCGGCGCATGAGCTCCAGCGCCTCGCGTCCGCGTGAGGCCTTCTGGACGATGTAGCCCTCCTGCTCGAGGATGCGCGCGCAGCTCCGCACGAGGAGCTCCTCGTCATCCACGATGAGGATGGTGAGAGCGGGTTCCGTGAACGCCGATGCGGACATACGTGCTGCTGGTACTCCGTGGATCCGCCACGACCTCCCGACCGCCGGCAAGATACGCCCCTTAGCGTTGCTGGCGCAACACGGGTTTTGGGGTTTGAGGTTTTGGGTTTGGGGTTTGGGGGGAGGAGAGAGGGTGGTTGGCCGGCGGCGACGTACTCTCCCACCCGGTCGCCCGGGCAGTACCATCCGCGCTGCG
>DATCLK010000068.1:0-6052 GCA_036563975.1 Longimicrobiales bacterium | reverse complement strand
TCGGCCACGTCGGTGATCTCGCTGCGCAGCCGGCGCGCGCCGGCCTGGATGATCACGGGGATGATGGTGAGCGCGACGAGCGAGAGGATGACGAAGGGCAGGGCGATCTCGCCGAGCCCGCCGTCGGCCAGCGCGCGCCCGACGCGGGTCGGGCGAGCACCGTCCCTGGGGACCTCGGGCGTGGAATGCTGCGCACGCGGCATGGTCGCGACCCGTCGTAGGGAGTGCGTCGTGCGGCGGCCAGCGGTGCAGGGGTGCACCATCCATGCCCTGGGCGGCGGGGTGCGCCGCGGCCACGCCGTGGAGGTTCCCGTGGCGTGGTGGGGGGGTTAGATTACGCCGCAGCATCATGCGGCCCGTCGCGAGCGGGGTGGACGCGAGAACGCCGAGGGCGACGGGCTGCGCGGCTGCGGGCCAGGCTGCATCACTCTGGCCGGCCACGTCGGCGGCTTCCGCCGGGTCGGTCGAAGGACCGGCGTCGGAGTTCTGGCATGACCGATCACCGCGGTGGCAGGGGAGGGAGCCGCGCTCGACGCTGTTCGGCCACGGCAGCATCCCGTGGGGCGTGTCGGTGTGCTGCGTCCGGCGGGCGCTCGGCACCGGTTGAGGCAGGGGTGAGCGGGAAACAGGCGGGAGGCGGCGCGAGTTGGGCGAGAGGGGGCGGGCTCGGCAGCGCGCGTGGAGGGTAGCAGGCCGCGCGGATCCGCGCGGCCGCATGGCGACGATGCACGTGATGGCAGCGGGATGAGCACGCTGGCGGTGCCGAGGGCGTTCCTCACGATCCACGAGTTCTTGAGTCACGTCGGCCGTGCCACGCTGATGGCGTGGGCGGTCGTACGGGTGTTGCCGCACCCGCGGCGCTACCTGCGGTCGTTCTTCCAGCAGACCTACTGGATGGGCGTGCGCTCGCTGCCGCTCGTGCTGATCATGGCGATCCTGGGCGGCGCGGTGACCTCGCAGACGACGGGCAACCAGTTCACCGGCTCGGTCCCGGTTTGGGTGGTGGGCAGCGTCACGGTCGCGAGCATGATCACGGAGCTGGGGCCGATCCTGACCGGTGTGGTGCTGGTGGGGCGCATCGGCGCGAGCATCGCGGCGGAGCTGGCGTCGATGAAGGTGACGGAGCAGATCGACGCGCTGTACGCGATGGGGCGCGACCCGGTGGCGTACCTGGTGGTGCCGCGTGTGCTGGGCGGGCTGGTGGTGCTGCCGCCGCTGGTGGCGCTGGCGGACTTCGCTGGGATCATGTCCGGCTACCTGGTGGGGCTGGTGGCGGTGGATGGTCTGACGACGGCGGAGTTCATCTACGGCGCGCGCTTCTACTTCCGGCCGTGGGCGCTGTACTTCTCGGTGATCAAGGCGGCGTTCTTCGGCCTCGCGATCACGTTCCTGGCGTGCTACATCGGGCTCGAGGGCGGGCGCGGCGGCGCAGAGGGCGTGGGCCGCACGACGACTGCCGCCGTGGTCGCGACGACGCTGGTGCTGATGATCCTGGACATGATGCTGGCGCCGATCCTGAAGTGGTTCTGAGGCCCGCAAGCGTGCGATGATCGAGTTCCGTGGAGTCCACAAGCGCCTGGGCGGCGAGCCGGTGCTGCGGGGCGTGGACCTGACGGTCCACGAGGGGGAGACGCTGGTGCTGCTGGGGCCGTCGGGTGCGGGCAAGAGCGTGCTCCTGAAGCACGCGATCGGGCTGCTACGCCCCGACGAGGGGGAGGTGATCGTCGACGGCGTGTCCGTGGTGGATGCCTCGCCGGAAGAGCTGAAGCGGGTGCGCCGGCGCGTGGGGTACGTGTTCCAGAACGCGGCGCTGTTCGACTCGCTCACGGTCGCGGAGAACCTGTGGTTGGCGCAGGATGATGACCGTGGCCTGCGCAGCCTGCGGGAGTGCCGGGACGAGGCGGCGGAGCTGCTGCGTCGGGTGAACCTCGATCCGGCGGTGCTGGACATGTATCCAGCACAGCTCTCGGGCGGGATGCGCAAGCGGGTGGGGGTGGCGCGGGCGATCGCGAGCCGGCCCCGCTACCTCCTGTACGATGAGCCGACGACCGGCCTCGATCCCGTGAACGCGGAGACGATCGACTCGCTGATCATGGAACTGGACCGGGAGCTCGGGGTGACGAGCATCGTCGTGACCCACGACCTGGAGTCCGCGTTCCGGGTCGGCGAGCGGATCGCGCTGCTCTACGACGGGCGGATCCACGTGGTCGCCCGGCCGGACGAGTTGCTGGCGAGCAAGGATCCGGTGGTACAGCGGTTCCTCCGGCGCGGGCGGGTCCAGTCGCCGGTTGCCGTGTGAGGAGAGCATGGACATCAGAGTTCGCAACGTTGCCGCGCTCGGCCTGCTGGTGCTGGTGGCCGTGGGCGTGTTCGTCTGGGGCCTGTACTATCTGCTCGGTGACCCGGTGCTCGCGGGCGGGACGCGGGTCTACATGTCGCTCGAGAACGGCGCGGGGTTGAAGCGCGGGGACCGCGTCTACCTGAACGGCGTGGACGTGGGGCTGGTGCGCAGGGTGGCGCTGGCAGAGAACGGCGGGGTGGTGGTCGAGTTGCGGCTCGAGGAGAACGTGCGGCTGCCGGCGGACACGCGGGCGGCGATCGCGGGCGACGTGTTCGGCGCGCACACGGTGGACCTGATCCCGGGCACGGCGCTGGTGACGTTGGAGCCTGGTGACACGATCGAGGGCGCGCCCGTGCCGGAGCTGACGAAGATGCTCGGCGCGCTGGGCGACCGGGCGCGGGAGGTGCTGGGCAGCGTGGACTCGCTGCTGTCCCCGCAGGCGGTGCGGGACGTGCACGCGACGGCGGCGGTCCTGCCGGCGAGCGCGGAGGAGTTGCGCAAGGCCTTCGTCGAGTTGCATCTTGCAGCGGCAGCCCTGAGGCGGAGCGTGGAGTCGGTGGAGGGGTCGGAGCCGGGCCCGGCGCTCGCGCGAGCGCTCGCGGAGGTGGAGGGGAGCGCGAAGGCGATCAACTCTGCGGCGCAGGCGCTGGAGCGGTCGCTGGGGTCGCTGGCGTCGGTGCTGGCGAAGGTGGATCGAGGGGATGGGACGCTCGGGTTGCTGGTGAACGACACGACGCTGTACCGGGACCTCCAGCAGGCCGTACGGGAGATGAGGGCGCTGGCGGCGGACGTGCGGGAGCGGCCTGGCAGGTACGTGACCATCAAGCTGTTCTGACTGCACGGCGGGCCCGGTTCGCCGGGTCCAGCGCGCTCGGGCTGACGGAGCCGGGCGCTGCGAAAGGCGAGGCCGCCCGAACCACGTGGCGGCTTGACGAGGCGGGAGTCTCCACGCGGAGGCTCCCGCCTCTTGCGTACACCCTTCGGCAGCGAGGGCGGGACCGATGAGCATCGATGTCGTCGAGCAGGAGGTCGCGGCACCCGTAGCGGCAACACTGTGCCGGCTGTCTGCGGAGGGCGTGTACTGGAGGGTCCTCGTCGCCGCATGGCGGCGAGATGAGCAGGAATGGGTCGGCCGGCTGGTCTTCGAGCCGGAAGGCGCCGCAGGGGCCAGTGAGGTCCGGGAGGGCCCGCCGCTGCTGCGCGGGCGGAGCCGAGCCGAGGTGGTGGCGTCGGCCCACGAGATCCCGGAACGGCACCTGCGGCTGCTCCTGCACTCGCTGGTCTGACGGCGAGGCACGGGCTACGTGCGCGACGGAGCGAAGGCCGGGGGGCGAGCGATCTCGCCTCCCGGCTCGTTGGTTCGGGGACGGGGGCCGGGCGTGGGGTGGCGTGTCCCTCCGGGGGCGGTGACACGTCTCGCGAGGAGGACGGGGAGGGGCCAGGACACCGGGCACATCACGGCGCTGCGCCGGGTTTGATTCTTGCGCAGGAAAGGAGGCGGGTGGGCGCCCGTCCTGTCCGGCGCAGCCCGAGGAAGTGAGGCGCGGCGCGGTGCGAGGCGCGCTGGAGCCGGGATGGACGGTTCCCGCACGGGTGCTCAGAGTGGTCGACGATGGCTAATTTTTTCGGAGCATCGGCCCATCCGATGGCGTGGCCGGCGCGGCCTGACAGTCCTCGTCGGGAGGCGGAGGCGTAGTATGGGCGGGCTGCGGATCGTGCTGCTGATCTTCGCGCTGGTGGGTTACGGCGGGGCCGGCGCCTCGCTGGCGGTGGTCCGCTACCGCCGGCTTTCGGAGGGCGAGCGGGATGTGGGGATGGCGGCGGTGGCGGCGATGCTCTTCGCGTTCGGGGCGCTGTGCACCCTCGTCGGGGTCGGCGCGGCCGGGATCCCGGCGTTCGGCGGCGTGGTGGTGTGGGCGAGCTACGTCCTGATGGCCCAGCACGTGGGGCTGTTCACGATCCAGCGCGGGCACCGGCCGTCCGCCGAGGGGGAGCCCACCGAGGAGCCGCGGCGCGCCAAGTAGCCGCCCGCTGCCCGCGCCCGCCCGCGGCGCAGGCGCGTGCGGTCGCGCGGGCGCGCTCGAGGATCCAGGGGACGAGCAGGGCCTCCGCCTCGGCGGCGAGGCGGCAACCGGCGGGCGCGGTGGCGGCGGCGTGCGGCGTGACGGCCGGGCGCTCGCCGGCGCGCGCCGGTTCGGCGGCGTAGGCGCTTTCGGCCCAGAGGAGCGCGGGCAGGATGGCGGGCGGCAGGACGCCCGTGTCCACGAAGCGGCGGCGGAAGCGGCGGAGCGAGCCCGCGTTCCGGTGACGCGTGTCGCCGGTGAGGAGGAGCGCCGCGGTCGCGAGGCGAGAGATGTCGTCGCGGGCGCGGCGCGCCGCATCGGCCCAGCGCCCTTGCTCGAGCGCGGCCGCGGCCTCGGTCCCTCCTTCGCGAACCCAGTCCAGCAGGCAATCCACACAGAACAGCGCATCCGCCGGGGTGAACGGCAGGCGGATCGGCGGCGCGCCGGGCGGCCAGAGGGGTAGGCCGTCGGCGAGCGCGTCCACGAGCATCGGGGTCCGGTAGCCCTCTTCGAGGTCGGCGAGGGCGACGACCCAGGGCTCGATGGCGACGCCGTGCGCGCTGGCGACGTCGTCGGCCTCGCGGGCGAGGGCGGCGCCGGCGGCCTGGCGGTCGGCCGGGTCCATGTCGCAGATCAACAGGACATCCACGTCGGAATCATCGTCAAAGTCGCCGCGCGCCTTGGAGCCGAAGAGCAGGGCGTGGAGCAGCGGCGGCCCGGCGCCGGCCAGCGCGCGCGCGAGCAGGGCGGCCAGGGCGCGGCGCTCCCGCGGCGCGAGGGTGGGCAGCGGAGGGAACGCGTCGCCCCACCCGTCGGGGCGGCCGTCGGCCGGCGCGGGCGCGCGCCGGCGGGGAGACGCGATGAGGGTCACAGCAGCCTCCGGGTGCACGGGCCGGGGCGGGGCAAGAGGCGTTCCAGGGCGGCCTGGCGCCGTTGCTGGCGTGGCGGGGTAGGGGTAGGTTGCGGGGTGGCGCGCGGGGCGCGGCCGGGGCCGCGGCCTCGCCGCACCGGGCTCCAGGCGCCGGGCGGGGGCCCGGGCCGCGATCACGTGCGGGCCGCGATCATGTGGAGGACCATGGGCAACGGAATGGACCTGATGGACAAGCTCGTCTCGCTGGCCAAGCGGCGAGGCTTCGTGTACCAATCGTCGGAGATCTACGGCGGCACGGGCTCGGTCTGGGACTACGGCCCGCTGGGCGTCGAGCTGAAGAACAACATCAAGGCGGCGTGGTGGCGCGCGATGGTGCACGAGCGGGACGACATCGAGGGACTCGATGCGGCGATCCTGATGCACCCGCGCGTGTGGGAGGCGAGCGGCCATGTGGCCGGCTTCGTGGACCCGCTGATCGAGTGCAGGCAGTGCCACCGCCGGTTCCGTGCGGACAACCCGGACGTGCAGGGCGGGCAGTGCCCGGTGTGCGGGGCGAAGGACTCGTTCACCGAGCCCCGCATGTTCAACCTGATGTTCAAGACGTTCATGGGTCCGGTCGAGGAGGAGGCGGCGGTGGTGTACCTGCGGCCGGAGACGGCGCAGGGGATCTACGTGAACTTCCAGAACGTCCTGACGAGCAGCAGGCAGCGGATCCCGTTCGGCATCGCGCAGATCGGCAAGGCGTTCCGCAACGAGATCACGCCGGGCAACTTCATC
>DATCLK010000067.1:0-13989 GCA_036563975.1 Longimicrobiales bacterium | reverse complement strand
GCGGGGCACGTAGCCGTGGTGGTCGGCGCCCCAGACGTCGATCACCCGATCGAAGCCGCGGCGGGCCTTCTCGCGGTGGTACGCGATGTCCGGCAGGAAGTAGGTGTAGGTGCCGTCGCTCTTGATGAGGACGCGGTCCTTGTCATCGCCGAACGCGGTGGTGCGCAGCCACTCGGCGCCGTCCTTGCCGTACGTCAGGCCGCGCTCGCGCAGTTCGCGGAGCGTGTCCTCGATCTTGCCCTCTGCGTAGAGGCGGGACTCGGGGAAGAAGACATCGAAGACGACGCGGAAGTCGCGCAGATCCCGCTCCTGTTCGGCCCTCAGGCGCGCGACGGCCCAGTCCCGCAACCAGCGGCGGCGCTCTTCTGACGCCATCTCGCGCAGGCGCGGGCCGGCCTCCCGGTCCACCTCCCGGGCCAGGTCCACCAGGTACTCGCCCTGATAGCCCCCCTCGGGAAGCGGCACATCCTCGCCCCGGAGCTGGAGCCAGCGCGCCTCGAGCGACTGCCCGAGCTTCTCGACCTGGACACCGGCATCGTTCACGTAGAACTCGCGGGTCACGTCGTGGCCGGTCCACTGGAGCAGACTCGCGATCGCGTCCCCCAGGGCCGCCCCACGCCCGTGCGCGACGTGGAGCGGGCCCGTCGGGTTGGCGGAGACGAACTCGACCTGGATGCGCCGCCCCGCCCCTCGCGCTGACCGGCCGTAGGCCCGGTCACCGGCCAGGATCACCCCGAGCTGCTGCTGGAGGACGGCGTGCTGGAGGCGGAAGTTGATGAAGCCGGCCCCCGCCACCTCGGCGGAGGCGACGCCGGCGGCGGGGAGGTCGAGCCGCTCCAGGATCTGGCCCGCCAGCTCCCTGGGGGGGCGGCCGACCTTCCGGGAGAGGATCAGCGCGAGATTGGTGGCCAGGTCCCCGTGCTCGGGGTTGCGCGGCCGCTCGAGCTGGAAGGCGGGTTCGCCAGTCCAGCCCAGCTCGGCCGCGACACGCTCGAGCTGGCGCCGCAGGGTTTCCGCCATCTAGTCCGCCGCTGCGGAGGCCGCGGCCCCGTCACTCTTCCCGGAGGAGGCACCGGCCTTGGCCTTGTCGCTGCTGGAAGCGCCGTCGCTCTTGTCCGCCTCGGCCGCCTTCTTGTAGCTCTCGGAACGGTAGTCCGTGATGTAGAAGCCAGAGCCCTTGAACAGGAGGCCCGCTCCGGTCGAGAGAAGGCGCTCCGCACGCTTGCCACACCGCGGGCAGGCGGCCACGGGATCGTCGCTGATGCGCTGGAACAGCTCGAATTCATGCCCTTCCGGGCACCGGTACTCGTAGGTCGGCATCGCTCCTTACGTGACTCGTCCACCTTGAAACTTAGCACCAAACCCCGCTATCCCGCCACCGGGCGATAGACTCCCCACTCCTCCCGCAAAACCTGGCTGATCTCGCCCAGGGTGGCGAGGGAACGGACGGCTTCGATCATGGGCGGCAGCAAATTCTCAGTCCCGCGTGCCGCCCTGCGGACCGCCTCGAGCGCCTGCTGCACGCGCGCGCCGTCCCGACGAGCGCGCAGCGCGGCGAGCCGCTGGATCTGGACCCGCTCGAGCTGCGGGTAGTCCGGCTGCTCGATGCGAGGCGGCCCCTCGTTCTCCCGGAACGCGTTGACACCAACGATGATGCGGTCGCCGCGCTCCACCGCTTTCTGATGTTCGTACGCCGCGCGCTGGATCTCCTCCTGGATGAAGGGGATCGCGTGCGCGGCGCCGCCCAGCTCCTCGATCCGGGCCAGGTACGCGCGGGCGCGCTCCTCGATCGCCGCCGTCAGCGACTCCACGTAATAGCTACCCGCGAGCGGGTCCGCCGTCGCAGCGACGCCGGACTCGTACGCCAGGATCTGCTGCGTCCGGAGCGCGAGCTTCGCGGACTCCGCCGTGGGCAAGGCCAGTGCCTCGTCGTACGCGTTGGTGTGGAGCGACTGCGTGCCGCCCAGCACGGCGGCGAGCGCCTGGACCGTGACCCGCACCACGTTGTTCAGCGGCTGCTGCGCCGTCAACGTGACGCCGCCCGTCTGCGTGTGGAAGCGGAGTCGGCAGGCCTCGTCCGAGGCGCCGAACCGCTCGCGCATGAGGCGCGCCCACAGCCGCCGCGCCGCCCGGAACTTGGCCACCTCCTCGAAGAGGTCGTTGTGCGCCGCGAAGAAGAAGGAGAGCCGGGGCGCGAACGTCTCGAGGTCCAGTCCGCGCTTCACAGCCCGGTTTACGTACTCGAGCGCATCTGCCAGCGTGAACGCGACTTCCTGCGCCGCAGTCGCACCAGCTTCGCGGATGTGGTAGCCGCTGATGGAGATGCTGTTCCACCGGGGCACCTCCGCGGCGCAGAAGGCGAAGATGTCGGTGACCAGCCGGAGACTCGGCTCGACCGGGTAGATGTAGGTGCCGCGAGCGATGTACTCCTTCAGGATGTCGTTCTGCACGGTGCCGGACAGGCGCTCGCGGGGCACGCCGCGCTCGTCGGCGAGCGCGACGTAGAGGGCAAGGAGGATCGCCGCCGTCGCGTTGATGGTCATCGAGACGGAGACGCGCTCGAGCGGGATGCCGTCGAAGAGGGCGCGCATGTCCTCGAGGGACGAGATCGCCACGCCGACGCGCCCCACCTCGCCCGCGGCCATGGGGTGGTCCGCGTCGTAGCCCATCTGGGTGGGGAGGTCGAACGCGACGCTGAGGCCCGTCTGGCCATGCTCGAGCAGGTACCGGTAGCGCCGGTTGGTCTCCTCCGCGGTGCCGAAGCCGGCGTACTGACGCATGGTCCAGAGCCGGCCGCGGTACATGGTCGGGTAAATGCCGCGGGTGAAGGGGAAGGTGCCGGGCTCGCCAAGCGCGGCGTCGAGGTCTGGCGGCAGGTCGGCCGCAGTGTAGAGGACGTGGATGGGGATGCCGTCCGGAGTGACGTGGGCGGTCTCCGGGGCGGCGTTGCGGGCGGGATCCGGGGTCCTGCCTGACATCGTGAGCTCCTGGTGCGGGCGGCTCCGTGGTCGCCGGTGGCGCGTGGCTCAGGCTGCGTCGAACTCGACCAGCACGGCCCCCTTCTCGACGGCCTGCCCCGCGCGGACGAGAACGCGGGAGACGACGCCGGGCGCTTCGGCCCTGAGCTCGTTCTCCATCTTCATGGCTTCGATGATGACGACGCCCTGGCCGGCCTCGATCCTCTGACCCGGCTCGACCTCGACGCGGACGATGAGGCCGGGCATGGGGGCACGGACGGGCTTCGGGCCTGCGGGGGGCGCGGCCGCGGCGAAGGCGCGGATCGCGCGCATGCGTTCGTCCACGACGTCGGCCTCGAGCGTGCGGCCTCCGAGATCGAGGGCCCAGCGGCCCTTCCCGAGGCGGCGGGCGGAGAGCTCGAAGGCACGCTCTCCGGCGACGAGGTGCCGCACGTGCGTGCCCGGCAGCGTCGCGAGGTCGACGGGGAGCTGGACCCCGTCCACGGTGACGGCGTCCCCGTCGATGTCGACCTCGAAGGTCCTGCCGGCGACGGTCACGAAGTAGCGCATTCCAGCTCCACGACGGTCTCGACGTGGGTGGTCTGGGGGAACAGGTCGAAGCACCGTACCCCGCGGAGTCGGAGTGCGGGGTGCAACCGTGCCAGGTCGCGGGCGAGCGTGGCCGGGTCGCAGCTCACGTAGAGGACGCGGCCGGGCGGGCGCGCGGCGAGCGCCGCCGGCACCGCGGCATCGAGCCCCCGGCGCGGAGGGTTCAGGATGACGAGGTCGGCCGGGAGCACGCCGGGCAGCAGGTCCTCGACGCGCCCCTGGAGGAACTCGGCGCCGGGCGGCGCGGCGCGGCGCGCCTCCGCGACGGCGTGCGGATCGAGCTCGATGCCGACGACGCGCGCGCCCTGGCGGGCCAGGCGCCGGGCGTGGAGGCCCACGCCGCAGTAGGCGTCCACGATGCGGCCCCCGCGGGCGGCCACATCCCGGGCGCGGTCGAGCACGTGCGCCTCGAGGGCCGCGGCGGCCGCGCGGTTGACCTGGAGGAAGGCGACGCCGCTCACGGCAACCTCCTCGTCGCCCCACTCCTCGACCAGGGCGGGGCTTCCGGCGAGGAGGGTCCAGTCCGGGGCTCCCGCGGGACGATGCCAGATGGCCGCGAGCCCGGGAACGCGCTCGCACAGCTCGGTGGGCCGGCCGGGCGAGTAGCCGCCGTCCACGAGGAGCGTGACGGTTCCATCCGCTGCGCCGCGCAGCGTGAGGCGGAGGCGGCGCCCGGAGGGCAGCCGATGGGCGTCCCTGCCCCACTGCCTGCGCAGCTCGCCCCACGCCGCGGCCACCGGAGACTCGGGGAGCAGGCAGGCCTCCGTGATGTCCACGATGCGGCCCGGGCGGTCGAGCTCGTGAAAGCCGGCCACGACGCGGCCGGCGCCGAGCCGGACCAGCGTGAAGGAGACGCGGTTGCGGTAGCGGAACTCACCGGGGGACGGCTCCACGGCCGGCTCCACGGCTGCGACGCCGCCGATGCGGCGGAACGCCTCCGCCACGATCGAGGCCTTGACGCCGAGCTGTGCCGGGTACTCGAGGTGCTCGATGGTGCAGCCGCCGCAGCGGTCGTAGTGCGGGCACGGGGCGGCCCTCCGGCCGGGGCCGGGCCGCAGAACGGCGAGCAGCGCGGCGCGCGCCCAGCGCCGTTTCCGCTCGGTGACGGCGACTCGCGCCAGGTCGCCCGGGGCGGTGCGGTGGACGAACACGGCGCGGCCATCCGGGAGCCGGCCGACGCCGGCGCCGCCCGCCGCGATGCCGGTGATCTCCACCACCGCCTCCTCACGCGGTGCGTCGGGCGAAGGCGCGCTCACGGCTGCGCCTCCCCCGCCCCACCCTCGACCCGCGCCTCCTGCACCGCCACAGACCAGCGCCCGACGCCGAACGAGTGGACGAGGAACACGGTGTACTCGCCGGGCTCGGCATCCACGAACACCGTGTCCGCCCGGACCGGGACCCCCGGCGGGATCAGGGACTCGATCGTGCGGATGGGAAGGACCGTCGTCGGCGAAAGGATGTTGACGATCACCCGGCCGGCGATCAGCGGCTTCGTCGCGTCGCCGAGCTCGACGATGACACGAAACCCGCCGTCCGCGCGGGAACGGAAGCTCCTGCGGCGGACGTGGGGTCTCGCGCTCTCCAGCGATGCGAGCGCGACCCACGTCGTCTCGGGCGGCGGGGGCGCAGGCGTGGCGACCGGGTCGCCGGTCACCTCACCATCGCCCGCTGCCGCCGGTGTGCGCGCCTCGCCGCGACAGCCGGCAGCCGCCGCGAGCAGGGCGAAGCCGAGCACGAGCACGGGAAGTCTCGTCGCCCGCTGGCGCGCCCGAAAACGTCGCGACGTGGCCGGAGCGTGCTGCGTGCGCATCTCACCGGGAATCTTACCCCCGCCACCCACGACTGCGCCAGCGGCTCGCGGCCGGTGAACACTGGGGTGCGATGCGCGGCGCAGTGCGGCGCCTGCGCTCCTGCTCCTCGAGCAGGGCGGCGGCCACGGCGGCGGCGCGGAGCGTCTCCTCCGGCGGTTCCCCGTCGAGCAGGGCGGCGTGGCGCTCGAGGTAGTGGATGTCCATCCGGCCCGCCCTGAAATCCGGCTCGTCCATGACGCGGCGGTGGAACGGGGCGCTCGTCTCGACGCCGACGACGCGGAACTCGGCAAGCGCGCGCCGCATCCGGGCCAGCGCCGCGGCACGGTCCGGGCCGTGGGCGATCAGCTTCCCGAGCAGCGGGTCGTAGAATAGGGAGACCTCGGAGCCCTCCGTGACGCCTCCGTCCCAGCGGATGCCCGGCCCGCCCGGGACGCGCAGCAACTCGATGCGGCCCGTCGAGGGCAGGAAGTCGTTGAACGGGTCCTCGCTCGTGATCCGACACTCGATGGCGTGGCCGGCCAGACGCACGTCTTCCTGCCGGAACGGGAGCGGCTCGCCCGCCGCGATGCGGATCTGCTGCTGGACCAGGTCGATCCCCGTGACCAGCTCGGTCACGGGATGCTCGACCTGGATGCGCGTGTTCATCTCCAGGAAGTAGAACTCGCCGTCCTGGAAGAGGAACTCGATGGTGCCGGCGTTGCGGTAGCCGACGGCTGCGGCCGCCGCGACGGCGGCGGCGCCCATGGCCTCCCTCAGCTCGGGCGTGAGCGCGGTTGACGGCGCCTCCTCGACGAGCTTCTGGTGGCGGCGCTGGATCGAGCATTCCCGCTCGCCCAGGTGGACCACGTTCCCGTGCGCGTCCGCCAGGACCTGGATCTCGATGTGGCGCGGCCCCTCGAGGTACTTCTCGATGTACAGCGAGCCGTCCCCGAACGCAGAGCGGGCCTCGTTCCCGGCGGCCTCGTACGCGCGGGGCAGCTCCGCGGGCGTGCGGACGACCCGCATGCCCTTCCCGCCCCCGCCGGCGGCGGCCTTGAGCAGGATGGGATAACCGATCCGATCGGCTTCGTCCGCGGCGTGCGCGGCATCCCGGAGCGGCTCCGCCGTTCCGGGGACGACCGGCACGCCCGCCGCGATCATGCGGCGCCGCGCTTCGGTCTTGTCCCCCATGGCCGCGATCGCCGCGGGCGGCGGGCCGATGAAGGTCAGGCCGGCGGCCTGCGCGGCCTCAGCGAAGTGCGCGCGCTCGGCGAGGAAGCCGTAGCCGGGATGGATGGCATCGCAGCCGGCACGGAGCGCCGTCTCGATGAGCACATCCCCGCGCAGGTAGCTCTCCGAGGAAGGCGGTGGGCCGATGCGGTACGCCTCGTCCGCCGCGAGCACGTGCGGGGACAGCCGGTCCGCGTCCGAGTAGACGGCCACGGAGCCAATGCCGAGCTCGCGGCACGCCCGGATGATGCGGAGCGCGATCTCGCCCCGGTTCGCGATCAGGACCTTGCGAATCATGGCGAAATGCTACCCTCAGCGGGGCCGTTGGTGCAAACGGCGGCGCGCGGCGCTCACGTCCGGAAGAGCGCGAGCTGGAGGTCCCGGCGCGGCTCTGTGGCGGCGCGGACCCGGCGCAGGAGCTCCGGCGGCACCGCGCCCAGGAACGGCGAGGCGGCCGGCGCGCGCGTCTCGCCGTAAAGCATGCGGCGGCGCGCGCGGGTGAGGAAGAGCAGCCGGGATGCCCGCGTCATCCCGACGTAGAGCAGCCGCCTCTCCTCCTCGACGTCCACATCCCCGGGGGCGGCGCCCGGCCGCCGGTACGGCAGCAGGCCATCCTCACAGCCCGTCACGAAGACCACCGGGAACTCCAGGCCCTTGGAGGCGTGGAGCGTCATCAGCGCCACGCGCTCCGCGCGCGGGTCGAACGGCGCGCTCTCATCCGGCGGGGTGCTCACGCGCTGCACCGGAATGCCGGCGCGGCCGAGCGCCGCCTCGAGCGCGTCCGCCTGCGCGTGCGTGCGGTACAGCACCGCGATCTCGGCGAAGCCGACCGGCGCTCCAGCGTCGCCGCCGATCCCGGCGCCGCTACCGTCCATCGAGAGCAGACTCGTGCCGCCGACGAGGCGCTCGATGCTGCGCGCCACCAGCTCCGCCTCCGCGGCCTCGCCCGCGGTCTCGTAGAGGACGACGGGGTCGCCGCCGGACTTCACGGCGCGCAGGAGGTCCGCGGGCCCGTCCGGCGCCACTACCCGCCGCGCGGCGCGCAGGATCGCCTCCGTGCAGCGGTAGCTGTGGCGCAGCCGGACGGTGCGGGTGGCCGGGAAAGCGGCGGCGAAGCGCGCGATGCACGAGGCGTCCGCGCCGCGGAAGCCGTAGATCGCCTGGTCCGGGTCGCCAACGGCCGTGACCCGTTCGCCGGAGGGCGCGAGGAGCCGTAATAGCTCGAGCTGCGCGGCGCTCGCGTCCTGGAACTCGTCCACCAGGATCCAGCGGCAGCGCGCGCGCCAGGCGTCCCGCACGTCTGCGTGGTCGCGCAGCAGCGGGACGGCCAGCCGGATCAGGTCGTCAAAGTCCACCGCGCCGGCCTCGGCCAGGGCTGCGTCGTAGCGCCGGTAGGCATCCGCCAGCGCGGGGTCCGCCACCTCGTCGGGGCCGAGGAGGCGCTCCTTGGCACGCGCGACGGCGTCCGCGAGTCGCCGGGCCTCGGCCGTGCGCGTGCCGGTCGCCTCGGCGAGGAGCGCGAGGGCCTCGTCGTCGTCCAGGACGCGGAGATCGGCCCCGCGGCCGAGGCGATCGGCCTCCGCGGCCAACATGTCCAGGCCGAGGGCGTGGAAGGTCCGGACGCGCACGGCGCCCGCTCGCTCGGCGCCGAGCAGCGCCTCGAGACGCTCGCGGAGCTCGCCCGCCGCGCGGCGCGTGAACGTCACGGCCAGGACCTCGGCAGGCGGGACGCCCCGCCGCTCGATCAGGTGCGCGATCCGGTGCGTGAGCACGCGCGTCTTGCCGGTGCCCGGGCCGGCGAGCACCAGCAGCGGCTCGGGCCCGGCCTCGACGGCAGCGCGCTGGTCTTCGTCCAGGCCGTCCCTGGGCGCGGCGAGGCCGGCGAAGAGCGGCAACGCGGTGAAATGGACTGCGGGCGAGGGCGGGGGAGCCCCTTCCGCCCCGCCCTGCCGCCCGGGAGACCGCCCCGCATCCCCGCGCCGCCCGGGTGGGGGAACTTCGGGGGAACTGCGGGCGGGGGCGTTCGTCGCGTCACTATGATCCGTGCGCGTACGCGTACGCCTACGCGTGCCCGTGCCCGGTTGTTCTGGCGGCGCCGCACCGGGCCCACGCTCCCGGACCATTCCCGGCGCGCTCTCCCCCGCCCCCGCCCCCGCCCCCGCCCCGGCCCGGGGAGGAGGGGCCGGGGCCGTGGGCAGGGGGACGAGGGCGGCCGTTTGCGCGGCGAATGCCCGGCGCTCCTCATCGTCGAAGATCCGGATGACGCCGTACTCGCCGTCGAAGCCGGCGGCGATGTGCAGCTCGCCGTCGCGCACGCGGCGCACCGCCTCGGCGAGGAGCGGCCCGCCCGCGCGATCGAGGTCCTCGAGCGGCGTGTCCCGCAGCACCTCGAGCTCCGGGCCGAAGCGGCCCAGCAGGCGCACGTACTCGCGCTCGACGGCCCGGCTCTTCGCGCCCACGCCCAGCACGGAGCCGAGCACCTCCTCCATCGGCACGAGCGAGCGGTACGGCGCGGGCGTGGCCGGCCGCGCGCCGTCCGGCCGGTCCGCCAGCTCCTCTACGCGCGAGAGCACGCCGCGCGTGACCGGCTTGCCGCACGCAGGGCAGCGCCCATCCCTCTCCCGCGCCTCCCGCGGACTGAGACGCACGCCGCACGCGCGGTGGCCGTCGAAGTGGTACTTCCCCTCCTCCGGATAGAACTCGATCGTGCCGAGGAACCGCGCGGGGTCGCGGCTGCGCAGCGCGCCTGCGATGCCGTCGTAGGAGAGCTCGCCGTCGAAGACGATGGCCTCGCGGCCCAGCTTCGATGGCGAGTGCGCGTCCGAGTTCGAGACGAGGGCGTAGCGGTCCAGTGCGGAGAGCCGCCAGTTCATCGGCGGGTCCGAAGAGAGGCCGGTCTCGACCGCGAAGATGTGATCGGCGAGGTCGCCGAAGCACTCCTCGATCGAGTCGAAGCCGGACTGCGCGCCGAGCGCGGAGAACCACGGCGTCCAGATGTGCGCCGGGATGAGGAACGCGCGCGGGTCGCACTCGAGCGTGATCTCGAGCAGGTCGCGCGAGTCGAGGCCGAGGATCGGCCGGCCATCCGACTCGAGGTTGCCGATGCGCGCCAGGGCCTCGCGGAACCGCTCCGCCGCATCGAAATCGGGCACGTAGCAGAGGTTGTGCACCTTCCGCACGCGCCCGTCCTTCTTGTAGATGTTCGAGATCTCGACCTGGAGCATGAAGCGCACGGGCCGGCGGCACGCGGCGGGGACCTCCCGCTCGACCGCGGCGGCGAGGTCATCGCGCAGGCGGAACAGCCCGTCCTCCGCCGGCACGAGCTTGTCCTTCAGCTCGGCGAACCAGGCGGGGTGCGTGAAGTCGCCGGTGCCGACCACCGCGATGCCCTTGAGCTGCGCCCAGCGGGTGAGGTGCTCGAGGTCGAGGTCGCGGCTGGTGGCGCGGGAGTACTTGGAGTGGATGTGGAGATCGGCGACGAAAGGCATGGCCGTCTGAACGCAGTCCAATGATCGGATCTCCCCCGCCCTCGTCCTCGCGCCGGCCCTTGCCCTACAACGGAATGTTCCCGTGCTTCTTCGGCGGGTTCGAATCCCGCTTCTCGCGCAGCATGTCGAGCGCGCTGATCAGCCGGGCGCGGGTCTCGCGCGGGTCGATCACGTCGTCGATGTAGCCGCGCGAGGCGGCGACGTACGGGTGCGCAAACTTCTCGCGGTACTCGGCCTCGAGCCGCGCGGTCTCCGCCTGCGGGTCCTCCGCCTCGGCGATGCGGCGGCGGAACAGGATCTCGACAGCGCCCTTGGGGCCCATGACGGCGATCTCCGCGGTGGGCCAGGCGAGCGAGATGTCACCCCGGATGTGCTTCGAGTTCATGACGTCGTACGCGCCGCCGTAGGCCTTGCGCGTGATCACCGTGAGGCGCGGGACCGTCGCCTCGCAGAAGGCGTACAGCAGCTTGGCGCCGTGGCGAATGATGCCGCCGTGCTCCTGCGCCACGCCCGGCAGGAAGCCGGGCACGTCCTCGAACACGACCAGCGGGATGTTGAACGCGTCGCAGAAGCGGACGAAGCGCGCGCCCTTGACCGAGCTGTTGATGTCCAGCACGCCGGCCAGGACGGCGGGCTGGTTGGCCACGATGCCCACCGCATGCCCGCCGAGGTGCGCGAAGCCGACGATCAGATTCTGGGCGAAGTTGGCGTGGACCTCGAAGAACTCGCCGTCATCGACCACACGGCGGATGACGTCGTGCATGTCGTACGGCTTGGTGGGCTCGTCCGGCACGATGTCCAGCAGCTCGTCGTCCGCCCGGTCGTACGGGTCGTCCGTCTCGCGGCGCGGCGGGTCCTCGCGGTTGTTCTGCGGGATGTAGTCGAACAGCCGGCGGATCCCGGCGAGGCACTCGGGCTCGCTGTCACAGGCGAAATGCGCGACGCCGGAGGTCGAGGCGTGCACGTCGGCTCCGCCCAGCGCCTCCATGTCCACGTCCTCGTGCGTGACGGTCTTCACCACGTTCGGGCCGGTCACGAACATGTAGCTCGTGCCCCGCACCATGAAGATGAAGTCCGTGATGGCGGGCGAGTAGACGGCGCCGCCGGCGCACGGGCCGAGGATCGCGCTGATCTGCGGCACCACGCCGGAGGCGAGGGTGTTGCGGAGGAAGATGTCCGCGTAGCCGCCCAGACTGACCACGCCCTCCTGGATGCGCGCGCCGCCGGAGTCGTTGAGCCCGATGATGGGCGCGCCGGTCTTGAGCGCGAGGTCCATGATCTTCACGATCTTCTCGGCGTGCGCCTCCGAGAGCGAGCCGCCGAAGACCGTGAAGTCCTGGCTGAAGACGTAGACGAGCCGGCCCTTGATCGTCCCGTAGCCGGTGACGACGCCGTCGCCCAGGATCTTCTGATTCTCGAGGCCGAAGCCCGTCGTGCGGTGCGTGACGAAGCGGTCCAGCTCGACGAAGCTGCCCTCGTCGAGCAGGAGGTCGAGCCGCTCGCGTGCGGAGAGCTTGCCGCGCTCGTGCTGCGCCGCGAGACGTTCGGGTCCCCCGCCCAGCTCGGACTGGCGCCGCAGCTCTTCGAGCTGCCGGAGCTTGTCCCGGAGCGTCATGTCAGAGATCGAGCCGGGGCGGGGGCATCTCGGGCCCGGCGTGGGCGCCGATGGGGATCAGCTCCCCGGCCTCGATGCGCACGAGGAACGGGCGGCGAGTCACACCGCCGTCCCGAATCGAGAGGATGCCGGTCGCGCCCCGCAGCTCGGCAAGGCTCGCGACGCGACGGGCGAGCTCGGCTGGCGGGGGGCGGTCGTTGCCGAGCGCCTGGATCAGGAGCTGGACCGCGTCGTACCCCAGGGCGGGCAACTCGCTGGTCAACGAGCGCCGGTAGGTGGACTCGTAGCGCTCGGTGAAGGCCTGCCAGCCCATCTCGGGGCTCGGCTTGTGGAGCGGCGTCGCGGCGACGACGCCGTCCAGGTAGCGGCGATCCACCAGGCGACGGACCTCCTCCGAGGCCCACGCCTCCGTGCCCAGCACCTGTACGCCGAGCTGCGAGAGTCCGTAGAACGCGATCTGCGGCGCGATCTGGCGCACGTCCCGCTCGGGTGCCGGCACGAACAGCGCCTGTGGCGCCGCTTCCGCGATCACGCGGAGGTGCGTGCCGAAGGTGGTCGTGCCCGAGTCGTACGGCACGGCCGTGACGACGCGCCCGCCGAGCCGGTGGAGTGCCGCCGCGAAGGCGTCCGCCTGCGACTGCCGCGTGCGGGGATAGAGGATGGCGACGCGGTGCAGGCCCGTGCGGGCGGCGTACGAGGCCAGCGCCTCGGCGCCGCGCGTGTCCGCCGCCGCGAGGGTGTAGACGTTGGCGAGGCCGGTTCCGACGTCGGTCGCCGTGGGGCTGATCAGGACCAGCGAGCTGTCCGAACGCGCCTGCGCTGCGGCTGCGACGGAGGGCCCGAGCAGCGGGCCGACCACGGCCACGGCGCCGCGGCGCTCGAGCTCGCGGATCTGCGCCGCCGCGAGCGCGGGATCGCCGGCGTCGTCGAGGACGACCAGCTCGATGGGCCGCCCGCCCGCCGCGGAATCGCGCTGCGCGGCGAGGCGGATGCCTTCGAGCACCTGGTCCGCGTACTGCTTCAGGTACGGCGACCCGGATTGGGGCAGGATTGCGCCGACGATGACCGGCGCATCCGCGTCCAGCGCGGCTCGGGCGCTGTCGGCGAGGGCGACCGCAGGGAGCGCATCGGGCGAGCCCGGCGGGAACAAGCCGGCGTAGCGTTCGGCCATCTCCACCGCCGCCGTGTAGTCGCCCGCCGCGTGAGCCGCCCGCGCCGCGAGCAGCAGCGCGGGTGACGAGGAGGTCGTGCCGGGATAGCGCTCCACCACCTGCTCCGCGAGCCGGCGCGCCGTCACGGCGTCGCCCGCGCTCAGGGCCGCGCGCGCCTGCGTCAGCAACTCCGCCGCCTCGCGCTGCTCCTGCGCGGTCGCCCCCGTCGTGGAAAGCGGCGGCGGCGGCGTGGGATCCCTGCCGGCCGGCCGCGGCCCGGCCGTCTGACACGCCGCGGCGGCCAGCAGCACCGCGGCTGCGGCGCCGCGGGAAATCCGCCGAACTTCGACCATTTTCACGGTACCGATCGCCTCTGCTGCGGGTTGCGGTCGCGACAAGATACCCCGGGCGGGGGCACAAAAAAAGGGACGGGCCCGGTCGCCCGACCGGACCCGCCCCACGTACGGCGGCGCATCCGCGCCGCGGCAGCGACGCGGCGAGCCGCTTACTCTGCGCTCTCTTCCTCGGCGGCCTCGCCCTCCGGCGCCGGGCCGGACACCACGTCCGGCGGCACCGCGTCGTCCACGGTGATGGACTCCGGCGCGGCGGCCTGAGCCTCGATCTGCTCCTCCGTGGGCCGGACCTCGGTCTCGACCTGGAGCTCGGTCCCCTCCGGCGTGGCGCCACCCTCGAACTCGGGGATGGCCGTCACGGTCAGCACGATCCGGCGGTTGACCGCGTCCGACTCGAGCACGCGGAGCTCCAGCTCCTGGCCCTCCTTGAAGTGGTCCGCCGGGTCCTGGATGTTCTCGACGCCGAGGTGGCTGATCGGGACGAAGCCCTCGATGTCGTCGCCCAGGTCCACGACCACGCCCTTGTCCAGCAGGCGGACGATGCGGCCGCGGGTCTCGACGCCGGGCGCGTACCGCTCCGAGATCCGCATCCACGGGTCGTCCTCGGTCTGCTTGAGGCCGAGCGAGATGCGCTTGTTCTCGCTGTCCACGCCGAGCACCACGACCTCGACCTCATCGCCCTTCCGGAGCACCTCGGAGGGGTGCTGGACGCGCTTGGTCCAGCTCATGTCCGAGATGTGGATGAGCCCGTCAATGCCCGGCTCGATCTCGACGAACGCACCGAACGAGGTGAGGT
>DATCLK010000066.1:0-2020 GCA_036563975.1 Longimicrobiales bacterium | reverse complement strand
ATCGAGTTCGTCGCCATCGACCTGAACGGAGATGGCGATACGCAGGATCCGGATGAGGGCTTCATGCGCGTCTATCGCTCCAGCGATGCCGACTGGGTGGTCGGCGCCGCGCCCGGGGCGAACAGTCTGAGGGGAAGCCGCCACTGCGGGCACTTCCACTTCACGAACGGCGGGAAGGACACGACCTTCGTCAGCGCGTACGAGCACGAGCACCAGGCGAACAAGCGGACCGGCCCCAACGATGACTGGGTGGCGTCGCTGAGCAACAGCCGCACACGGTGCTTCCTGGGCGGCGACTCGACGATCTACAACGCCTTCACGCCGAACGACGGCAAGGGCGAGTGGCTGCGCTGGACGGGCCCGATCGACCCCCGCCTGAGCGGCCGGGACGACCGCGAGTACCTCTTCCCGATCACCCGCGCGCTCAATCCCAACTTCAAGGGCGTCGTGTTCGTGGATGGCGACGTCGCGGTGAGCGGCGTGCTGCGCGGCCGCGTGACGCTCGCCGCCACCGGAGACATCATCATCGCCGACGACCTGTCGTACGCGACGAACCCCGCGCTCCGGACCTGCGCGGACATCCTCGGCCTCTTCGCGGGTCAGGACGTCGTGGTCGCGAACACGCCGATCAACACGCCCTGGAGGCGCGGCAACAGCGGCCAGGGCAGCAGCAGCTACTTCAATTACGACGACACGGACCACGAAGTGATCCACGCCTTCGTGCTGGCGCTCAACCAGTTCTGGGTCGAGGACTACGACGAGGATCCCGACCGCGGGCAGCCCTGCGACAACATCCAGTGGGGGCGCGGCTGTCTCTATCTGACCGGCGGCATCGTGCAGGAGCGGCGTGGACCGGTCGGGACCACCGGCGGCACCGGCTACCTCAAGCGCTACTCGTACGACGAGTGCGGCGTGCTGCAGCCGCCGCCCTACTTCCCCACCACGGGACGGTTCAGCCGCTCCCAGTACTTCGACGTGGATCCCGCCGATTTCGGCGACGCGGCCAGCTACTTCGACAAGCTCCAGGCCGGCAGCTGACGCGGCGCCCGCCCTCACCCCGCACCCCGGCCCCGCCGGGCGCGCGGGGCGAGGGCGCGCCCGTACGGGCTTCAGAGCCCGCGGCAGCTACCGGCACCGCGGGCCGTCGCGCCATCAGGAGGACGAGTACGCCGCGTTCTCCTCGATGTAGCCCGGCGTGAGGTCGCAGCCGAACGCCGTGGCGCGGCCCGTCCCGAGCCCCACGTCCACCCGGATGTCGACCGGATCGCCGCCCAGCAGCGCGCGCACCGCCGGCTCATCGAAGTCGACGCGCGCGCCGTTGGCGTAGACCACGACCTCGCCCACCCGGATCAGCAGCCGCGCGGCGTCGACCTCGCAGTCGAAGCACTTGCCCAGCGCCATCAGGATGCGGCCGATGTTCGGGTCAGCACCGTACGCCATGGTCTTGACCAGCGGCGACTCGACGATCGAACGCGCGAAGCGGCGCGCATCCTCCACGGTCCGTGCGCCCTCCACCGTCACGCGCAGCAGCTTCGTCGCACCCTCGCCGTCCCGCGCCAGCATCTCGGCCATGCGAATGCACAGCGCGTTCAACGCCGCCGCGAACGCGTCCTCGTCCACTGGCCCCGCCAGCCCGTTCGCCATGAGCACGCACGTGTCGGATGTGCTCGTGTCCGTGTCGACGGACAGCATGTTGAACGAGTCGCCGACGGCGGCGCGGAGCAGGGGATCGGCCGCGCCGGGCGCGAGCTCCGCGTCCGTGAAGATGTAGACCAGCATCGTCGCCATGTTCGGCGCGATCATCCCCGCGCCCTTGCCGACGGCGCTCAGCGTGGCGGGGCCCACGGAGAGGGAGAGCGCCTTGGGCACCGTGTCCGTGGTCATGATCGCCCGCGCGGCGACCAGCGGGTCGGACTGGAGCTCCGCAGCCATCCCCTCGAGCGCCGCCTCGATGCGCTCGATCGGCAGCCGCCGGCCGATCACGCCGGTCGAGCTCATGAGCACCTCGTCCTCGGGGACG
>DATCLK010000065.1:0-6216 GCA_036563975.1 Longimicrobiales bacterium | reverse complement strand
ATCATCAACCTCGAGACGGCGATCACGACCAGCGAGGACGCGTATCCCAAGGGCATCAACTACCGCATGCACCCGGACAACGCTGGCGTCCTCACGGCCGCACGCGTGGACTGCTGCGTCCTCGCCAACAACCACGTGCTGGATTGGGGTGAGGCCGGACTCCTGGAGACGCTCGACACGCTGGCTCGCGCGCGCATCGCCGCCGCCGGCGCAGGCCGCGACGCCGCGGAGGCGCGCGCGCCGGCGGTGCTCGACGCGGGCGGCGGCTCGCGGATCCTCGTCTTCGGGCTCGGCTCGACCGACAGCGGCGTGCCGCGGGGCTGGGCGGCCGGCGACGCGAAGCCCGGGGTTTACGTGCTACGCGACTACTCGGACGCGAGCGCGGACGAGGTCGCGCGCATGGTGGACGCCACGAAGCGGCCCGGCGACGTCGTCGTCGCCTCGATCCACTGGGGCAGCAACTGGGGCTATGAGATCCCGGCGAGCCACCGCCGCTTCGCGCACGCACTGATCGCGGACGCGGCCGTGGACATCGTGCACGGCCACTCGTCGCACCATCCGAAGGCGATCGAGGTGTACCGCGGCCGACCGATCCTCTACGGCTGCGGCGACTTCATCAACGACTACGAGGGCATCCGCGGCTACGAGGAGTACCGCAGCGACCTGGCGCTCATGCACTTCCCCACCCTGGACGCGCGGACCGGCGGGCTCCTGCGGCTGGAGATGGTCCCACTCCAGGTCAGACGCTTCCGCCTGCACCATGCGGCAGAGCGGGACCGCGCGTGGTTGCGGGAGACGCTGGACCGCGAGTGCGGGCGGTACGGCGGGCGCATCACGGCGCGGGACGGCGTGCTCGCCCTCGAGTGGGCGTGAGCCGCCGGGGCGCGCCGGGCCCGGCGGCTTGCGCGATCGCGCCTGCGCGGCCTACGCGTACACCTTCTGCTTCGCCGCCCTCCCGGTGACCTTGATGCCGGCGGCGCGGGCGAGCTGGCGGTGGATGCGGGCCACGCGCTCGACCTGCCCCTTGGCCGGGAACCGCTCGTAGAAGCCGTCCGCGCGGAACTCGCGCCTGAGCTCGGCCCAGGGCGCGAGCCGCTGCCGCCAGCGCTCGAGGCGGCCGTCCTCCGGATCCGCGTCCTCGCGGGCGAGGTCTGCGGCGACCCGCACCATCGCCTTGAGCGTCACGGGCCGCGTCACCATGTAGGTCGCGTTGCCCCACGCCCGCTCTGCGGCGCGGAAGAAGTCCCGGATCACGCGATAGTAGGTGTCCGCGCGCACGCCGCTCCGCTCGATCTCCTGCCACTCTTCGCGGACCCAGCGGTGCAGCTCGTTGAACAGCTCCGCCTGGAGGATCCACTTCTCCTGCCGGCTCCGGCCGCCGAGCCGGTTGATCCGGTAGCGCAGCGGGCTGTCCGGCTCGGCGTACAGCTTCTCCGCGATGCGCGCCGCGAACTTCCGGTCCGGATCCGCCCAGGTCACGCGCTCGTACAGGTCCACGAGATGGCTCTTGTTGATGCGCGTGGGCGTCGAGTTGATGATGACGAACATCTCCGCCGCGAAGTCCTCCGTGCGGCCATCGAAGATCACGCACGGCACGTGCACCGCCCGCGCTTCCTCCGGATGGTCGCGCAGGTAGAAGTGCAGCGCGGCCAGCCGGTGCTGCCCGTCGACGATCAGGAACTTGTCCTGGGGCTCCGAGAGGTAGCCCATCCCCTCCGGGCCGCCCGCGGTCTGGAAGCGCAGCCGCTCCGGCGTGAACAGCAGCACCGTCCCGGGGATCAGCGGCTGCGCACCCGCGGTCTCGTAGAAGTTCTTGATCGCGCGGACCTTCGCGCGGGAGAGCTCACGTTGGAACGCGCGCTCGCTGCGTTCGATCCGGTAGATGAAGCGCGCGATCTCGTCCCCCTCGGGCACCTCTTCCGGCGCGATCTGCTCGCCTTCGCTGTAAAACCGGCTCAAGAACCGAACCTTCTCGAGCAGCGCCGCCGCAGGGTAGGCCGCGAAGTAGAAGACGCTCTCCTTCTGCCGGATCTGGGTCGCCAGCACGGGGCCCTCCTGGCTGGGGGATGACGGGGAGCCGTAACGGCGAGAAATATGGACCGGGCCGGCCGGCGGGGCCAGCCGGCCGGCGGGGCGAGGCTGCCGGGCCCGCGCCGGCCGTAGCGGCGGCCGCCGGGGGTAACCGTCTGCCGGAAGAAACCGCCCGGCTGGCGGTGCTCGCCCCGGCCGTAGCGGCGGCCTCCGGGGCTGGCTGGCTGGTGGGGGAGCGCCGGGCCGGCGCCGCGCCCACGACCCGCCCGATCCGTTCCCCTCCGATGGGAGATGGTACAAGGTTGTACCATCTCGGCATCCTCGCACGGAGCCTCGCCCGCCTCCCGGGACGAAGAAGCCGCCTGCCGGGGCGAGGGGGCGCCCGCCGACGCCCGGGCCGTGGCGGCGGCCCCCCGGGTCAGCCGGCTACCGGGGGAAACCGCCCGGCCGCCGGGGCCCCGCCAGCTGCCGGGGCGAGGAGCCGCCCGCCGGCGCCCGGCCGGCACCGGCCCGGCGCTTACGGCCCCACCTCCCAGGCACTCTCCATATAGTCTGCCTCACGCTCCCACGGCCCCTCGCCGCCGCCGGCCCAGAGCGCCACCCCGGCGGCGGCCAGCCCGAGCAGCCCCGGCTCGATGTACCGTCGCAGCCACGCGCCGCCGGGGAGCTGGCCGAGCAGCCAGCTCTCGATGGGGCCGGCCCAGGCGATCCCCGCGAAGTCCTCCTGGAGCACGTGGACCCGCTCGTGCGCGATCAGCGTGCCGCGGGGAATGCGGCCGCGCAGCCGCCGGTCATCGAGGTCGCTCAGCATGACCACCCCGCCGATGGAGAGCCCGAGCGTGACGCTGCCGGGCGTCTGCCGCACCACGCCGCCCCGCATGTCGAAGATGGGCGTGCCGGCGTGCAGGGTGGCGCCGGGATCCAGCCGGAAGTCCTTGCGGATGATGAGCGCCGTCAGGAGCGCGGCCCGCAGGAGATTCACCTTCACCGGCGCGTGGGTGGTGTCGTTCGCCGGGCGCAGGTACACGGTGAGTGGACCGACGGGAAGCAGCATGAGATCGAACGCGCCGCGCCCCGCCGCGCCGTTCCGGATCATCGAGGCGCCGACCGCGGTGAAGAACCGGCCGGCCACGCCCGATCCCGGCACCCCGTACCAGCTCGCGAAGCGTTTGCCGCCGTAGACCAGCGTGCCGCCCGCGAGGCCCAGCCCGAACGCCCGGAAGAACGGCCGGCCCTGGACCAGCGCGACCGTTCCCGAAGTCACGCCACCGAGCAGGGCATTGACGCCGAGCACGGTGAGCTCGGCCCTCGCGTTCGCCTGCGCCTGCACCGGTGGCGGCGCCGCCAGCGAAGCGAGCAACGCGCAGAGGACGACGACGACGGCGCCCCGTCGCGCGGCTCGCCCGCTCCCGCCGTGTCCAGCCCCGACTCCGTCGGCGCCCCACCCGACCCGCTCCATCCCGACCTCCTGCACCCCGCATCCCGAGCGGGCGTGGCGCCGGCACCCCAGGCGGCCCGGCCTCTACCATGCCACGCCCCGATCCGCCAGGGGGACTGGCACGGCAAGCACGGCTCCACCGGGCACATGAAAGGGGCCAGGCACGGGCCTGGCCCCACTGGTGGCCTGCGTGACAGCGGCAGGAAGACGGAGCGCCGCGGCGCGCCGGGCTGGGCGCGGCCCCGCAGCCGGGCGCTACCGCCGCCTCAGGGGTTCAGGGGCTCCTGTGCGGTGACGTCCGCGGCCTTGCGCTCCTCCTTGCCCGCGTTCTTCACGTGCGTGTCCAGCCACGCGACCCAGCGCGCCCACAGGTCGAGCAGCGTCTCCTGCGTGGCCGGGCCGTGATCCTCGTACGGGTACATGTACAGCGCCGCGGTCTTGCCGAGCCCGTCCAGCGCGTGGAAGAGCCGCTCCGAGTTGATCGGGTGCGTGCCGACGTTCTGGTCCTCGATCCCGTGGTACATCAACAGCGCGCCGTTGAGCTGCTCCGCCCACAGGAACGGGGACATGGTGAGGTAGACCTCCCGCGCGCTCCACAGGTCGCGGCGCTCGTTCTGGAAGCCCAGCGGCGTGAGCAGCCGGTTGTAGTTGCCGTCCCCGGCGATCCCCGCCTTGAAGAAGGGCGTGTGCACCATCGCGTTGACGGTGCTGAACGCGCCGTAGCTGTGGCCGCCGATGGCCAGTCGCGTGCGGTCGATGATGCCCAGCCGGTCCAGCTCGTCGATCACCGCCGTCAGCGTGTTGCGCAGGTCCGGCACGTACCCGTCATTCATCCGACCCTGCGGCCCAACGATGGGCGCGTCCGGCTCGACCACGGCGTAGCCCAGCCGGACAAACGCGGCCATGGAGCGCGGCCCGAGGGAGGGGAACCGGTTCTTGTTGTACGTCCGCTGGCCGCGGTCGTACGCATCCTGGCCCGTGTACTCGCGGGGGTAGAACCAGAACAGCGCGGGCAGCCGCGTGCCCTCCACGTACCCCGGCGGCAGCGTGACGTCGACCCAGAAGCGGAACCCATCCACCCGCGTCACCTGGATGCGGCGCCGCGGCGCTGTGGTGAGGTCCGGCGTGTAGTCCCGGTTCTCGGTGATCCTTTGCAGCCGGCCGCTCGCGACCTCGCGCACGTACACGTCCGGCACGAGCGTCGGTGACTCGCGCGTCGTGACGAGGCGGGTCGCGTCGTCGTCCACGACCAGCACGATGTTCTCGTAGACAGCCGCCTCGCTCTCGAAGATCCGCGTCTTGTCACCCGTCTTCAGCTCGAGCCGCTCCAGGAAGGGGCGCGGCGCCTCCTCCATGGGGTTCCTCGCGTAGGTCGTCCCCTCGAGGAAGACGAAGCGGCCGTCGGAAGAGATCTGCACCACCGGCTCGCCGAGGGGGCCGGGCCGCGTGACGAGCGATGCGCGGTCCGGGTCCGGGCCTCCGCGCTCGCCGCCCGATCTGCCCCCGCGCGTGCGCGAGATCGTGTACTTCTGCGACGGGTCGCTCAGGAACACCGCGTACTCGTGCGTCGTGCCGCCGGACGACTCCGTGATGAACAGGATGCTCGCATCTGCGGAGTAACGCACATTGCTGATGCGGTTGTCGCTCTCGTACACGACCCTCATGCTCGTGCTGTCGAACGGCGGCAGCCACTGCATGACCCGGTCCTTGCGCCGCGCCGCCTGACGCCCGCGTCCCTCCGCGCTGTCCGCTGCTGCGCTGTCCGCTGCCGGGGTGTCTGGCGCGGCGCTGTCCGCTGCGGCGCCCCCGCGCGCCGGTGCGGGCTCGAGCTGGAGGAAGCTCAGCCCCCTGCCGTCCGGCCGCCAGGCGAGGGCGCGGCGCCCGTTGCTATCGGCCTGCGCGCTGTCCCCCGCGCTCGACCTCCCGTCCCGCACGGCCCGGCGCGCCAGCTCGAGCAGCACGCGGCCGTCGAGGTCCCAGATCTCCTCCACGGTGGCGAAGCTGCTCACGGGCACGATATACGAGAACGGCTTCTGGATGGTCGTAACGCGTACGTGCTGGCCGTCCGGCGCAACGTCGATCTCGGTGAACATGGCGGGCTTGCCGACGCGGCGCAGGGCCCGGCTGTCCACGTCGATGAGTGCGAGCTGGCCCGTGGTGTGGTACTCGAGTAGCTCCTGCTCATACGGTGTCTCGAGCAGGTCCGCGAAGGTGCGCAGCCGGTTCTCGCCCTCCGTGGTCAGCCGCACCTTCGGCCCGGCCGGCACAGCCGGCGGCCGCGGCTCCCTGCCCCGGCCCTCCGGGACCAGCACGGTCAGGATGCGCCGCCCGTCCCCCGTCCAGTCGAAGTCCGTGACGAGCGTTGCGAGCACGGGCGTGCGCGTGATCCGGGTCGCGCGGCCCGTCGCCGCGTCAGCCACGTGGATGTGCGTCGCATCCGGGAGGTGCACGAAGAAGGCGATGCGCGAGCCGTCCGGCGACCACCGCGGGTTGCTCACCTTCGCGCCTTCCGGGACCTGGACGCGGACCCGCCTGCCGTCCTCGAAGGAGATGAGCTCGAGCCCGACCGCAGTGCCCGTCGTGAACGAGCGCGCGCGGTTCGCCGCCGGGTCGATCTGGACCCCGCCGAGGTTGTAGTGGGGACGCGCGTAGTCGGCGAGCCGCGGCAGCCCGTCCCTCACCAGCCACGCGAACCGGGTCCGGTCCGGGCTGGGGTTGCTCACCGAGACGTTCCGGTGCCGTGGCGC
>DATCLK010000064.1:0-2328 GCA_036563975.1 Longimicrobiales bacterium | reverse complement strand
GAGCGGGGACAAGTCGCCGATGTTCGACTTCAGCGACGCGTTCTACGCGCAGAACGGGGTGGACCCGAGCAAGCTGATCATCCGGGTCGGCACGCCGGCGCGGCCGCAGTCGGCGTGGACGATCGACCCCTCGGGCAATGACCCGACGCGCAACGACGTGCGGATCCTGGAGCACAACGGCGGCTACGACGCCTCGGGCCACCGGATCTTCTTCACGATCAACGCGGTGCTGACGACGGACGCGTTCACATCGCCGGAGGCGAAGGCGATCGCGGACGCGTTCCAGGTATTCATCTTCCCGCGGCGGCAGCCGGACGGCACGTTCAACCTGACGGTGGCGCCCGAGGACCGGCGTCAGGACAACCTGTTCGACACGTCGGGCGGGTACTTCTCGAACGATCCGCTCCAGCTCTGGATCATCAAGTTCGTGATGTGGACGGACGCGGCGTTCAACACCCCGGCGGGCCGGAGGGCGCTGGCGGACCTGGCCGAGGAGAACGGGCTCTCGGCGGACGGCACGCCGATCGTGAAGACGCTGAGCGAGCTGGAGGACCTGATCGACGACGGCTTCGTCGAGCTGATCCCGGTCGCGCAGGACGGGAGCCAGGGGTTCCAGTACGTGGTGTGCAGCATCTACAAGGACCCGCGTGACGGCGCGATCACGGACGACGCGTTCCTGATCCTGGTGCCGCGCCCGGACGGATCGGATGTCGACCCGATGCTGCGGGCCGACTTCGAGAGCCTGAAGGCCACCGGCGACTACGCGGACGACTGATCCCCGGGCCTCCCGGCCCGTCCGTCGCCCCCGGCCTTCCCCCGGCGTCGCCCGAAGCGGGCGGGGCGGGGGGAAGGCCGTTGTTGCCCGGCCGGCGCAGTTCGCGCGCGCGAGCGCGTCCGGGAGGGCGGATGGACGGATGACTCGGCCCTGCGGTGCCCGCTCCGCGCGTTCGGTGAGGGGACGTCCTCCACCAGGTTAGGCGCGACCCCGGCCGATCCGCGCTCCGCACGTTCGGCGAAGGGACCCCATTGGTTCTCGAGGCGGAGCGTCCCGCGCGCGGCTCCGGATCCGGGTCGGGGGAGGGGACCCCGTTCCCGTGAGCCAGAGTAACAGACGGGCGGGATCGCGGGTGCGGGGCCCGCGGCGGCGGCGAATCGGCCGGCGCGCAATGGCCATTCCCTTGCAGCACACCGCGCTCCGGGCCAAGATAGCACGGAATCGAACCTCTTTTCCCCGAGCGCTCATGACCACCGACCTCCTGAAGCTCGATGTCCGCAAGCGTCCCGCGAAGCTTCGCTTCGAGGGGCGGATCCTGTTCCTGGTGGATGATGCGGAGCTGATGCGCCGCCAGCTCGAAGGCGAGGATCTGGAGCTGACGGAGGATCTGCGCGCCAAGCTGCGCGACCAGATCTCGACCGACGAGATCACGCCGGCCTACATCTGCTACTACTTCGACGAGACGCTGGGCGAGTTCCCGTACCTGGGCCTGCGGGCCGGCGGCGAGTTCCCGGTCACGCGCGGGAGCGTGAAGAAGGGTGGGTTCGTCTGCTCGGTGAGCGGCAAACGGCGCGGCAAGGGCAGCTCGCGGGAGCAGTCGCCGTACGCGGAGCTGATGGCGGGGATCCGCGTGGTGATCGCCGAGAACATCGAGCGGATCTACAACGAGAACTGCCAGAACCTGGGCATCTTGACGTCCACGGACTTCTCGCTGATCGAGCGGATCCGGCGGGGCGAGGAGATCGAGCTCGAGGCGTTCACGGCGGGCGTGGACCCGATCACACGCGAGATCATCGAGTATGGCGGGCTGTTCGAGTACAACGTCGCGCGTCTGCAGGGCAAGGTGCGGATCCCGCCGCCGGCCGCGCTGCGCAAGGGCGCCCACGGGGCGCCGGGCGAGGGCGAGGGCGGGGGTGATGCCGCGGATCGGGCTGCGGGCGCTCCCGAGGCGCACGTGCAGGGCGCGGAAGCCTCGACGGCCGAGTACGCCGCGGACCAGGTGGCTGCGACGTCGTCGCCCCCGGCGAGCGCGGCGCCGCCCGCTCGGAGCGCGGGGCGCACCGCCCGGCGCGTGCGGCCGATGACGATCGCGGAGAAGATCTTCGCCTCGCACTGGGTCGTGGATGCGGCGGCCGGGAAGGTCGGTGTGCCGTGGGTGCAGCCGGGCGACAGCGGATTCGTGCGGACGGACATCCGGTTCTCGCACGAGTACGTGTCCCCGATGGCGGCCATCTTCTTCGAGGAGAAGCTGGGCCCGGACGCCCGGGTCACGGACCCGGAGTCCATCGTCATGTTCCGCGACCACCTCACGTTCCTGCACGAGGTGATGCCGC
>DATCLK010000063.1:0-6835 GCA_036563975.1 Longimicrobiales bacterium | reverse complement strand
GCACCGATGCGCGCCGCGATGCGGCGGTCCAGGTCCTCGAGCCGCAGCCGCGCCACGGCACGCGCGTCGGCCGGCATCTGCTCGGGCGGCGTGACCAGGATCGTGGTCATGCGGTCCAGGTAGGCGCGCTGCAGGTCACGGCGGAGCGCCGGGATGCGGCGCGCTTCGCCCGCCCACACCTCGCTCCACACGGACTGCGTGAGCCCCTCCAGCAGCTCCGGGATGGTGAGCACCTCGCGCGCGCCGTACTTCAGTTCGGCGTCGCGGATGCGCGCGAAAAGGAGCGGCTGCGTGAGCTGCCCGAGCAGCGTGCGCTGGAGGTCCAGCACCTGGTCGATGAACGGGTAATCGATGCGGCCATCCCAGGTGTTCTCCTCGCCCCAGTGGTCCCAGCGGTTGGCGCCGAAGCGCGCGAGCACCTCCGGAGGGAGGCGGAAGGCCTCCTCGTCGAACGCGTAGTCGCGCAGGAACTGGAGCGCCTCCCGCTGGCGCGCCTTCGGCACGTTCACGAAGGGCAGGCGGCCATCCGGATCGCCCACGTGGTCCCGCCACTGGTACTGTCCACCGATGTACTTGACGGCCGTCGCCAGCGCGCGGGCGTACTCGGCGAGCAGCGTGCGGTACGCGTCGGTCAGGTCCGCGTAGCGCGAGTCATCCGCGAGCACGTGCTCGGGCAGCGTCGGCCAGAGGCTGGCAATGAGCTCCGCCCTGCGCTTGCCCCACGCGAGCGGATCCGCGCCCAGGTCGTACACGTTGACCGCGGGATCCAGCGCGCCGGGGCCGCGCGCATCGCCGTCCGTCCCGTACGCGTGACCGGGTCTGGCCGCCTCGCGTGCGACCGCGGCCGCGCGCGCATCATCCGGCGCGTAGCCGTACGTGATCGCCCACAGGTCGTACGAGCCGACGCCCGGGTTGTAGAAGTAACCGCTCGTCCCCACTGCATCGAGGTTGATGCTGGGATACTCCATCACGGAGCTGAACACGCCTCGCTCCTCGGCCCAGGCAGGGTCCGCGAGCTTGTCCAGCGGCGTGTCGGTCGAGGAACGGAAGTTGTGACGGAGCCCGAGCGTGTGCCCGACCTCGTGCATCGTCACCCACTTGAGCGCCTGGCCCACGTACTCCATGGGCACCGGGTCGTTGGGTCCGATCTCGCCCTTCGCCGCGAGCAGCGCGCGCAGCAGCGCACCCTGCGCCGTCAGCGCCGCGCCCAGCGACGCGACCTCCCCGCCCGCCTCGGCGATCGCCAGCTCATCCGGCGGCGCGACGAGCATCTCCAGCGCCGCTTCTGCCGGGCTCACCTTCGTCCGCCAGTCCCGCTTGAAGCTGAGCACCATGTTGGCCTCGATCAGGATGTCCGCGTCGAGGATCTCGCCGGTGCGCGGATCCACGATCGAGGGGCCGATCGCGCCGTAGCCGGGCTGGTCGGACGTGTTCCAGCGGACCGTGGGGTAACGCAGGTCCTCCGGGTCCGCACCCTCGGGCAGCAACTCGGCGCGGATCGCGTTCCTCCAGCCCGCGGCCTCGAACGCGCGGTTCCACGCTTCGATGCCCGCCGCGATGTATGGCCGGTACTGCTCGGGGATGTTGCGGTCGAGGTAGTAGACGATCGGCTTGGCCGGCTCCACGAGCCCGCCGGATGCAGCCACGCCGGGCTTCGGCTCGAGTCGCCAGCGGTTGATGTAGCGCACGAAGAACGAATCGCCGTCGTCCCGAGAGAAATCCTTGTGGGCCGTGATGAAGAAGCCGACGCGATCATCGGCCAACCGCGGCTTCATGGGCCGCTCGGGGAGGCGGGCGAACGAGTAATGGATGGCGAGCGAGATGTAGCGGCCATCCGGCACCGAGGCGATGTCGGCCGGCGACTGCGGCCGGAACGTGAGCCGCGCCCGCACATTGACGTTGTCCGGGAAGGCCTTCACGGACTCGATGTGGCTGCGGTCCCGGTCGAAGCTCGCGCGGCTCTGCTGTCCGGGGCGCGAGGCGGCCCGGTTGACGCGCTCGCCCACGGCCGAGAGATCCGAGACGATCCAGTCCGCGATGTCGATCACGAGCGCCGAGTCTTCACGCACGGACACGATCTTCGCAGACGCGAGCACCGATGGGCTGAACGAGAGGTCCACGGCCTTCGCGACGGCCGAGCCCTCGGGCGCGACGAACCGGTGCGGCCTGCGCACCAGGAAGACGCGGTCCCCGTGGCGTTCGAGCGCGACGATCGCGCCCTCGAAGATGTCCAGCATGGTGCCGCCGAACAGGCCGGCCGCGCCGATCCCCTGGCTGATCTCGAACGCCATGAGGAAGTCCTGCCCCAGCCGGTCCCGCGGAACGGCGAGGTACAGGTTGTCGCCCTTCTGGTACGTGTCGAAGAAGCCAGTGCGCGCGGTGGCGCCCCGGGTCAACTCCGCGAAGGGCCTGAGCCCATCCTGCTGGCGGGGTGGGTCGGCGGCTGTCTGGCCCTGGCGAGCCTCTGTCTGCCGGGTCTGCGGGTCGGCCGCTGGCCGGCCAGTCAGCACGGCGCAGCCGGACGCGCCCGCGAGGGCGAGCGCGATGACCAGAGTCGGACGGATCATGGCGCAACTCCCGTGGCAGGATTGGCGGAGGTGGTCCTTTCGTGAGACACGGATGTACCGCAGGCGGGTTGCCCCGTCAACCTGAGTCATGACCGACGCGCAGGCCCCGGTCCGGTCGAACGGGATCCTGGTGGCGACAGATCCTGTGGCCGGCGATCGAGGCCCCAGCGAGTTCGGCGAAAGACCGGGTCGCAGACGACGGCCCAGGGCGAGAGTGGCGAATCACAACCCGGGCGAGAGTCGCAGGGTACCCGGCGAGAGAGATGGTAGGGTCGCCCGCAGCCGACGGCGACTGCACGACCTCGTACTTCCAGCCCTTGACGTCGCCCCCGGCTGCGAGCGCCACCTCGAAGGTCACCGCCTGCTGGGGCTCGGGCACGCGCACGGTCACGACCTGCGAATCCAGCGCGCTGCCGTCCGGACCCAACACGCTGAAACGCAACCGTACCTCCTCGCCGGCCTCCAGCTTCAGGTTCTGCAATGTCCCGCTCAGGACCAGCCGGTCGCCGGCGAAGCTGCCGCTCACATCGACGATGTCGAACGTCAGCGCTTGGGCGGCCCGCACGGCTGCCGCCATCGCGACGGTAGCATCCGACCGCGCCGCCGCATCCGGCGCGGTCTCGGCCAGTCCGCGATGCGCGTGCGCGAGCAAGCTGTAGCCGCGGGCATTGTTCGGATCCAGCTCGAGCATGCGCTCCGCGGCCATCCGCATCTCTGCGTAAACGGCGCGCAGGTCCGCCTTGGCACCGGCCTCCCCGCCCTGCCCCCCGGTGATGGCGCGCACGTGCAGGTAGAGCGCCTGCCCGAGATTGAAGTAGGCATCGCGCGAGTACGGGTTCAGCTCCAGCGCCCGGCGGAAGGCCGTCGCGGCCTCGGCGTAGCGTTGCGACGCGAACAGGGTGGCCCCGATCCGGTGGAGCTGCGCCTCGTCGAGATCCTCCCGGGCCAGGACCTGCGCGGAGACGCTGTCGGCCACCTCGCCGCCCTGCACCGCCAGCGCCACCGCCAGAGCCGCGGAGGCCTGCGGGTGATCGGGGTGCGAGGCGAGGAACTCGCGGTAGATCGCCGCGGCCTCCGCGGCGCGCCCCGCCGCCATCAGCAGCTCACCGAGACCCAGCACCGCCGCCTCGTGGTTGCGGTCCCAGTCGGCGCGTTGCTCCTCGTCCTGCACAGGCGGCATGCCCCGCCGGATGATCTCCAGCGCGCCGGCGTACGCCGCCCGCGCCTTCTCCGCGTCTCCCTGGTTGGCGTACAGCCAGCCCAGCGTGACGTGCGCGTGCGGCCACTTCCCATGGATCCGGGTGGCCGCCTCGAAGTGCGCGATGCTCTCCTCGTACCGGTTCTCCTGGAACGCCGCGGCGCCACGCTCGTACGCCTCCGCCCAGGCTCGCTCACGTTCTCTCTCCACCTCCTCGGCGTACTGCGGCCGCAACGCCGCCGCCCGCGCGAACGCGCTGTCGGCGCCCACGTAGTCGTTCAGGCCCACGAAGGCCCGGCCAGCGAGGAGCCACGCGAGCGCATCACGGGCATCCGCCGCCACCCCGCGGAAAGCGGCCTCCAGCGCCTCGCGATAGTGGCGCTCCCGCGCCTCCGGCTGTCGCTGGAGCATCGCCATGGCAAGCGCCCTCTCGGCCTCATCGGTCGCAGAGCCCTGCCTGTCACGGGCCTGCGCCGCCACCGGCTGCGCATGGCCGGCGAGGGCGGCCAGGCCGAGCAGCAGAGCGACGGCACGGCCTGCCCCAGCCAGACCGGGGCCTGCGGCTCCGCCCATACGATCCTCCGGGATGAAAACGCACACGTGGATTCACGATTATGGCACGGGAGCGCGCACCGGGCAACGCAAACCCGCCGCGCGAATTCGACTCCCTGCCTCAGCGCAGCAGGACGAACAGGAGGACAGCGGCGGCGGTGAAGGCCAACAGTCGCCGCCAGGTGAACGGGCGGCCGTCGTCCAGGGTTCGCCGCGTCCAGACGAGGATCACCCCGCAGCCGGTTTGATCGTGGTACTCGCCAGGCCCTTGTGCGAAACCTGCGTAGAACTCGATTCCCTCGACCTCGTCGGCCCGCACGAACTCGTCCAGGCTCCACCCACCCCGACGATTGATCGGCACGCCGTCCAGGTACAGCAGCGGAACGCACTCCCTGCCCTGGCGGCGCAACACGACCAGCCGCTCCTGACCCTGGATGGACACGGACGGGAAGGCGTAGAGCAGATCGGTGGCGTAGGTGACGGGCCGCTCCTCGATCTCCTCCCGGACAAGGAACCGACCGATGCCCGCGCGCTTGTTGCGGGCCATGCGTTCGTAGAACTCTTCGAGACGCCCCTGATAGAATCGGCTCCGGCCCGTGATCTCGAACCCCTGGATCGGGACCGCGTCCAGCCCCAGACGCAGCACCACCACGACTTCTTCGGAGGCGCCGATGCTGATGCTGTCCACCTCGAGCGGATGGTAGCCGAGGCTGCGTACGCGCAGGCCGTAGCTGCCCGGCGCGGCCAGGCGGATGCGGAACAGCCCGGCCGAATCGGCGAGCGCCGAGCCAGCCACCCCGCCCGTGCTGTCGGAGAGCACGACCTCCGCGCTCGGAACGCCCTCGCCTGTCACCGCGTCCAGGACGCGACCCCGCAGCACTTGCGCTGCCGCAGGCCCATTCGTCAGAGCGAGGGCCAATGCCAACCCTGCCGCCGCGACGCTTCGCACGGTCGCCTCCTCGTGGAGTCGTCCGCTCCCCTGTAGACGGCACGGTGCCCGGCCGTCCGGTTGCGCAATCCACGGCCGGCCAAGGGCCTCCCGGCCCGCGCCCGCTTCCCGGACCGGGGCGCCCTATCCGTATTTAGGCTTGACAGGTGGTCGGCAGCATGGTACGCTATCCGCGAGATTCCGACAAGCCATTCCGTGGCGTGTGGCAACGGTCGTCGCGCTGGAAGGGCCCTTTGTCAGAAGGGGGCCCCATGCGCGTTTGACAGAGCGTACCCGGGCAAACTCCCGGGCTCACCCTTGCCTGGGGCACCGCGGCATGGTGGCTCCAGCGTACTCGGGTGCACGGGCCCGACCACGAACGCCGACCCGGATCCGCATCAGCACCGGGAGACCGCCGGAGCTCTCGGCAGCCGCGCCGTTCCGGGCCGACTCTGCGAGTCGCCCGAGATGGGGAACCAGCTCGGTCAGACCGTTCCCCGTGTGGGAGATCCGACGCTGGAGCCGAGGGCTGCCGTGCCGGTCGAGCCCGCGGGGGTCGTCTTGCCACTTGGCCAGATCGATCCCGACGACATAGATCGGGTGGGGTTCTTCGCCATGCCGCGCCTCCGACTCGAGGTCCACACCTCCGCAGGGACGGTGGAGGGCCGCACCGGTCGCCTGCTGACCGGCGCTCGGGACCTCGCGCGCCCTGGCGCACCAGCCGGTGGTCGGCCGGGGGGTTCTCTCAGGGGGCGCGCAGCGCTGGCGCTGTCCACCCGGAGGCCGCGGCGTCTCTGCCGGGCGCCGCGCATCTAGCGGGTTTCGCCAGGCGGGGCGAAAAAAGCGCGCTGGCCGGCGCGTTCGTGCAGACAAAAATGCATTCAGCCCTAGATGCATTGCTGCCAGGGGGCGCCCCGCACCTGCGGGGACGCCCGGCAACCGGCCGCATGACCGGCCCGGCCTGCCCGGCACTCCGCCGTGGCCGGTCGAGGGGCACACCGAAGGGAAGCTGCAGGGTTCTTGTTGTCCCCTCTCACCTGTGGTCCAAACAACGGAGGATCGCGCAGAGGAGGCCTTATGAAAAGGACCTGGAGCATCGCCCTCGCCCTCTCGCTGCTCGGCGTTGGAGCGTCAGCCGGGAACGCCGCGGCGCAGCAGCGTGTGGGCGCGCTCACCGGGGTCGTGACGAATCGGGACACGGGCCAGCCGTTGAGCGATGTGTACATCGCCATCGCCAACACGCGCTTCTCGACGCTGACCAACGCTCAAGGCAGGTTCCTGATTCCCGGCGTCCCGGCGGGGACCTACACGGTCATCGTCCAGAACCTCGGCTTCGCGGAAGTGCGCCGCAACAACGTGCGCATCGAGGCGGACGGCACGACCAATCTCGAGATCGCCATGGAGCCCTCGGTGCTCCCGCTCCAGGAGCTGGTCGTGACCGGCGTGTCCGATCCCGTGGCAGGCGTCAAGCTGCCGTTCACCGTGTCGCGGGTGAACACGGAACAGCTCCAGGTCCCGACCACCAGCTCGGCGCTCGCCTCGATGCAGGGGAAGGTCGCGGGCGCCCACATCATCCAGGCCAGCGGCAAG
>DATCLK010000062.1:0-5065 GCA_036563975.1 Longimicrobiales bacterium | reverse complement strand
CAGCACGCTGCTCGGCTCGCACTCCCGCATCGCGCTGAACAGCACGTACAGCCGCTCGGCGGAGAACGAGGCGCGGCGCGAGCTGGGAACCAGCGAGAACCACGGCGGCCTGCCGCTCGACATCACGCGGCTCCGCTACGTGGAGCGGAGCGTGTACTCCGCGCAGCTCCTCGGCCAGCACGAGCCGTTCGCCGGGCATCGCATCGAGTGGTCGCTCACCCGGTCGGGCGTGCGCCGGCTCGAGCCGGACCGCTCCGAGTTCGTCTACGCGATCCAATCGGACCCGGTGACCGGCGCCCCGCTCCCGCCGACGTGGTTCAGCGCCAGCACGGAGGGCGCGGTCCGCACGTTTGGCGACCTGGCCGAGGAAGCATTCGAGGCGACGCTGAGCTACGGCATCGGCTTCGGCGGCGCGGCGCGGCCGCACCGGCTCGAGATCGGCTGGCTGAGCCGCTGGACCGATCGGGATGCGCACAACCGCGCCTACGCCCTCACCGCGCCGGGTGGACGGCTGAGCCGCGAGATCCTCGCGCTTCCGCCCGAGCAGATCTTCGGCGGCGCATACGACTCGCTGATCAGCGTCGTGCCGCTCAGCCAGGGCGGCTCGTACACGGCGCAGGACCGCCTGCTCGCGGGCTACGCGATGCTCGAGCTCGTACCCTGGGACCGGCTGCGCCTGATCGGCGGGGCGCGCATCGAGCGGTCCGACGTGGCCGTCGTGTCCGAGCCCACGATCGGCGCTCCGCAGCGGGCCGATGCGCGCTACACCGACGTGCTCCCCGCAGCCAGCGTCGTCCTGCGGCTTGGCGAGCAGCAGAACCTCCGGCTCTCCGCGTCCCGCACGCTGTCCCGCCCCGAGTACCGCGAGCTCGCGGGCGTGCAGTACCGCGAGGTGCTCGGCGGCGACAACGTGGCGGGCAACCCGGACCTCGTCCGCACGCGCATCCTGAACCTCGACCTGCGCTGGGAGCTGTACGCGAACCCGGGCGAGGTGCTGAGCGTGGCGCTGTTCGCGAAGCGGTTCAGCGACCCGATCGAGCGCGTCTACCTCGGCACGTCCGGCACGCGCATTGTCACGTTCCTGAACGCCGAGTCGGCGAGGAACGACGGCGTGGAGATCGAGGCGAGGAAGAATCTGGGCGGGCTGGGCTCCGCATTCGAGCCGCTCTGGCTGTTCGCCAACGCCACGCTGATGCGTAGCCGGATCCGCATCGGCGATGGCAACGCGAGCAAGATCAACGACGAACGCGCCATGGTGGGCCAGGCGCCCTACGTGGTGAACGCCGGCCTCACGTACGCTGCGCCGGACGGCGGGCCGAGTGCCACGCTGCTCTACAACGTCATGGGCGCACGGATCGTGAGCGCGGCCGAGTCGCCGCTGCCGGACCTGTACGAGCAGCCACGCCACGTGCTCGACGTCTCGCTCCGGTTCCCCCTGTTCGCCTCCATCTCCGCGAAGCTCGACATCGAGAATCTGCTGGACTCGCCCTACGAGGTCACCCAGGGCACGGTCGTGCGCGAGCGTTACCGCACCGGCCGCGTGTTCTCGGCGGGCGTGACGTGGCGGCCATGACGTCGGCGACCCGTGACGCACGCGTGACCGGCGCGCGGCAAGGGCGGGACACTCCGGCGTTCTCTTTACCGCGCGAGGATTCGTCGGACGGGAAAACGCTGACCCTCAACAGGACCAGGTGACCGATGCGATCGGAAACCCGTACACTGCTCTCGATTCTCGCGCTCTCGCTCTGCGCCCTGAGCGCCTGCGAGGATGACGACCCGGCGGGGCCGGCCCCGCTGACGGCGCCCGCCAACGTCCAGGCGACGGCGCTGTCCTCCACCGCAGTGCGCGTGACGTTTGCTCCCGTGCCCGGGGCGCAGAGCTACACCGTGCAGCGCGCCGTGAGCGGCGGGTCGTTCGTCACGGCCGGGATGGCCACGACGACGACGTACGAGGACTCCGGCCTCGAGCCCGGCACCGAGTACCGCTACCGCGTGGCGGCCGTGCGCGGCGCCGAGACCGGTCCGTACAGCGAGATCGTGACGGTGACCACGCCTCCGGAGGGTGCAAAGGTCGCCACCATCAGCGCCGACATCACGAGCGACCGCACGCTCTACGCCGACACGGTCTACACGATTTCCGGATTCATCAAGGTCACGAACGGCGCGACGCTGACGATCGAGCCGGGAACCACCATCCTGGGCGACTACAACACCGTCGGCTCGTCGCTCTTCGTCCTGCGCGGCGCGAAGATCATCGCGGAGGGGACGGCGGACGCACCGATCGTGTTCACCTCGTCCCGCCCCGTGGGCGAGCGCCGGCCGGGCGACTGGGGCGGGCTCATTATCGTCGGCAACGCGAGGATCAACCGCACCCACCCGGTGCAACTCGAAGGGACCGGGACGGACACCGAAACGAACCCGCCCGTTCTCTACAGCGGCGGCACCGACGACGCGGACGACAGCGGCGTGCTGCGTTACGTCCGCATCGAGTTCGCCGGCTACGCGACCGCGCCGAACGCGGAGCTCAACTCGCTGACCCTCGCCGCGGTCGGCAGCGGCACCACGATCGAGTACGTGCAGGCGCTCGCGGGCCTGGACGACTCGTTCGAGTGGTTCGGCGGCACGGTGGACGCCAGGTACCTCGTATCCTACGAGTCCGGGGACGACCACTTCGACGCGTCCGAGGGATACCGCGGGCGGGTGCAGTACATGATCGCGTTCCAGAGCAAGGTCCTGGATCCGCGGCCCGGCGCGGGCGGCGTCGGCTCCGACCCGCAGGGGATCGAGAACGACGGCTGCGACGGAGCCAACTGCCCGGACGGCCAGGACTCGCAGCCCTACACGACGCCCCTGTTCGCGAACTTCACGCTCGTCGGCACCGGGCCGGGGGTGGTGGACCAGACGTCCGGCGGGATCGGGATGCTCATTCGCCGCGGCGCCGGCGGCACGTACGTCAACGGCGTGATCGCGCGCTGGCCGCGCGCCGCGATCAGCTTGCGCGATGCGACGACGCAGGCCCGCGCGGCCTCCGGGGATCTCGCGCTGCGCAACATCCTGGTGGCGGACAACGCCGTGACGTGCCAGCCGCAGTCCGGCGCCACCGTCCAGTTCTGCGTGGACCTCGCCGCCAACGCGATCGAGGAGCGGAGCGACCCCGCGGCCACGCTGTTCAGCAGCCTGCCGACGGATCCGTCGGGCCCCGCGCAGCTCGACTGGACGCCGCCGCCCGGCTCGCCCGCCGCGACCGGCGGACTGGAGACGTTCCCGCCGGCCATCGCGGCGAAGGCCGGCGCGTTCGTGACGCCCACCGCGTACCGCGGCGCCGCCGACCCGAACGGCCCGAAGTGGTGGCAGGGCTGGACCAACTACGCGGACCACTGAGCCGCCCCACCCCCATCCGCCCCGGGCCGGGGCGGGGGCACCCCGCCGCCCCGGCCCCGCCTCCCGGGCGAGGGCGGGGGTGCCGCGGCTCGGAGGACCCGGCTCCCTGCCGAGATGCACGGCTCCCCGCCGGCCCCGCGCCCGGCAGGGGGAACCGCGCCGGCGGAGCATCCCGGCAGGGGCGCAGGGCGCCGCACCGACCCCGCTCCCCCACAAGTGCGCGGGTGCGGGGGTGAACCGAGCCCGCGGCGCGACTCCGGTCCTCGCGCCCGCGACGTGATCGAGCCCTTTCCTCCACGCCACGGACTCGAATGCGTACTCGAACGGCGACGCTCCTGACCCTCGCCGCGCTGCTGCCCCCCGTCCTCCCCGCCTGCGAGCCGGCCGACGGTGCAGCGGAAACGGCCGCGGTGGAGGCGAGCGCAGCCGCACGGCCGCAGTACGTGGACAGCGCGCGCACCATCGAGGAGGAGCTGCGGCGCTTCCGCGCGACGTTGACAGAGGAGCCCACGGCTCTCGAGCACGGCGAGCGGTCGCGCGACGCGCTGATCCGGCGCTTCGTGCGCGCGCTCGAGACGAGCGACACCGCCGCGCTACTCGCGCTGCACCTCACACGCGCGGAGTTCGCGTTCCTCTACTATCCGTTCACCCAGTACACGCGCCCGCCGTACGAGCTGTCCCCCGCGCTGCTCTGGTTCCTGATCGAGCAGAACAGCGAGAAGGGGCTCGTGCGGCTCCTGCGGCGCTACGGGGGCCGCCCGCTCGGCTACGTCGGCTACCGCTGCGAGCAGGCGCCGCGGCTCGAGGGCGCGAACCGTCTGTGGCACGAGTGCCGGATACGGCGGAAGGTCGAATCCGGTAAGCTGATCGAGGAGCGGCTGTTCGGCAGCATCATGGAGCGCGACGGCCGGTACAAGTTCGTGTCGTACGCGAACGACCTCTGATCTGCGGCCATGGCCCCACCCCCGATGGAGGCGAGGGCGCCCCCGGGAGCTGCGGCGCCGGGGGCGCAGGCGCAGGAGCGGCCGCCACGCCGCTGCCGTCGTCGCCCTCAACCCTCCGGCTGCACCTGGAGCAGCACCTTGCCCGCGGTCTGCCGGCCCTCGAGCAGCCGATGCGCCTCGGCGGCTTCCTCGAGGGGGAGCGTGCGGTCGATGCGGACCTTCAGCTCGCCGGCGGCGATCCACGCGAACAGGTCACGCGCGCGGCTGAGCAACTCCTCGCGGCCGGCGATGTAGTCGGCGAGGGATGGGCGTGTGAGGAAGAGCGACCCCTTGCGCGAGAGCACGCCGAGGTCGAACGGCGGCACGTTGCCGCTGGACTGACCGAACATCACGAGCATGCCGCGCCGCTTCAGTGAATTGAGGCTGCCCTCGAACGTCGCCTTGCCGACCGAGTCATAGACCACGTCCACGCCGTGACCGCCGCCGAAGTGCCGCGCTGCGGGCACGAAGTCCTGGCTGGTGTAGATGACGACCTCGTCGGCGCCGGCCTCGCGGGCGAGTTGCGCCTTCTCCTCGGTGGACGTCGTGCCGATCACGCGCGCGCCCAGCCGCTTGGCCACCTGGACGAGCAGGAGGCCCACGCCGCCGGCCGCCGCGTGCACCAGCGCGGAGTGGCCTTCCCGGAGCGGGAAGGTGCTGTGCGTGAGGTAGTGCGCGGTCAAGCCCTGCAGCATGACGGC
>DATCLK010000061.1:0-18781 GCA_036563975.1 Longimicrobiales bacterium | reverse complement strand
TGTCTTCGGCGACGCGCACGATGCCGCGCGGCTGGGTGGCGACGACGCGCAGGCGGAACTCCTGGAGCCCGTAGGCCGGCAGCTCGAAGAGCGTGCGAAACAGATCCTCGGGGAAGAGTCCACGCTCCAGCGGTGCGGCGGCGCGCTGGTAGATCGAGGTCGAGACGAGGTCGCCGGCAGTGACGGGGCGGCCGAACAGGGTGCGACGGAGCGCCTCTCCCGAGCCCATGAGCCGGACGTTGGGCTGCGACGGCGCGAGGACGACGCGGCGCGCGGGTTGGATCTCGGCGCGGCGGACCTGCACGGAGTCGCCGATGCCGACGCCGGCGTTGCTCCGCTCAAGGCCATCGAGCCGGATGATGGCGATCCCGTTGTCCTCGGGGTAGGGTGGCAGGGCGATGACCCCCGTCGAGCGCTTGCCGATGACCTCGACGACATCGCCCTCGCGGAGGCCGAGCGAGCGGAGCGCGTCGCTCGGCAGCCGGGCAGTGCCGCGGCCGACGTCCTGCGGCTTGGCGCCGGCGACCTGGAGTCGGATGGTCGAGGGCTGCGAATCGGCCATCGGAGCAACTCCTTTGCTGCGCGGTCCCCGCACGTCGAAACGCGCGCGGAGCGCGTGATCCACCGGACTGCGCGCGCAAGAAGCGTGCGGCGGGGCTGGGCCGGCGAAGCTTCGGGGGCGGGCAGGCAGCCGGATCGACGATCCGCGTTCAGGGGCCGCTGATGGTCGGGTGGCGCAACTTCAGCGTCTGGCCGATCACCGCGGGGATCAGCGCGAGTCCGACGACGGTGAGCCAGTCGCCGGGCGAGAGCCGCGTCGTCTCGAGCACGGCGGCGAGCGGCGCGAAGTGAACGGCGAGGAACTGGAGGGCGAGGGTGATGCCGAGGGCGCCGAGGGCGTAGGGGTTGCGCACCGCGAGCCGCGGCTGGATGACGGCGGCGGGGCTGCGCGCGTTGCCGAGATGGAAGACCTGGCCGAGCGCGAGCGTCATGAAGCAGAGCGTGCGGGCGTAGGCCGGGTCCCGGCTGCCATCGAGACTCCAGAGGAACGCGGCGAGCGCGGGCGCGGTGATGAGTGCGGAGTAGAAGGCGATGGCGCGGAGGAAGCGCGCGGAGAGGATCGCCGCGTGCGGGTCGCGCGGCGGGCGATCCATGATGTCCGGCTCCGCGGGCTCGAGCGCGAGGGCGAGCGCGGGGAACGTGTCGGTCACGAGGTTGAGCCAGAGGATCTGGATCGCCGTGAGCGGGAGCGGGAGGCCGGCGATCCCCGCACCGAGCAGGACGAGCACTTCGGCTAGGTTACAGCTGAAGAGGTAGAAGACGAACTTGCGGATGTTGTCGAAGATGACGCGCCCCTCCTCGATGGCGGCGGCGATGGTGGGGAAGCGGTCGTCGCGCAGGACGAGGGAGGCGGACTCCTTGGCGACATCGGTGCCGCGCTGGCCCATCGCGACGCCGATGTGCGCTTTCTTCATCGCTGCCGCGTCGTTCACGCCGTCGCCGAGCATGGCGACGATCTCGCCCCCGCGCTGATACGCGTCCACGATCCGGAGCTTGTCCTCGGGGCTGACGCGGCTGAAGGCGCCGGCGCGATGCACACGAGCGGCGAGCTCTTCGTCCTCGAGGCGGGCGAGCTCGCGGCCGTCGAGCGTCTCGTCGCCCGGCCCGAGCACGCCGAGGTCGCGGGCGATGGCCTCGGCAGTGAGCCGCTGGTCGCCGGTGAGCATGACGACGCGGATCCCGGCTCGCCGGAACGCGGCGATGGTCTCCTTGACGCCTTCCGCGGGCGGGTCCATGAGGCCGGCGAAGCCGACGAACGTGAGGCCGCTCAGGCCCTCCTCCGCCGCCTCCCCTGCCCGGGCCGGGGCGGGGGCCCCCGCCATCCCTGATCGCTCCTCCCGGGCGAGGGCGGGGGCGCCACCCGCCACTGCCCCCCCGTCCCGTGCGGGGGACTTCTGCGCGAGCGCGAGGACGCGCAGGCCGCGGCGGGCGAGGTCGTCGTTGATCGCGATGAGGTGGCGGCGCCCCTCGTCGTCGAGATCGCGCTCGCCTTCTGCGGTGAGCTGGCGCGTGCACAGAGCGACGATCCTGCCCGGCGCGCCTTTGACCGCGGTGAAGTCGCCGCCGTCGGGCGTGCGGTGGAACGTCGCCATGAGCATGCGCTCGGACGAGAACGGGATCTCGCCGGTCTCGGGGTAGCGACCCCGCAGCTCATCGCGCTCGATGCCGGCCTTGCGGGCGGCGACGAGCAAGGCGGCCTCGGTCGGGTCGCCGCGGGCGACCCACGCGCCGTCCTGGCGGACGACGTCTGCGCGGTTGGCGAGCACGGCGATGCGGAGCGCGGCGTAGAGGACCGGGTCGTCTGACGGCCGGACGCGGCGGCCGTTCTCCCGGATCTCGCCTTGCGGCGCGTAGCCGACGCCCGTGAGGTGGAGCTCGCGGCCGTCGAGCCAGAGGATCGTCGTCGTCATCTCGCCGGCGGTGAGGGTGCCGGTCTTGTCGGTGCAGATGGCGGTGACGGAGCCGAGGGTCTCGACGGCAGGCAGGCGCCGGATGAGGGCATTGCGGCGGGCCATGCGGCGGAGCCCGAGCGCGAGCGTGATGGTGGCGACGGCCGGCAGGCCTTCGGGCACGGCGGCGATGGCGAGCGCGATGCCGGTCTCGAGCATCTGCCCGAGCGGGATGCCCTGGGCGGCGCCGAGTGCGATGACGAGCCCGGCGACGCCGAGCGCGAGGTAGACGAGTCGCCGGCCGAGCTGGTCGAGCCGGCGCTCCAGGGGCGTCTCCTCTTCGGCGATGCCCCCGACGAGCTCGCCGATGCGGCCGACCTCGGTCGCCATGCCGGTCGCGGTGACGACGGCGCGCGCAGAGCCGGCGGCGACCGTCGTCGACTTGAACACCATGTTGGTGCGGTCCGGCAATGGCGTGTCGGCCGGCAGCGGATCGGTGCTCTTCTGGACGGGCAACGACTCGCCCGTGAGCGCGGCCTCGTTGACGCGCAGTTCTGCGGTGGAGAGCAGCCGGCCGTCGGCCGGGACGGACTGGCCGGCCTCGAGGACGATGACATCGCCGGGGACGACCTCGCGGGCGTCGATCTCGACGGTGCGGCCGTCGCGCACGACGGTGGCCCGGGCGACCTCGAGCTCGAGCAGCGCCTGCATGGCGCGGCGCGCTCGCAGCTCGGTGACGAAGCCGATCGTCGTGTTGATGACCAGCACGGCGCCAATGGCGGCGGCGTCGAGCGGGTCGCCGGTCAGCAGGGCGATGGCGGCGGCGACGAAGAGCAGGAGGACGACGATGCTCTCGAGCTGCGCGAGCAGGATGCGCCATGCGGAGACGGGTTTGGGCGGCCGGAGCGCGTTCGGCCCGTAGCGCTCGAGGCGGCGCCGGGCCTCGGCAGAGGAGAGGCCGCCCTCGGACGCGTCGAGGCGGGTGAGCGCGTCCGCGGCGGAGATGGCGTGCCAGCCGGTCGCGGGGGCGCGGGGGGTCTCCGGGGCTGCGCTCAACCGACGGGGACTCCATCCACAATGTCCGCGATCATGGCGCCGAGCGCGTACGCGACGGCTGCTGCTGCAGCGCCCACGAGCAGCATCTCGAGGCCGCTGCGGATCCAGCTCTGTGCGGTGACAAAGCTACGGAACGCGCCCACGGTGAAAAGGGTGGCGAGCGTGAGAGCCGTGGCGATGGCGAAGCGACCTTCGTCGACGCCGGGGATGAGGTAGGCGACGAGCGGCACGGAGCCGGCGACGAGGAACGCGGCGAAGGTGGCGAAGCCGTGACGGCCGGCGTGGGGCTCCTCGACGCCGAGGCCCGCGGCGGCGCGGGCGGCCTCGTTCGAGCGGATCGCGAGGAAGTTGCTCGCGCCCATGGAGAAGCCGTCGGCGACCAGGTTGGCGAAGCCGAGGATCAGGACGGTGACGGCCGGCAGATCGGCGCCGGCGACGCCGGCGACGACGGCGAAGGTGGTGATGATGCCGTCGTTGGCGCCGTAGACGAGGTCGCGCAGGTAGTGCTGGACGGCCTCGCGGAGGCTGGCGGGCTCCGGGTGCGGCTCCTGATCCGGGGCGAGGCGCGGCCGCTCGGGCTCGGCGGACGGCTGGGGCCGGGATTGCTCCATCATGGCTCCGTATTCCTGAGTGCCGTGTTCGCGGGACCAGTGGGCGGGCGTCGCCCTTCCGGCATGGCGATGCCCGTCAATTCCCGCGCCGGAACGGTAGCATCCCGGCCGGGCGCCGTCTGTAGGGTGGCGGAGGAAGCTCGCGGGGGAAACCCCGTACGGCGTGCGTCCGTGCGCGCAACGGCGTTCCCGGCGCTGGCCGGCCGGCGCTCCGCCGCGATGCCGGGCAGGTGACACCGCGGCGTTCCCAATCGTCTCTCAGGCTGGGGTCGGAAGGAGGGCGTGGGGGGCGACCGTGAATGGAGAAAGGGGAAAGCACAATGCGGGAACTGCTTCGCATGCTGGTGTGCGGGCTGGGCGTGGTCGTGGCGCTCGGGGCCGGCGCGGCCGGCGCTCGTGGGCAGGAAGACAGCGCATCGGACCCGGAGAAGCAGGCGCGCCGCGAGCGGCAGGGCGCGGGGCTGCGCGGCGGCATCTGGGATGTGCGGGATCTCACTGAGGTGAGCGGCGCGAAATATTCCACCTCGCCGGCGTTCGAGGGCTATTTCCAGAAGGGGCTGGACCTGCACCTGGCGATCGAGAGCACGGCGGGCGTGTGGCGGCGCCGGCAGACGATGGAGCAGGACGGCGGACTGGGGGGCGGCACCGTGCGCGAGGAGGTGAACAGCTACGTGGTCCCGCTGTTCACCGCGCTGAAGCTCTACCCGTTCACGCGGCCGGACGACGCGTTCGAGCCGTTCGTCTCCGCGGGGGTCGGCCTCGCGCTGGGGATCGACGACAGGACGACGACGAGCAGCGACCTGCTGGGGCTCGGGGCGGGCAGCGGCACGGCGATGCTGACCGGCTTCGGGTTCAGGGGCGGGGCGGGTGTGGAATGGCGCTTCAGCCAGGCGTTCGGCCTGAGCGCGTCGGGGCGCTACCAGTGGATCCGGTTCGGCGGCGAGCTGGGCGGCGAGCGGACGTTCAAGGGGCCGGCGTTCGAAGCCGGGCTGACCTACCGGTTCCAGTACCGCTGAGCCCGCGCCGAACGGCGAGTTGCAACGATCCCGGCCGCTGCCGCGTCCGGTGGCAGAGGGGCAGGGGTGGCGATCGAGCGTCGAGGCGCGCGGAGCCGCGGCGGGAACGAGGCCGCCGGAGGCGCGACCCGGCACGGGGGCGGGCCATCGCAGCCCGCCCCTTCGCGCGCCCGGGGCAGGCTGCGGTGCCTGCGGCGCCATCCGGCCGCGATGGGGAGGACCGGGCCGGCAGGCCGGCCGCGGGCGATCCAGGGCTGCAATTCAATTTCTTTGGGTTTCCCCGCAATCTTTTCGGCGATGCGAGGGCGGCGGCGCGTGCGAACCCTTGCGGCTTCGCGGCCGCGCGGCCCGGCACGGAAATGGCCGGGTGGAGGGCGCTCCATCAATCGAGCGACGGCCGCGGGCGCCTGGTGCCGCGGCGTGGGTTCCCAACTCCCCCGGAGAGGCGAATGCTACCGAAGCGATTGCCGAATGTGGTGATGCGGGCCCTGTCCCTCTCGCTGGCCGCGCTGGCTGCAGCCCTGCTGGCAGCCACGCTCGCGCCGGAGGCCGCCGCGAGGTACGAGGTCCTTCTCTGGCTTCTCGCGATCACGCCTGCGTTTCTGTTGGCGTACTATCGCGGCTGGAACGGCGTGGCGACGGCCCTCGCCGGCTGCATGGTGGCGCTGGTCGTGATCCAGTTCGCGGCGTCGATGATGGGGCGCGAGATCCAGGACTGGGGCCTCGCGCTGCGCATCATGCTGGTCTTCCTGGGGACGTCAGCGGGTGTGGGCTGGCTCTCGGAGCTGCTGTACCGCGCGCGGCGTCGGCTGGATGAGCTGGAGCTCACGGACGAGCTGACGGGTCTGCCGAACGAGCGGCACGCGATGGTCATGTTGGAGCGGGAGTTCGCGGGCGCGACGCGCGGGCGGCCGCTGCACGTGGTGCTGTTCGACGTGGACGACTACAAGCGGTTCCGTGACAAGTATGGCCAGAAGGCTTACGAGGATGCGCTGAAGGACCTGGGCCGGATCCTGAAGGAGAGCACGCGGCGGATGAACTTCACCGCACGGATCAGCGACGAGCGCTTCCTCTCGCTGGTTTGCTCGGGCGGGCCGGACGGCGCGCTGATCTTCGCCCGTCGCATCCAGTCCGCGCTGGCGCTGACGCCGGCGGCTCCGCTCGGGTTCACGGTGAGCGCCGGGATCGCGTCCTACCACCCGGGCATGGAGTCGCCGCGTGACCTGCTCCAGGCAGCGGACCTCGCGCTGTACCAGGCACAGCAGCAAGGGGGGCGCGGCAACGCGAAGGTGTACGAGCCATTGCACAGGTTGGGGGAGATCAAGGAATCGCTGCGCCAGGTGCGCGAGCTGCTCGGCAAGACCAGGCAGCTCGGGTTCGACCGGGGCTGATCCCGCGCCGAGGGATCTTGCCTGCCGGCGCTGGCGCCCGGCCGTGGAAGCGGCCGCTGGCGGCTTCACGCCGCCAGCGGCCGCTTCGCGTTCGGGGCTGGTTCAGAAGCAGGGCAAGCAGGGCCGGATGCCCGGCCCGGTTCTTCCCCACCCTTCTCGCCGGTGCATCGGCACGGATCGACCGGAGGGAGGGTTTGGTGGCAGGCAAGGTGGGCAGGTGGAGGCGGTGCGTGGCGGGCGCACTGGTGGCGCTCGCGCTCGGGCCGACCACGGCGGCGGCGCAGGAAGAGGGGGCGTACCGGTGGTATCTGGGTCTGCGGAACTTCACCGCCGAGGTCTACGTCGGGCTGGCGAACCACGGGCGGTTCCTGCTCCAGACGCTGGACACGGACGTGATCGACGTGGACACGATCGTGATCGGCGTGGACACGCTCGTGTTCGACGTGTTCGGGGTGAATCCGCAGCGGAAGCTGACGGCGGGAAACTCGTTCTCGTGGGGCCTCGCGCTCAGCGCCCGGGTGCTCGCGCGGACGGCCGCGCGCCTCGCGTTCAACTGGACGCGGATGGACCTGGAGTACGAGGACGACACGGGCATTGGCAGCGAGCTGTTCGACCAGGACGACATCGGCGAACTGACGAGCACGACGCTCGGCCTCGAGCTGATGCGGTTCCTGCTCCCGGAGTGGCGGCGGTTCAACGCGTACGGCACCGCGGGCGTGAACATCACATGGTGGAGCCTGGACGATGCGTTCCCGGCGTTCTTGGCGGTGGATGACACGCATGTGCGACTCGGCGGGTCCGCAGGCCTGGGGCTCCAGTACCGGCCGTCACGGCGGTTCGCGATCCGGCTGGAGGCCGCGACGCTGGCCCCCGGCAATCCGTTCACCGGCGAGGACTCGTTCGTGCCCCGCACCGGCCTGACGATCGACGAGCCGTCCCACGTCCGGCAGACCAACTTCCGGGTCCACTTCGCCTACACGTTCGGCCGACTGCACAGGGAACGAGGGAGGTGGCGCTGAGGCGCGGGCCTCGCCCTCGAGGGGGCCCGACTGCGTTCTCGGCGGCCGTTCCGCCCCGGGCGCCCCCGTGGCCTCGCCGGCGCGGAATCGACTCCGGGGATCCCCCGGCCGCGGCGTCCGGGGACCCGGGCCGGGCGGGAGCGGCCGGCCCGAGGGCCGGGTGCCGCCCCGGCCCGGGGACCCGCGTGGTTCGGAGCTGCCGAAGCGGATGCGGCGAACCCGCGCCGCGGCGGTGTGGAGCGGGGCCGCGGCATGGGCCCGGTTCCTCGTGGGGCTGGCGCAGGGGGCCGCCGCCCGGCCGTCGAGCCGGACGGCGGCGGGCGGTTTCTCTCCGCGGCCCGTTCAGCGGGCGCCGCGACTCAGGTGCGCACGGCTTGCCCCGCGGGCTCGCCGCCCCGGCGCAGCACGCGGTCGAGCGCGAAGCGCCCGGATCCGGCCGCGGCAAGGTACAGGTAGATGACCGCGTAGAGGAGCGCGAGCTCGCCCCCGTTCCGGATCGGCCAGAAGTTCTGGGGCAGGTGCACGCGCACGTACGCGTAGAGCATCTCGAGGAGGAGGATGACCGCGACGGGGCGCGTGAGGAGCCCGAGCACGATCAGCGCGCCGCCGAACACCTCGAGAACACCGGCCACGCCGAACTGGGAGAACAGCGGCGCCGTCCCACCCTCCGGGCCGAAACCGCCGAGCCAGCCGAACAGCTTCTGAACGCCGTGCTGCATGAAGAGCAAGCCAGTCACGATCCGCAGGATGCCATGGATCGTGTCAGCGACCTTGGGCGAGACCTGGATCATCGCGTGCCTCCCAGGGTGGTTCGGGGTCGTCGGCCCGGCGTGCTGGCGCGCGCGGGCGCGGGGCGTTAACGTCGGAACATCGTCCGTTCGCTTCGACCCGGCCCAGGCCCGGCTCCGGGCGTCCAACATCATGAGGGAGGGCACGCCGATGCGCCAGACCGTCCTCGTCCTCGCGCTGGTGGGGTTGGGTGCCGCCGTCATTGCCTGCAGCTCGGCGCCGCGCCGGGCGCAAGCGTCCAGGGACCGCGACGTGGTGACCGCTGCCGAGCTCGCCGCGATCGCGGGGGGCACCGCGTACGAAGCGATCCAGCAACTGCGGCCCGAGTACCTGCGCAGTCGCGGGGTCCTGTCGCTGGATACGCCGACGCCGGCGCTGCCCGTCGTCTACCTCGATGAGGTCCGGGCCGGCGGGCTGGAGGCGTTGCACACGATCCGGGTCGCGGACGTCTACGAGATCCGCTTCTACAGCGCGGCCGACGCGACCACGAGGTTCGGCACGGGGCACCCGGGTGGCGCGATCATGGTGACGACGCACCAGGGCCAGGCCCGCGTCCGTCGCTGAGGCGCGGGAGCCCGCCTGGCGTATCCCGGCGACGCATCGCGGCGGCAGCGCCGCGCGTGGAGGTCTGATCCGCGCCGGCCCGTTCGGCCGGGATGCCGCGGCCGGCGTGCGGCCTTCGCCGGCCGGCGAATCGAGCTCACTGTCGCTCGCTGACGAGTCGGTAGTGGTCGAGCATCCAGCCGTGGAAGTCCAGCACGAGCAGGTCGGCCAGCTCGCCGGGCACGCCCGCGCGCGCCAGCATGCGGTGGTAATCTGCGATGATGCTGGTCAGTGCCTCGACCTCCTCGTGGAGCAGCTTGACCGGTACCTCGATGCGTTCTCGTTCCACGATCGGCGCACCTCAGGTCGTTTCGTCGTTCCAGACCATCTGGAAGTCGCGCGGGAGCTGTGCGGCGATGTGGCGGCGCTCGTCATCCGGGAGCACGCGGCCGAGGGCACGGAAGACGCCACGCGTCGCGGCGTCCGCGTCGGCGGGATCCGGCATCCCGTTCTCGCGGGCGATGGCGAACACGAAATCCGTGTAGCTCGTGCGTTCGGCCGGCGGCTGGTCGACGCGCCGCCGTTCCGGCTCGAGCTCAGGCCACTCCTGGATCGGCGCCGGGAGTCGTTCCTTGAGGTGCTGCGCTTCTGGCCCGGGTAGCCGGCGAGCGAAGTGCACGAGCACGGAGAGGGCGACGTCTTCTTCCCGCCTGTGGTCGGGCGCGCTCCACCGCTCGTGCACCGCCTCCCAGAACGCGGCCATCTCCCGATCCATCTCCGCTCTCCACACCTCGCGTGGTCCTCACAGTCGGCCGGCGCAGCGGCGCGGGCCGCGTGCTCCCCCGATCCTGACGATCCGGCAAGTTCCGCTCCGCGCGGCGATCGGTGGCCGGGCGCGCATCCTGCAACGCGCGCCGGTGGAAGCGGGCGGCTCCCGCGGTGGAGTGTGTGCGAGGCGGCGGATGGAGATCACACGGATCGAGGTGTACGGCCTCCCGGATGACGATGCCGCAGCACGGCTCGAGAAGATGCTGACCGGCCGCACGGGCGTGCCGCGCGCGAGCATCGACCCGACCATGCAGCTCGCGGAGGTGACGTACGACCCCGAGCACGTCTCGGCCGAGGACATCGTGAGATGGATCCGTGCGGCCGGGTACGAGGCGGACTTTGCGGGGCGTAGGGCCGGGTAGGGAGGAGGCAGGCGCTCCGGCGCTGGCGCCGCTCTTCACCGGCACGGCGCACCCGCGGCTGGCGGACGCCGTCGCCCGCGCGCTGGGCACGCGGCGGGGCGCGTGCGCGGTCGAGCGGTTCCCGGATGGCGAGGTCTCGGTGAGGTTCGAGGAGCCGATCCGGGGCTCCGACGTCCACATCCTGCAACCCACCTCCCCTCCGGTCGACGCGAACCTGATGGAGTTGCTCGCCATGGTCGACGCGGCGCGCCGGGCGGGCGCGCGGCGCGTCGTCGCCATCGTGCCGCACTTCGGGTACGCGCGATCGGACTCGCGCCACGGCCGGCGCGAGCCGCTCCTCGCCCGCCTGGTCGCAGACCTGCTCGAGACGGCCGGCGTCGACGAGATCGTCACGCTCGACCCGCACACCGACCAGCTGGAGGGATTCTTCAGAATCCCGGTGCACGGCCTCACGGCGGTGCCCGTGCTCGTGCCGGCGGTGCGGCCGCTGGTCGCCGCCGGTGCGGTGGTCGTCTCGCCAGACGCCGGGCGGGTCGAGATGGCGGGCCGCTACGCGGCGGAGCTCGGCACGGAGCTCGCCGTTCTGCACAAGAGGCGGCGGACCGGGGCGGAGGTCGAGGCCATCGGCCTCAGCGGCGACGTCCGCGGCCGCGACTGCGTCCTGATCGACGACATGATCTCGACAGGCGGGACGCTGGTCGAGGCGGCGCGCGTGCTGAGGGAGGCCGGGGCGAAGCCGGGGTTCGTCGCGGTCGCGACGCACGGGCTGCTGGTGGACGGCACCCTCGAAAAGCTCGCGGTTGCCGGCATCACGCGCGTACTGGTGACGGACAGCGTGGCGCCGCGGCACGAGGCCAGTGCGGCGGTCCAGGTCGTGTCGGTTGCGCCGCTGATCGCCGACGCGCTCCGCGGGATCATGGCTCGGGAGACGCCCGTGGAGCGCGAGTGAGCCGGCGGCGCGCGGCGCGGCGGATGGGTGGGACCTGCACGAGGAGGATGAGGCATGGCGCGGGATGGGCGCGCGTTCTGGAAGGCGCTCGAGCGGCGGCTGCCGGCTGGAGCGCGGGGGCGGGAGCGCGACGTCGCACGCCCCGTCTTCCTGCTGCTGCGGCACCGCATCCGGCCGGAGGAGGCGCAGCACGTGATGCACGCGCTGCCGCCGGAGTTGAAAGAGCTGTGGGCGATGCCCGGGGTGGGAGTCGCGGAGGAGCACACCGGCCGCCCGATCGCGGAGCTGGACCACAACGAGTTCGTGGGTTGGGTGCGCGACATCGCGCAGCTCCGCGACATGGCGGAAGCCGCGCACGCGACGCGCGCGGTCTTCGCGGCGGTGCGAGAGGTGCTGCCGGCGGAGGAGCGCGAGCACGTCGAGCACCAGCTCCCGGCGGGGCTCAAGGAGCTGTGGCGCGGCGAGCGTGGAGACGGCGCGGGGCCGCACCGCGAGCAGGGTCCCAGCCCGTTCTGGCAGGCAGTGACGGAGCGGCTGCACGGCCGGGTGCGTGCCGGCACGAGCGAGGTCGCTCGCGCGGTGCTGGCGCACCTGCGCGGCCGGTTGCCGCCCGATCTGGCGGAGCGCGTGGGCGCGGCGCTGCCGCCGGACATCCGCGCGGACTGGGTCGGGCCGGAGCCCGGCTCGGAGGCGGATGAGCTGCCGGAGCGGTTCTTCGGCCGCATCGCCGGGGACCTAGGACTCACCGACCTGGACGCGGCCCGGCACGCGGCCGCAGCGGCGCTGACCGCGCTGCGCGAGATGCTGCCGCCGGAGCTCGGCGACGAGGTCGCCCGCGCGTTGCCGGAGGAGATCCGCGGCGCCTGGGGCGGCTGAGGGCAGGGGCGCGACGAGCGACCCGGCGCCCAACACCTGCCGGGACGAGACGCTCGACGGAGCCTTCGTCCCGGTCGGACGTCGCGGCGAGTGCGCCGCGGGCCGCGGGCTCCCGGAGCGTGCCGCCCGACGGCGCCTCCGCGCCCGTGGGGCACCGCGACGAAGGGTCCGGTCCGCCCGAGCCCCCGCAGTACCACTCCCCCGCACTCGCCCTCGCCCCCGCCCTCGCCCGGGATGTGGGGGCAGGGCGGCTCGGGCCTTTCCGGCCGCCTGTCCCCGAAGCCCTGGCCACTCCGGCGGGTATCAGAGAACGGAGGGATCGGACGGGCGGGGCGTCGTAGCGCCGACGGACCGGAGGGGGCGAATGGCCGGGAGCGTGGTGTCCATCCACACAGCGCCGGAGCGCGGCGCGCCGATGCTTACCGTGCAACAGGTGAACGCGCTCGCCGGCCGGGGCCTGGAAGGTGACCGGTACTTCGACCACAATACGCGGCTCTCCCAGAACCCGGCGCGCGCCTGCGCGATCACGCTGATCGAGGTGGAAGCGCTGGAGGCGCTCGAGCGCGAGCACGGCGTGCGGCTGGAGCCGCACGAATGCCGCCGCAATATCGTGACGCGGGGCGTTGCGCTGAACGAGCTCGTCGGCCGGGAGTTCCGCGTGGCCGAGGTGGTGGTGCGCGGGCTGATGCTGTGCGAGCCGTGCCGTCATCTGGAGATGCTGACGGGGAAGCGCCTCATCCACGGGCTGGTCCACCGCGGCGGGCTGCGCGCGGAGATCCGGCGCGGCGGCGTGATCCGGGTGGGTGATGCCGTCGAGGTCGGGTAGCGCGTGGCGCCTCCCGGGACGGCCGGTCCCCTGCTCTGGCCCCGCCAGGAGCGCGGGGTCCGGACACCACCGCCGCCCCGGCCTGCCTCGCCGGGCGCGGGTGCGGGCCCCCGATGACGGCAGGGGAGTGAAGAGTCATGACCGAGAATCGTGCGCCGCACGTGGTGATTCTCGGCGGCGGCTTCGGCGGATTGAACGCGACGCGCGCGCTGCGCAAGGCACCGGTTCGCATCACGCTGGTCGACCGGCAGAACTTCCACCTGTTCCAGCCGCTGCTGTACCAGGTCGCCACGGCGTCGCTCTCACCGGGTGACATCGCGAGCCCGCTGCGGCACATCCTGCGGCGGCAGCGGAACGCGGAGGTGTGGCTGGGAGAGGCGGTCAGGGTGGATGCGGAACGGCGAGTCGTGCACCTGCGGGACGGCGAGCTGACCTACGACTACCTCATCGTCGCCACGGGAGCGACGCACGCGTACTTCGGGCACGACGAGTGGGCGCGCTACGCCCCGGGTCTGAAGACGGTGGATGATGCCCTCGAGATCCGCCGCCGGTTCCTGCTCGCGTTCGAGGCGGCGGAGCGCGAGGCGGATCCGGAGGCGCGGCGTCGGTTGCTGACGTTCGTGATCGTGGGCGCGGGGCCGACGGGCGTCGAGCTGGCGGGTGCGATGGCGGAGATCGCGCGCAGTGTGATGCCGCGGGACTTCCGGTTCATCGACACGAAGTCCGCACGCGTGGTGCTGCTCGAAGGCGGGCCGCGCGTGCTGCCCACGTATCCGCCGGACCTCTCGGAGAGCGCGCGCCGGCAGCTCGAGGCGCTGGGAGTGGAGGTTCGCACGAACGCGCTGGTCACGCGCGTCGAGCCGAACGCGGTGTGGGTCGGCGACGAGCGGATCGAGGCCAGCAACGTGTACTGGGCCGCGGGCGTGGCGGCATCGCCGCTGGCGCGCTCGCTGGGCGCGCCGCTGGACCGCGCGGGCCGCGTCATGGTCGAGCCGGACTGCTCGGTGCCGGGCCACCCCGAGATCTTCGTGATCGGCGACCTCGCGCACCTCGAGATCGATGGCGTGCAGGTGCCGGGCGTCGCGCCGGCCGCGATCCAGATGGGTCGATTCGTGGCGCGACAGATCCAGCGCGACCTGGAGGGCAAGCCCCGGGAGCGGTTCCGCTACCGCGACAAGGGATCGCTCGCGACGATCGGCCGGGCCGCGGCGGTGGCGGATTTCGGGCGCATCCGCTTCGGCGGCTACCTGGCGTGGCTGATCTGGGCGTTCGTGCACGTGCTGATGCTGATCGGGTTCCGCAACCGCCTGATCGTGATGATCCAGTGGGCGTGGGCGTACCTGATGTATCAGCGCGGCATCCGGCTGATCACGGGCAGCCCGGAGATGCACCTGGAGCGGGCGCGCTCCTCCGATGGACCCGTCATCGAGCCGGAGAGCGAGGAGGTCGGCGCGCGCGCCGCCGACGGCGGCTGGGGGGAGTAGAGGGCGTTGACGTGCACGAGCACGAGTACGAGCACGAGTACGCTTACGTTTACGAGTACGAGTAGATGCGCGCGCTTCGTACTCGTACTCGTAAACGTACTCGTAAACGTAAACGTAAACGGATCGACACCATCGTAGAACCGCGCAATGGCAGTACTCAAGATCGAGTTGCTGGGCGCGCCGGTGCTGCGGGAGCGGGCGGCAGAGGTCGAGGCGGTCGACGACGGCGTGCGCCAGCTCGTGCGCGACATGTTCGACACGATGTACGCGGCGAACGGCCAGGGGCTCGCGGCGCCGCAGGTCGGCGTCTCACGGCGCATCATCGTGGTGGACGTGCCGGGGTCGGACACGCCGGCCTACGCGCTGATCAACCCGCGCATCGTGGAGCGGAGTGCGGAGACGGCGCGGGGCGAGGAGGGCTGCCTGAGCATCCCGGGCGTTTCGGATGTGGTCGAGCGGCCGGCGCGCGTCGTCGTCGAGGCGCTGGACCTCGAGGGCGCGCCGGTCCGCATTGACGCGTCTGGCGACCTCGCCCGCTGCCTCCAGCACGAGATCGACCACCTGGACGGAATCCTCTACATCGACCACCTCTCCCCGCTGAAGCGCAAGCTGCTGCTCGCGCGCTACCGCAAGCAGGCGCAGGCGCGAGTGTAGCCGCGGGGCGCGCGAGCCCGAGAACCCGCGCGATCTCGAGACCTTCCGGCAGGAGCTCGCGTTCGCGGGCGCGGAGCAGCTGGGCACGCTGCCGATCGGCGCCGGCGCGTGCACGGCGCGCGGTGGTCGAAGCGCCGCTCGATCGCGTACGCGGCGCCGTCCCGGAGCTCGCCGCTGCGTCCGCGTTGTCGGGCCGGCCGCCGAGCTCGAGCGGCTGGCGGCGCTGCGCCGGCGCGTTGTCCGCAAGCCCGCGCGTCGCACGTTCTGGTTCTCGGGGGCGCCCGGAGTCCGGCGGGCGCGGAAATTCATCCAGGCCACGACACACACCGACATGGACGCGACTCGTGATCGCCGCAGGATCGGAGCCGGGCTGGTTTGCGGGCTGGCGCTCGTCTTCTCCGCGTGCTTCCCGTTCGCCGCGCGGGAGCCGCGGCCGGACCTGCTCGACGTGGTGCGCGCGGTCGGCGCGGCGCCGCCGGCCGTGGACTCGATCTGGCCGGGCTACTCGCTCGTCACGCAGGGATTCCTGCTCTACGAGCCGGAGTCCGCGATGCTGGTGACGTCGGCGGCGCCGCCCCCCGGGTTCACGCCGGTGCCCGACTCGCTGCTGCCGCCGCGGCTGCGCGGGCGCACGTACGTGTACCGGGGCAGTCTGCCGGGGCTCGAGGGCGGCCTGGACACCGACTACCGGCTCGGTGACATGGTCACGACCGCGTACGCGCTGCAGCGCTCGCTGGACGGCACCCTCACGAACCTGTACCACGAGGGCTTCCACACGTACCAGCAGCGGAGCTTCCACGCGTCCGGGACGGTCGAGGAATTCGTACCGCCAGAGCTGCTGACGCGCGAGTTCGTGGCGATGGCCGAGATCGAGCGCAGGATGCTGGCGCGGGCGCTGGAGCTGGAGCCGGGGGCGGAGCTGGACTCGCTGCTCGCCAGCTTCCTCGCCGTGCGGCGCGAGCGGCTCCGGGGCCTGCCTCCGCGGGTCCGGCAGGTGGAGCGCATGCTGGAGCGCACGGAAGGCAGCGCGAACCTCGTCGGCCACCAGCTCGCGGCCGCCGCGCTCGGCGCCGGGCCGGCACGGGTCGAGGCGGAGGTGAGGACCTTCCTGACCTCGGCACTCGACGTGTTCGGCGGCGACCGCAACACGCAGGTCATGCGCTCGCGTGCATACGGCACGGGCGCAGCCATGGGGCTGCTGCTCGACCGGATGGGCGTGGCCTGGCGCCGCCGGCTCGAGCAGGGCGCGGCGTTCGACTCGCTGCTCGCCGAGGCCGTCGGCGCGGAGCCGGCCGGCACCGCGGCCATGGCGCAGGCCGCGCTCGAGGCGTTCGGCTACGCGGCTGTGCTGGAGGACGTCGGCGAGGCGCGGACCGCGGCCGAGGAGCTGGCGACGTTCTACCGCCAGGAGCCCGTCCGGTTCGTGATCGAGATCCTGCCCCGCGACACTGCGGCGTACCGGCCGACGCTGTCCTACAACACCTCGACCAATCTGCTGGACCGGATCCTCGGGCGGCGGCGCGGGACCAGCCTGCCGGAACCCGGGCTCACCCTGGTCTGGAAGCCCGAGCTCGTCCAGATCAGCCAACCCGAGACCAGCGGGTTCCGGCTCCGGGTCGAGGATCGGTCGGTCGCGTTCGACTTCCGAGGTCGCAGGGCGCGCTATCAGCTCGTCGTCCTGCTGCCGGAGCTTCCCGCAGTGCTGGGCCGGATGCCCGGGCCGGGGACGCACGAGTTCGAGGATGGCGTCGAGGTCGAGGGCGAGAAGATCCGGTTCAGCACCGACCTGCCGACGACGCTCGTCGTCGCCGCCGACTCGATGCACGTGCGCATCTCGCCGTGAGCGGGGGAACGGCCCTACGCCTTGGGCCGCAGCTCGGTCGCGGTCTCCAGGGCGGTCGCGACCTCGGGGATGATGCCGAGGCGGACGTAGATGGGGCGAACGAGCTCGCGGATCACCGGCAGCTTGTACCGGAACCAGAGCGCAGCGGCGAGGCATGCGATGCCGCCGATCCTGACCGTGGCGGGCGCGCCGATGTGGCTGGCGAGCGTGCCCGCGAGCAGGCTGCCAAAGGGCGCCATGCCCATGAACGCCATCGTGTACAGGCTCATGACGCGGCCGCGCTTGTCCTCGTCCACGATCGTCTGGAGCACGGTGTTGCTGGACGCGGACTGCACCATCATGCCGAAGCCGGTGACCAGGAGCAGCGCGATCGAGAGCGGCTGCGAGCGGGAGAACGAGAACGCGATGAGCCCCACACCGAACACGGTCACGGCGATGGCGATGACGCGGCCGAGTCCGCGCACGGTGGTGCGGGAGGCGAGGTAGAGCGCGCCGCCGAGGGCGCCCAGGCCGGCCGCGGACATGAGGAAGCCGAGGGTCTGCGGCCCGCCGCCCAGCACATCGCTCGCGAACACGGGCAGAAGCACCACGTACGGCATGCCCAACAGGCTGGTCAGCGCGAGTAGCGTCAGGATCGAGCGGATCGGCGGGAACCCGAACGCGTAGCGGAAGCCCTCGCGGAGATGGCTGAGCGCCCGCGACTGCCGCTCCCGCGGCTCTGCCTTCGCCGCGTCCATCCGGAAGAGCGAGGTGAGCACGGCGATGTAGCTCGCCGCGTTGATGACGAACACCGGTCCTTCGCCCACCACGCCGATCAGCACGCCCGCCACCGCCGGCCCGGTCAGCCGCGCCATGTTGAACATCGACGCGTTGAGCGCGATCGCGTTGGCCAGGTCCTCCGGTCCCTCGACCAGCTTCACGAACAGCGACTGCCGCGCCGGGATGTCGAACGCGTTGACGATGCCGAGCAGGGTGGACAGCGCGATGATGTGCCAGACCTGCACCGTGCCGGTGAGGACGAGCGTCGCGACGATGGAGGCCTCGACGAGCGCGAGCGACTGCGTCGTGACGACGATGCGATGGCGCCGGTGCCGGTCCGCCACCACGCCGGCGATGGGGGCCAGCAGGAACGTCGGGAACTGGCTCGCGAAAGCGATCGCGCCGAGGGTGAACGCTGAGCCGGTCAGCCGGTAGACGAGCCAGCTCATCGCCACCTGCTGCATCCAGGTGCCGGTCAGCGAGATGCCCTGGCCGATGAAGAATAGACGGAAATCGCGGTGCCGGAGGGCGCGGAAGGCGTGGGCGAAGGGGAAGCCGGAGCCGGAGACGGCCTCAGTCACTGCCATGGCTCGTCCCGATCCGGCGGATCGATCAACATCATGGACTAAGGTTAGATGAAACGCGGGGTGGATTCAAGGCCCCACACCCGGTCGCATCGCCGGCCACTGAAGGCCTTGCCTCTGCCACCCGTGTCAGCGACGGGCCTGCCGACGCAACGACCCGCGCCGCCGGTAACGCCTGAACTGGATCACTGGCGCCCGAATTGCGCCGCGGGCGTGATCGGGGATCGCGCGGCGCCGGGGACGGCCGCCACGCTGCTGGCCAAACGGCGACGGGAGGGGCGAGATGGCCGCGCCCAGGGAGCGGGTTCCGGGGGAGCCGGAGCGAGAGGAGCCGCAGCGAATAGAGCCGGCACGGGTGCCGCGCAGGGGGCCTGCAGCCGGCGCCTACGCGGCGCCGGTGCCGTGGTGGGTGGTGCTGCTCCAGGGGGTCGTGGGCGTGCTGGTCGGCCTGGCGCTGCTGGCGACGCCGACCATCGCCACGATGGCGCTGGTGCAGCTCGTCGGGCTCTATTGGTTCGTGGCCGGGATCTTCGCGCTGGTTCGGATCTTCCTGCCGAACCGGCGGGTGGGCTGGGGCTGGCTGCTGCTGGGCGGCGTGCTCGGCATCGTTGCGGGGCTGGTGGTGCTCCAGCACCCGCTCTGGAGCGCGGTCGTGGTCCCCACCGTGCTGGTGCTGTACCTGGGCGCCTACGGCGTCGTGATCGGCCTGATCCACCTGGTCGAGGCGGCGCGGGGCGGCGG
>DATCLK010000060.1:0-3816 GCA_036563975.1 Longimicrobiales bacterium | reverse complement strand
TTCCTATACGTGCATCTCGTTATATGACAACGATTTCCCCGTGCATGTCCGGATGGGACCACAACGGACCGACTCTTGCACGGGCGCGCGGGCGGCCGTGAAGCTGCTTCACAAGTTGCCTCGCCCCCGGAACGGATCACGTCCTTCCTAGGTTCCGCGCCCTCGGCAGGCAGTCCCTCGCCTGAAGTCTCGCCTCGGCCCCGAGGGCGCGGAGAACCTCACCTCCGGCCGCAACGACTTCGCGCTGACCTCCCAGGGCCCGGACCGGATCGAGCCTGAGGTGCATCCGGCGAGCGGACCGCGCCGCTCGGCCCGGGACGGGATCAAAGGCTGGAGACGCCGAGGGCGACGACGTCGTCCACCCGCATCGTCTCGTGCGTCCAGTACGGCTCGCCGTAGGGCACGCGAATCAGCGAGCCGTAGTGGGCGGCGTGGGCGAGGATCTGGTCGCGGAGGGGGCGGCCGCCGCCGAAGATGTCACCGGCGGCGGTGCGGCCCTCGAACTGGGAGCGGTAAGCGAAGATCGCCTCGAGTTTGCGCTCCATGAAGTCCGTGATGTCCACGACGAACGAAGGCTTCACGGGCTTCTCGAGATAGGAGAGGGCGAAGAGGATCTTGGCTGGCCGGTGCGGCTCGCCCTCGATCGGGGCGCGGCGCAGCCCCGCGACGAAGCAGGCATCGTAGCCGAGCTGGCTGGCGGCGCGATGGTCGGGGTGACGGGTGGACGGCCCGTGCAGGATGACGGTGCGGGGGCGCAACCGGCGCAGGAAGGCGGCGACGACGGCGCGGGTCTCCGGCGTGTTCACCAGCGCGGCATCCGGCAGGCCGGCGTTGAATCGGCCGACCAGGCCGAGGATGCGGGCGGCCTCCTCGGCTTCGGCGCGGCGCGTGCCCGAATCGCCGTAGGTGCCGGTTTCTCCGGCTGTCAGGTCGAGGATCGCGGTGCGGTATCCCTGGCTGGCAGCGCGGAGCAGCGTGCCGGCGCAGAGGAGCTCGGCATCATCCGGATGGGCGGCGATCGCGAGCAGGTCGACGGGTGCGTCAGTCACGGGACTCACTCGTACCGGAGTGCGGCGACGGGGTCCAAACGGGCCGCGCGCCAGGCCGGGAACAGGCCGAAGGCGACGCCGGCGATGACGGCCATGGCGAGCGCGGCGAGGACGGCGGCGAACGGGACGCGCGCGGGGATCGGCGTGAGGCTGCTGATCAGGAACGCGATCCCGCCGCCGATGGCGAGGCCGATGGCGCCCCCGATCCCGGTCAGCGTGGCGGCTTCGCAGAGGAACTGCCAGAGGATCTCGCGGCGTGTGGCGCCGATGGCTTTGCGGATGCCGATCTCCCGGGTGCGTTCGGTCACCGCGATCATCATGATCGCGATGACGCCGACGCCGCCGACGGCGAGCGCGACCGAGGACAGGGCGATCATCACGAGGAAGAAGACGAACGTGAGCCGGTTGAAGGCGGCGAGCATCTCCTCCTGGCGGATGACCGCGAAGTTGTTGGCGTCGGCGGGGCGCAGTCCCCGCATGGAGCGGAGCCGCGCGGTGACCTGATCCATCGCCTCCTGCATGGTGGCGTGCGGCGCCGTGACGACGAGAACGGAGAGCATCTCGGGGTTGGCGTTGAGGTATTTCAGCGCCGCAGTATACGGGACGATGGCGATGTTCTTGACGATGGACGCGAAGATGTTCTCGCCGAGCTCGTAGACGCCGATCACCCGGAACGGCCTGCCATTGAGTCTGATCTGGCGGCCGATGGGGTCGAGCATGCCGAACAAGGTCTCGGCGAGCGGCTTCGAGATGACGACGACGGGCCGCGAGGCCGACACATCGCCGGGGAGGAAGCTGTGGCCGCTGAGCATCCGGCCTCTCCTGAAGCCCTCCCAGCCCGCATCGTCCGCGAAGACCTGCACGCCGTCCACACGCGTGTTCCCCACCTCCATGTCGACGACGAGGTCGAAGCTCACGATGGCGGCCCTCACGGCATCGAGGTGGCTAATGGCGCGGGCCTCTTCCACCGTGACCGGCGGGTTGCCCGCCCAGGGTGGCCGGCTGCCGTCGCTCACCAGCTGGACTTCGTTGAAGTTGAAGCGGGCGACGATGAAGTTCTTCGGGCCGGCGGCCTCGATCCCTTCGATGACGCTCGCCCGGATGCCGGCGATCATGGCACTCATGACCATGACCGTCGCCACGCCGACGACGATGCCGAGGATGGTCAGCGCCGAGCGGAACTTGTTCGCGCGGAGCTGATCTACCGCCAGAACGGCACCTTCGACGAAGCTTTCCAGGCGCACGGCTCACTCCTGACGCAGGGCGACGACCGGGTCGAGGCGCGCGGCACGCGATGCCGGATAGATCCCGGCCAGGATGCCCACGCCTGCGCCCAGGAGCACGGCGACCGCCATCCAGTGGGGTGCGATGGCGGCGGGCAGCGGGGAGGCCGCCTCCACGATCTGGGCGAGGCCGCTGCCGAGCGCGATGCCGATGGCGGCGCCGGTGCCGGAGAGGACTGCGGATTCGACGAGGACCTGGAGCAGGATGTCCCTGCGACGTGCGCCCAGGGCCTTGCGCACCCCGATCTCGCGCGTCCGCTCCGTCACTGAAACCAGCATGATGTTCATGATGACGATCCCGCCGACCACCAGCGCGATGGCGACCAGGCCGGGAAACGCGATGAACAGAATGCGGCTGATCCGCGTCCAGAACGCGAGCGAATCGTCCGCAGTCTCGATCGCGAAGTCGTTGGCCTCGGTCGGACGGAGGCGGTGCCGCACGCGCATGATGGCCTCGACCTCCTGCTCTGCGCGCGGGAGAAGGTCCGCGTCCGGCACCCGGATCAGGATCTCGCTGACGTAGCCGCGCGGCATGGCGATGCGGGCGAGCTGGGACCGGGCCGGCGCGATGGCGCGGTTGTCCAGCGAGATGCCGAAGAGCGTCCCCTGCTTCTCGAGCACGCCCACGACCCGGAAGGGGAAGCCGCCGATCCGGACGGTCCGGCCGATCGGGTCGAGCACCCCGAACAGCTTCTCGGCCGCGTCATGGCCGAGGACGACGACGTTGGCGCCGGCACGCGCCTCGGGCGCGCTGAACAGCCGGCCGCGTACCACCTCGTACTCGCGGATGCGGAAATATTCCTCGGATGCGGCGGTCAGCCAGACGTTCTCGACCTCGATGCCCGTGTCGTCCGCCTTGAGGCGGCCGCCCGCATCGCTCTGCACGGCGACGAGCGCCGGGACCGTCAACCCCGCGCGGATCGCGTCCGCATCCTCCATTGTGAGTCGCGGCCGGCGCCACCACTGCCGGCGGACTTCCGAGGACGGATTGACCTGGACGGAGGGAATGCGCCGCAGCGTCAGCGTGTTGAGGCCGTAGATCCGGCGTGCGAAGTCCTCCTCCATGTATCGGTTCATGCCCTCGATCACGCTGACCACGGTGATCAAGAACATGACACCGATGATCACGCCCAGGACTGCGAAGACGCTCTTGAGCTTCTGCGCACGGATCTGCGCGAACGCGAGCCGGATGCCCTCTCGTACGTGCATCGACCTCGGCTATGCAGGCTGGACTTCGCGCCTCACGTCGCTTTCGATCCTGCCGTCGCGGAGGGTGACGATGCGGTGGGCGTGGGCGGCGATGTCGTGCTCGTGCGTGACCAGCACGATCGTCTGCCCCTGCTGGTGCAGCTCCTCGAAGAGCGCCATGATCTCCTCACCCGTCCGGCTGTCCAGGTTGCCCGTCGGCTCGTCCGCCAACAGCAACGCCGGCTCGTTGACCAGCGCCCGCGCAATCGCCACCCGCTGGCGCTGACCCCCAGACA
>DATCLK010000059.1:0-5467 GCA_036563975.1 Longimicrobiales bacterium | reverse complement strand
GCGACGATCGCTACCGGTACTCCTCCATCAGCTGATCCAGAGCGGCGGCGCCCGGGCACAGCTCCTCGTACGGCAGCTCGACCAGCGGGCGCTCCACCGTCCGGTTGACCGCGTGCATGTCCGCGGAATCCGGCTGGATGTACAGCAGGCCGGTGGGGACCTCGCCCCTCTCCTGGAGGCGGCGGACGTAGAGGTACGCCGCGTCGCGGTCCGTCGGGTCGTAGTCCTCGGCGACCCGGCGGAAGCGGACCACGCTGCCGTCGTGCATCGTGACGGCCGTAACCGCGCCCGGCTCGGATTCCGCGGTGATCTCGCGTCGCAGGGGCACGAAGTCGATCGGCGCGACGTCCTCGCGATGTTCGCGCGTGTAGCGGTAGCTCTTGGTCGAGCCCTCGTGGTCGTTGAACGTGACGCAGGGCGAGATCACGTCCACCAGCGCGAAGCCCTTGTGCGTGAGCGCGGCCTTGAGGATGGGAACGAGGTGCGCCTTGTCGCCGGAGAAGCTACGCGCGACGAACGTCGCGCCGAGCGTGAGCGCGAGGAGCACCGGGTCGATCGGCGGCAACTGGTTGGCGTCGCCTCGCTTGGCCTTCGAGCCCACGTCCGCGGATGCCGAGAACTGGCCCTTGGTGAGGCCGTAGACGCCGTTGTTCTCGATGATGTAGCAGATGTTCAGGTTGCGGCGGATCGCGTGGCACATCTGCCCGAGCCCGATGGACAGCGAGTCGCCATCCCCCGAGACGCCGATGTAGACGAGGCTGTGGTTCGCCGCGTTGGCGCCCGTCGCCACGGCGGGCATGCGGCCATGCACCGCGTTGAAGCCGTGCGACTGGCCGAGGAAGTACGCCGGCGTCTTGGACGAACAGCCGATGCCGCTGAGCTTCGCGGCACGGTGCGGCTCGATGTCCAGCTCGAAGAACGCCTGCACGATGGCTGCGGTGATCGAGTCGTGCCCACAGCCGGCGCACAGCGTGGACATGGCGCCTTCGTAGTCGCGCCGCGTGAGGCCGAGCGCGTTGGTCGGCAGGCGCGGGTGGCGAACCGGGGGCTTTGCGATGGACGTCATGCCTCGACACCTCCGAGCCGGCGGAGCACGCCTTCGATGACGTGGTGGGCGCTGAGCGGCAGCCCACCATAGTAACGGATGGAGGCCAGCCGTTCCGATGGGATGCCGGTCTCGAGAACGAGCAGCGACCGGAGCTGGCCATCCCGGTTCTGCTCGACGACGAAGTTCAGCTCATGCTGCGCGAGGAACTCCCGCACCGGTTCGGCGAAGGGGAACCCGCGCACGCGCATGTAATTCAACCGAACGCCCTGCTCCTGCAGTCGATCCACGGCTTCGAGCACGGCAGCGCGGCAACTGCCCACCGTGACGATCCCGAGCTCCGCGCCCTCGGTGCGGCGGATCTCGGGGGCCGGGACCGCGGCCGCGGCGTTTTTCAGCTTGCGCGCGAGCCGCTCCATCACCTCGACGTACTCCGCGGAGTCTTCCGTGTAGCCGCCGAACTTGTTGTGGCCGGAGCCGCGCGTGAAGTAGGCGCCCTTGGGGTGCACCCCGGGGAGCGTGCGCGGGGCGATGCCATCGCCGTCCACGTCCAGGTATCGGTGGAACTTCTGGATCCGCTCCAGGGCGCTGGCATCCAGCACCTTCCCCCGGTCGGGCCGGTACGCGTCATCCCAGCGCAGCCGGGGCGTGAGCCAGTCGTTCATGCCGATGTCCAGGTCCGAGAGCACGAAGACCGGCGTCTGGAAGCGCTCCGCGAGGTCGAACGCCTGCACGGCGAAGTAGAAGCACTCCTCCGGATTGGCCGGGAAGAGCACGATGTGCTTCGTGTCCCCGTGCGAGGCGTACGCCGCGAGCAGGATGTCGCCCTGCTGCGTGCGGGTGGGCATACCGGTCGAGGGACCTGCGCGCTGGACGTCAATGAAGACCGCCGGGACCTCTGCGTAGTACGCGAGGCCGATGAACTCGTTCATGAGCGAGAGGCCGGGGCCCGCGGTGGGCGTGAACGCGCGTGCGCCCATCCAGCTCGCGCCGACGACGATGCCAGCCGCCGCCAGCTCGTCCTCGGCCTGCACGATCACGAACTTGCGCCGCTTCGTCTCAGGGTCCACGCGGTACCGCTCGCAGAACTGCTGGAACGCGTCCATGAGCGAGGTCGCCGGCGTGATCGGGTACCAGGCCCCGACCGTGGCGCCCGCGTAGAGGCACCCCAGCGCGGCGGCCGTATTGCCGTCCAGCAGCACGTGATCGCGGGTGGCGTCCATCCGCTCCAGCCGGATCGGCAGCGGGCAGTCGAAGTGCTCGCGCGCGTAGTCGTAGCCCAACCGCACGGCCGTGAAGTTCGACTCCATGAGGGCCTTCTTGCGCGCGAACTTCTCCTCGAGGATCCCCCGCAGGACCTCGAAATCCATGTCCAGCAGGGCGGCGAGCGCGCCGGTGTAGACGATGTTCTTCATCAGCGTGCGCTCGCGATCCCGGCTGAACGTCTCGACGCACATGCGGCCCATCGGCATGCCGAGGAAGGTCACATCCTCGCGCATGAGCGAGCGGTCGAGCGGCCAGGTCGAGTCGTACAGCACCCAGCCGCCCGGGCGCACCTCCGCGATGTCGCGCGCATACGTGGCCGGGTTCATCGGCACGACCAGGTCGAACACCGGCGTGCGGGCCGTGTAACCGTGGCGGCTCACCCGGATCTCGTACCAGGTGGGCAGCCCCTGGATGTTCGATGGAAAGACGTTCTTGCCGGTGACGGGGATCCCCATCCGGAAGATCGTCTGCATGATCAGGCTGTTGGCACTCGCGGAGCCGGTGCCGTTGACCGTGCCGATCTTGAACGCGAAGTCGTTGACGCGGGACGCTCCGTTCAGGCCAGGGGCCGAGGGAGCCGTATCCGTGGCGGTGCTCACGTGTTCTCCTTCCAGGGCGATCGACCGGCTAAAGCATTGCCCGCGGGCGCCGCGGGCTCGTCCTGCAGGACGAGCCCGGCGCCGCACGGCGCGGGCCGGGGTGGCGGCGCGCTCGCCGCGCACGCACGAGCCGGTGCCGGACCGCATGCAGGCGGCGACACGGGCAAGGCATGGAGCCGCCCGCGGCCGGGCATGGCGTCGGGGCCCACGCGGGCAGGTATGGTGTCGAGCCACACGCCGGCAGGTGCGGCGTCAGGCCGCACGCGGGCAGTCCCGGCGTGGGGCCGCGCACGCGCAGGTGCGGCATCGAGCCGCACGCGGGCAGGTCCGCCGTCGGGCCGCACGCGGGCAGGCACCACGTCGAGCCGTCGGCGCGCCTGCGCCATCCACCCTGTAGCCGGGATGTGGGAACGGCGGTCAGGGATGATGTATGCGGTTTCGGCCACTGCCGTCTGTCCTCGGGTTCATTGCGGGGCCGCCGGATTCAGCCGCGCGACGTCGTGCCGACAGGCCATCCGCGCTGCCCTGTGCCGGCGGCTCCTCCGCGCTACGCCGCCGGCGCCGCCGTGGCGCCGCGACGTCCGGTCCTCCGGCAGCCCGCTCACGTCAGGCGGCAGCCCCGGGCCGTGCTTCGCCAGAGCGGCCGCAGCCGGCCCCTGCCGGCCCGCCATCGCGCCTTCACCGCGCCATCCGCCGCCCGGCCGGCGCGGCACCCTCCGCACCCGGACCCACCGCATTGTCACGCGCCGCGCCGCGGCGACGCCGTGAGCTGCACGAGGTCCGATGGATACGGGATCAGCAGCTCGAACTTCATCATGTCCCACGCCGCCGTGGGGCAGCGCTCCGCGCACAGGCCGCAATGCACGCAGATGTCCTCGTCCTTCACCATCACGCGCCCGGTCTGCGGCAGCGGCGCGGACACGTACAGCGCCTGCTCGCGGTTCTCCGCGGGCGCCGACAGCCGCGTCCGCAGGTCCTCCTCCTCGCCGTTGTGCGTGATGGTCAGGCAGTTCACCGGGCAGATGTCGACGCACGCGTCGCACTCGATGCACAGCGACGCCGTGAAATGCGTCTGGATGTCGCAGTTCAGGCAACGCTCGACCTCGCGCGCCGTCTGCTCCGCGGTGAACCCCAGCTCGACCTCGATGCCCAGCTCCTTGAACCGCGTGGCCAGGTCCACGTGGTTCATCTTCTGCCGCCCGACCGGGTTGTAGTCGTTCTTGTAGCTCCAAGCGTGCATCCCGAGCTTCGCGCTGACCAGGTTCATTCCGTAGGGCGGCCGGTCGGTCAGCGGGATGCCGTTGACATAATTGTGGATCGAGATCGCGGCTTGGTGTCCGTGCTCGACGGCCCAGATGATGTTCTGGGGCCCCCACGCGGCGTCGCCGCCGAAGAACACACCCTCGCGCGTCGACTGGAACGTAACGCGGTCGACGATGGGCATGCCCCACTCGTCGAACTCGATGCCGAGGTCCCGCTCGATCCACGGGAACGCGGCCTCCTGGCCGATCGCGAGGATTACGTCGTCCGCGGGGAAGAACGCGGTGTCCAGGACGCGCGCCTTCTGCTTGCCGTCGCCGGCGTCGTACCACTCGACGACGTCGAACTCCATGCCCAGGAGCTTGCCGTTCTCGACGACGAACCTCTTCGGCACGTGGTTCTCGACGATCTCGACCTGCTCCTCCTCCGCGTCCTCCAGCTCCCAGGGCGAGGCCTTGAAGTACGGACGGGTGCGGCGGGCCATGACCTTGACGTCCTTGCCGCCGAGCCGCTTTGCGGTGCGGCAGCAGTCCATGGCCGTGTTGCCGACGCCGATGACGAGCACGCGCTCGCCGATCGAGTCCACGTGGCCGAAGTGCACGGCCTCGAGCCACTCGAGGCCGACGTGGATGTTGCCCTTCGCGTCCCAACGGCCCGGGATGTCCAGGTCCTTGCCCTTGGGCGCGCCGCTGCCCACGAAGATCGCGTCGTAGCCCTGCTCGAGCAGCCACTTCATGCTGGTGACGGGCGTGTTGTAGAGCACCTTCACGCCCATGCCGAGGATCATGTCGATCTCCTCGTCCAGCACCGCGGCGGGCAGGCGGAACGCGGGGATGTTGGTGCGCATGAGGCCGCCCGGCCGGTCCAGCTTCTCGTAGATCGTGCAGTCGTAGCCCAGCGGCATAAGGTCGTTGCAGACGGTCAACGACGCCGGGCCGCAGCCAACGAGTGCAATGCGCTTGCCGTTCTTCTCCGCGGGCGCGCGGGGCAGGCGGTCGCGGATGTCCTCCCGCAGGTCCGCCGCGACGCGCTTGAGCCGGCAGATCGCCACGGGCTGCCCGTCCACGCGTCCGCGGCGGCAAGCGGGCTCGCACGGGCGGTCGCAGGTGCGACCCAGGATGCCCGGGAACACGTTCGACTGCCGGTTCAGCATGTAGGCGTCGCCGTAGCGACCCTGCGCGATCAGCCGGATGTACTCGGGAACGTTGGTGTGGGCCGGGCACGCCCACTGGCAATCGACGACTTTATGGTAGTACTGCGGGTTGGTGACGTCGGTGGGTTGCACGGACACCCCTTC
>DATCLK010000058.1:0-6727 GCA_036563975.1 Longimicrobiales bacterium | reverse complement strand
CACGGAAGGCAGGAAGGCGAACATGGGCAAGATCGGGCGCGGCACGTCCTGGAAAGAGCACCGGCTGATGGACCGGTTGGAGATCGACGGCCGCACGTACACGGTGGACCTCGTGGCGCGGCGAGCCACGGGCGTGCAGGGCTACCGGATGACGATCGTGTATCTCGCCCACGACGGCGCAGAGGAGCGTGAGATCCCGTTGCCCAACGCGTCGACCAACGCGGAGGTGAACCGGGCGGTGCGGGAGCTGGCGGGGCAGGCGGAGATCCTCGAGCGGATCTTCCGGGAAGGTCGCGGCCCGTGAGCACACCGCAATCGTCCGTGCGCTCGCGGTTCGAGGCGGCCGTGCTCCGGCCGGAGCCGGAGCTGGACCTCGCGACCGCGGCGCTCCTGGTGGCGGCGGAAGAGTATCCGCAGCTCCCGCTCGCGCCGTATCTGCGGCGACTGGATCTGCTCGCGGAGCGGGTGCGCGATCGGCTGGGGGACGAGACCGCGCCGCTGGTGATGGTGCAGGAGCTCAACCGCGTCCTGTTCGAGGAGGAGGGGTTCCGCGGCAACGTCGAGGCGTATTACGACGTGCGGAACTCGTTCCTGAACGATGTGCTGGACCGCCGCCTGGGGATCCCGATCACGCTGAGCGTGGTGTACCTGGAGGTGGGGTGGCGTCTGGGTCTGCCGCTGGTGGGTGTGGGGTTTCCGGGGCACTTCCTGGTGCGGTACGAAGGCGAGGCCGTGCGGCTGCTGGTGGACCCGTTCGAGGGTGGGCGCCTGCGGTTCGAGGACCAGGCGCAGGAGCTACTGGACCGGGTGTACGGCGGCATGGTCCCACTGCAGCCGGAGTACCTGCAACCGGTGAGCAAGCGGGACATCCTGGTCCGCATCCTGACCAACCTGAAGGGCATCTACCTGAATGCGCGTGACGACCGGCGCGCGCTGTCCGCGGTCGAGCGGATCCTGGTTCTCCGGCCGGGCGCGGCGAGCGAGCTTCGGGATCGCGGGATGCTGCTGGCGCGGATCGGGCGGGTGGGCGAAGCGATTGCGGACCTGGAGCGCTATCTGATCTCGGCGCCGGAGGCGCCGGACGCCCGGCGCGTTCGCGAGCTGATCCGGGAACTCGGGCGGGGGGAGCGACCCTGAGCGAGTGGCGGCCCGGTGTGCCGCGATCCCCGCAGCGGGCCCGCAGCTCGCGGGCGCGGCGCGCGAGCTGGTCCAGGTTTTCGTCGAACTGACGCCGACGGGGCCCGCGCCCGCTCCCGCTCGCGAGGGTGCGGCGCGCGAGCTGGTCCAGGTTCTCGCCCCGGCGCGCGCCGATCCCCGCAGGGGGGCCGCGGCCCGAGCAGCGCCCTGCGATCCGGGGGCGCGACCCACGCGGCGCGGCCGGGTTCCGCTGCGTGGCTCCGGGGTAGAGGGGGGCAGGAGGAAGCCGGCGCCGCCGTCCGCGCGCGGCCGTTGCGGGCAGCGGCGCGGCGACACGGAGCGCAGATGGAAGCGAGCAGTCTGCAACGCGTGCACGAGGCGCTGGGGGCGCGGCTCGGCGAGATCGCGGGGCGGCCGGTTCCGCGGCACTACGGCGACCCTGCGGGCGAGTACGCGGCGGCGCGGAATCATGCTGCGGTGGTGGACCGTGCGGACCGGGCCCTCGTGCGGCTGTACGGCCGCGACCCGCTGCGGATGATCCAGGGGCTGGTCAGCAACGACGTCGTGCGCGCGCCCGAGGGTCAGGGCGTGTACGCCGCGATGCTGACGCCCAAGGGAAAGATGATCGCCGACCTGCGGGTGCTGCGGCGCCCGCAGGGGGATGTGCTGCTGGAGCTGGATGCCGGCGCGCTGCCGGGCGTGCTCGAGCATCTGCGGAAGTACGTGCCCCCGCTGTTCGCACGCTTCGAGGATGTGACGGGGCAGCTCGGCGTCGTAGGCGTCTACGGCCCTGCGGCGCGGCGGGTGGTGGGCGCGGCGCTCGGCGCCGAACTGCCGGACGGCATGCCGGAGGACGCGTACGTGCTGGTGGCGTGGCCGCGCGAGCAGGGGGGTGGTGATTCGGCGGCGGGCGGGGCGAGCGAGGCCGGCCGCAGCCGCGGGGAGGTCGACGCCGGCGAGCCCCCGGGCCAGGCCGCGACGGCGTCGGGAGGTGAGGGGAGCGACGGCGCGGACCGGGAGGTGCTCGTGCTGCGCACCCTCTACGCGGGAGTGGATGGCTACGACGTCGTCGCCCCGAGGGACCGGATCGAGGCGGTGTGGCGCGCGCTAGTGGACGCCGGCGCGCGGCCGGCGGGTCACGGCACGCTGGAGGTGCTGCGGATCGAGGCGGGGCGGCCCCGCTGGGGCGCGGAGCTGGACGAAACCGTGATCCCGCTGGAGGCGGGGCTCGGTGATCGCGCGATCAGCCAGACCAAGGGCTGTTACACAGGGCAGGAAGTGATCGTGCGGATCCTGCACCGCGGCCACGTGAACTGGCACCTGCGGGGCCTGCTGCTGGGCGAGGCGGCCGCGCCGGCGCGCGGGACGGTGCTGGTGCGGCCGGGTGAGGCGAAGCCGGTGGGGCGCGTGACGAGTGCCTGTTCATCGCCCGCGCTGGGTCAGACCATCGGCCTGGGCTACGTGCGGCGGGAGGTGGAGCCGCCTGCGGAGCTGCGGCTGGGCGGACCCGACGGTGCGCCGGTGCGTGTGGTCGCGCTTCCCTTCCCCGAGCCCGAGCGAAAGGACAGAGCCGTTTGAGGCCACCGACGCACCCGCCGGCGGGCATCGCCGGCGTCGCGGCGCGGCGCCTGGGCGTCGCGGCCGCGCTCCGCTCCATCGGCCCGGGCGCCGTGGTGGTGGCGGCGTTCATCGGCCCCGGCACGGTGACGACCGCGACGCTGGCGGGTGCGCGGTTCGGCTACACGTTGCTGTGGGCGCTGACGTTCGCGCTGGTCGCGACGCTGGTGCTCCAGGAGATGGCGGCGCGGCTGGGCGTGGTGACAGGCGCGGGCCTGGGCGAGGCGATCCGCGTGCGCTTCAGCGGCCGGGGGAGTCGCTTCGTGGCGGCTGTGCTGGTCCTCTCGGCGATCGCGTTCGGGAACGCGGCGTACGAGACGGGCAACCTGCTCGGTGCCGGGATGGGGGCGAGCGTGATCGCGGGCGGCACGACGCGGACATGGGCGCTGCTTTCGGGCGGCGCCGCTTTTTTTCTGCTGTGGACCGGCCGTTATCGCGTTCTCGAGCTGGTGCTGATGGGGATGGTGGCGTTGATGTCCGTCGTTTTCCTGGCGACGGCGGCGGTGCTTGCGCCGCCGGCGGCGGAGCTGCTGCGCGCGCTCACCATGCCCCGGCTGCCCGGCGGCGAGGGCGTGCTGGTCGCGGTGGGTCTGATCGGGACGACGGTCGTGCCGTACAACCTGTTCCTGCACGCGGCTGCGGCGGCCGAGCGCTGGAACGGCGCGGAGCACCTGCCGGCTGCGCGGCTGGATCTCACGGTGAGCATCGCGCTCGGCGTGGTGGTCGGCTACGCGATCGTCGTCACGGCCGCGCCTCTGCAGGGCGCCGAGGTGGCGAGCGCGGCGGACATGGCGGTGCAGCTCGAGCCGCTGCTGGGCGAGTGGGCGCGCGTGTTCTTCGCGGCGGGCCTGCTGGCGGCCGGGCTCACCTCAGCGATCACGGCGCCGCTCGCGGCGGCGTACGCGACGGCGGGCGTGCTGGGCTGGCCGCGGGGCCTGCGGGACCGGCGGGTCAGGGGGGTGTGGATGGTCGTGCTGGGTGCGGGACTGGTCTTTTCGGCGATCGGCGTCCGGCCGGTGCCAGCGATCGTGTTCGCGCAGGTAGCGAACGGCGTGCTGCTGCCGGCGGTCGCCGTCTTCCTGCTCGTGGCGGCGAACGACCGGGCACGCATGGGCGCGCAGGCGAACGGCCCGGTGCTGAACGTGCTGGGCGTGCTGGTCGTACTGGTGACGCTGGTGCTGGGCGGGCTCGCGGTGGGAAGGGCGCTCGGCGTGGTGTGACGCGCGCCGGCGCGCGTGCCGGTCCCAGCACCCGTGGTCGCCGTGCGGTGCGAAACCTGCGGCGGTGCGGCCGCGTGCAGCGGCCCGGGACCCCACACGCGGAGGACGCGAGCATGGCTGGCCGATCCCACCCCCACCCGTCGGAGGAGCTGGCGCGCCGCTATCGGCGGATGCGCGAGCGGCTGGACCGCGAGCCGGTCGCGCACCTCGAGCGCGGCGGCTTCGGCTACATGGACGGCTTCCACGGTGCGTACGCGGAGAGGCGGGAGTACGCGGAGCCGCGCGGCCTGCTCCGGCCGGCCGAGCCGGAGCGGAGCGGCTGGCCATCGCCGATCCACCGTCTGTCCGGTGAGTCCTACACGCGGCACCTGAACGCTCTCCGGGATCGCGACCTCGCCCGCGCGGTGGACTTCGCGCTCTACGAGACGATGGGCGAGGCCGCCGCGCACGTCTCGGTGTACGCGAACGATGCGGTGATCACGCTGGAGGGGCCGGTCCCCCACCCCGCGGCCGCGGCGGCCGCGGAGGAGACGGCCCGCGCGGTGCCGGGCGTGCGGCGGGTGCGGAGCCGGATGTGGGTGCGAGGGGTGCGAGGAGCTCGCTTCCGGGGCGGCCGCACGCCGCTGCCCGACACCTAGCGGCCAGAGCCCGGCCGAGGGCCGGGGTGCTGGCGGACCGCCAGCGCATTGCGTTGGCCCGCGCCGTGGCCCATCATGCGCTCCGGGGCGGCGCGGGTGGTGGGGGAAGACTGGCCGGTTCGCGGAGGATCGAGCAGGAATGCGGGGCACGGTCGAAGGGGAAGCGCGCAAGGCGCTGGCGCGTTTCAGGCGGGCGCTGGAGAAAGCGGAACGCGAGCTGGACGCGCTCGCGGGTTCGCTCCGCCACGCGGAGGCGGGGGACTTCCCGGCGGAGCGGTTCGATGAGGCGGCGGCGCTCCTCGAGGCGCTGCACGAGTTCGCTGCCGAGCAGGCCGAGCGGCTGGAGGAGAAGCTGCTGGTGGCGGGCGGGCTCGAGCCGGGTCGGATCCGGCGGCGCGGGGGATGAGGGGCGCGGCGCACGAGGGCGGCGGCTCCACGGAACCGCGGCCGGAGGCGGCCGGCGGGGAGGCGGAAGCGCCTGCGCGGCGGAGCCGCCCCTACCGGGGCAAGGGGTTCCACCTGTTCACGTACGGCACGCTCCGGCGCAGCGGAGAGGGGGCCGTGCTGCTGGAAGGGTGCAAGCCGGTCGGGCCCGCGACGATCACGGGGACGCTGTACGACATCGATGGCGAGTACCCGGCGCTGGTGCTGGCCGGCACGGGGCGCGTGCAGGGCGAGATCTGGCACTGCCCGGCGCCCGTGCTCGCGCGGCTGGACACCTACGAAGAGGTGGCCGCCGGGTTGTTCCGGCGCGTAGCCGCGCTCGTGGAGGGAGTGCCGTGCTGGGTCTACGTCGCGGGGCCGAAGCTGGCTCGGCGGCTGACGCCGCGGCGCCGGATCGAATCCGGCCGCTGGCCGCCGCCCGAGGGCGAGGCCTGAGCCGTGCCGGGGCCGGCCGGACCGGGCTGGTGGTCGCGGGTGCGGCGCCCCCTTGGCGCTGCGGCCGCGCACACGCGCACTCGGTAGAGTCGATCCGAATTCCCTGAGGACAAACGAGGCGATGGATCGCAGACGATTCCTGCACGCCGCCGCTGCGGCGCTGGGCCCGGCCCTGTTCGCGCCGGAACGCGCGCTGGGGGCGGCAGCACAGGCTGCGTCGGTTCGCGGCCGGCCGCGCGCCGGCGCAGCGGATCTGCTGCTGCGCGGCGCGCTGGTCTACGACGGTACGGGCGCGCCGCCAGTGGAGGTGGACGTCCGAGTGAGCGGGGACAGAATCGTGGAGGTGGGCCCGCGCCTCGCGGCGCGTGGCGCGGAGGTGGTGGACCTGCGCGGACTCGCGCTTGCGCCGGGCTTCATCGACATCCACGCCCACACGGACCTGGTGCTGCTCGTCAATCCGCGGGCGGAGAGCAAGGTGCGCCAGGGCGTCACCACCGAGGTCGCGGGGCAGGACGGCAGCTCGGTGGGCCCGGTGACGCAGGAGGCGTTCGAGCGCCGGCGGGAGTCGTACCGCCAGCGCTATGGCGTGGACCTCGACTTCCGGGACCTGGGCGGCTTCTTCCGGCGGCTGGACGAGCAGGGCGCGGCGGTGAACCTGGCGAGCATGGTGGGCGCGGGCACGATCCGCAGCTACGTCGTCGGCCAAGACGACCGGCCGGCGACGCCGGAAGAGCTGGCGCGCATGGTCGCGCTGGTGGAGGAGGCGCTGCGCCAGGGCGCGTGCGGGCTGTCCAGCGGGCTCGAGTACACTCCGGGCGCGTTTGCGGACCGGAACGAGCTGGTCGCGCTGGCGCGCGCGTTGCGCGGAACCGGACTGCCGTACGCGAGCCACATGCGCAACGAGGACGACGAGCTGCTCGCGGCGGTCGAGGAGGCGATCGCCGTCGGCCGGCAGGCGGGGGTGCCCGTACAGATCTCCCACCTCAAGGCGCAGGGCAAGCGGAACTGGTGGAAGGGCCAGCCCGTGCTGGACCTGATCGAGTCGGCGCGCGCCGCGGGCACGGATGTGATGTTCGACCGCTACCCCTACGTCGCGTACAGCACGAGCCTCTCGAACCTGTTCCCCGTGTGGACGCGCGACGGCGGGAACGCCGCGTTCGTCGCGCGGCTCCAGGATCCCGCGCTGCGGCAACGCATCGAGGCGGCGGTGCGGGAGAAGGTGGAGGACGAGCTGGG
>DATCLK010000057.1:0-7908 GCA_036563975.1 Longimicrobiales bacterium | reverse complement strand
CGAGCGTACGATCTGCGTGGTCGTGTCCATCATCCTGCCGACCCCCTACTCCAGCTCGTTCCAGTCCGCGATGAAGATGTTGGTGTCGCCCTCGCGGGCCGCGCCGCGGTTGGATGCGAAGACCAGGTGCTTGCCGTCGGGGCTGAACATCGGGAAGCCATCGAACACGGGGCTCGACGTCACGCGCTCGAGGTTCTTCCCGTCGATGTCGATCAGGTACAGATCGAAGTTCCGGCTGGTCGGATCGGCGAGGTTGGAGCTGAAGATGATCCGGCGGCCGTCGGGGTGCCAGTAGGGCGCGAAGTTCGCCGCGCCGTTGTTCGTGATGCGGCGCTTGTTCGACCCGTCCGCGTCCATCACGTAGATGTCCAGCTTGCCGGGTCGGATCAGCCGGTCCTCGAGCAAGGAGCGGTAGTCCGCGATCTCGGCGGAGTCCGTGGGGTGGTAGGCCCGGTAGACGATCTTCGTGCCATCCGGCGAGAAGAACGGGCCGCCGTCGTAGCCGAGCTCGTTCGTCAGGCGCTTCACGTTGCTGCCGTCGGCGTCCATGACGTAGATGTCGAGGTCGCCGTCGCGCAGCGAGGTGAAGACGATCTTCGAGCCGTCGGGCGAGATCGTCGCCTCCGCGTCGTAGCCGGGCGTGTCGGTCAGCTTGCGGAGGTCCGAGCCGTCGGCGTTGGCGATGTAGATGTCGTAGTCGTAGAGCGCCCAGACGTAGCCACGGCTGTAGTCGGGCCGCGGCGGGCACGCCTCGCTGACCTCGTGCGTCGAGCTGAAGATGATCTTGTCGCCGCTCGGGAAGAAGTAACCGCACGTCGTGCGGCCCAGGCCGGTGGACACGCGGCGCAGGTTGGTGCCGTCCACGTCCATGACATAGATCTGGTCGCACTCGCTCTCGCCCGGCCGCGTCGCCTGGAAGATCAGGCGCTTGCCGTCCGCGGAGAAGTAGGCCTCGGCGTTCTCGCCGCCGTGGGTCAGCATGCGCAGGTTCGTGAGCCGCGGCTCGTCCGGGCTGCTCGGGAACGGGACGGCGCCGACGGCGGCCGGCGCATCCGTCGCGGCGCCGTGGTCACCGCCAGAGTGTGTCGCGGCTGAGTCCGGCTCCCCTGCCCCGCACGCGGCCAGCAGCGCGAGGGTCAGGGCGCCAAGTGTCGAACGTACACTACGCGCGATCATGATATGTCGGGCTCCGTACCAGCGGCCGCTAGAGGCGGCCGTGTCGATGGTTCTCTGCGGAGATCTGCTCCGGCGTTGCGGCGCTCGTGGCGCCGCCGTGCGGCGCGGCGATCGTAGCGGGTCCCGCGCCGCCACCAGTCTACGCCCGTGGGCGCCACGGGTCCAGGCTGCGTCCAGGCTGGCCGGCCACGAGCTCTGGCGGGGCGAGCCCGGCGGCGCTGCACCGGGCGATCCGTCTGGGGCGGATTCGGCCGCCGGCGCCCCTGCCGCGCGGAGCCGCGTACCCGCCGGCGGCGGGCGTGCAATACCGACGGCGCCCGCGGCGTGTCGGGGCCCCGCCGGGTGCGTGTCGCACCAGCGACGCCCACCACCCGGCGGAGCGTCGTACCCGCGCCGAGGGTGCGTGACACCACCGGTGCGCGGCGCCCCGCCGGGCCGGGCACGCACCGGGCGCGCGTTCCGCCCAGCCGGGGGCCATCGAGCGGACACGGCGCTCATCGCGCAGCCGGTTACCCCCGGGCCCGGGTTCCGCTCCGGCGCCCACCTCCCGCGGCGCCAGGTACCCACCGGCCCGGCTCGGGTTCGATGGACCGGCGCGGGCGAGGGCCGGCCCGCGGCGGGACAGCAGCGGACGTCCGGAGCGGGCCCCCCTGCTCGCACATCGATAGGGCCGCCGCGACCGGTGAGGCGGAGGCGGCCAGACCTGGGCAGAGTTCTCGCCCGCGATCTGCTCGACGAGATCGTCGCAGAAACAACCAGGAAGAGGTACATTCACGGATTCGTGATGGATGTTACTACGGCCGGGCGACAAGATCCTCACAAGCGCCGTCGGCAACCCGAACGCGTCGTCGAGGTTCCTGGTCGCCAGCGTGACGAAGTCGTTCGTGACCGCTGTCGGGCGCGACCGCTGATTCCGGCTGCGAGCAGCCCTGTGGAGGTGTCGAGATCGTGGCGGCGAGGTACGATTCGGGCGCGGGGTGCGCCGCTGAGGTGATGATCGGCTGGCGACAACACTGGCGGCCGCCGGCGTGGCTCGTGTTCATGGTCATCGCTGCCTGCGAGCGTGGCACCGGCGGCGATCGCCCGAACGAGGTGACGGCCCGCGACAGCGCGGCGGTGAGGGCTGCGTACGCCACCTGGTTCGGGGCCATCGAGGCGGGCGAGATCGAGCGCGCAATGCCCGTTCTCGCGCCGGACGTCGTCTTCGAGACTCCATCGGGCGACTCGCTCGTGGGCCGCGAGGCCGTTCGTGAGGCGCTGGGCGCGTTCCTCGAGACCTACGCCGAGCGGATCACGTGGGATCTCGAGATCGTCGCGCTCGGCGCCGATTCCGCGACGGTTCGCGTGCGCGAGGTGACGACGGCCTGGCCGCGCGCCGGCGGCCAGGCGCTCCTGGCGCGGGGCTGGCATACGGGATACCTGCGCCGCACGAACGGCGCCTGGCTGATCGTCCGGGACATCGGCACGCTCGACGAGCCGCCCGAGCCGGCACCCGACACGGGTGCGGTGCCGCCCGCACGCTGAAATCGGAATCGGAGATGGACGAGGAGGATGCCCATGGCGCTCCGGATCCTGCTCACCGTCGCCGCCGTCTACACCGCGCTAGCGGGCCTCGCCTTCATCTTCGCGCCGCGCGCCGTCGGCGCCGGCGCCGTCCCGGACGACGCCTCTCCAGCGCTGATCGCCTACCTGCGGCTCTTCGGCAGCCCGTTCCTCGGGATTGCGGTGCTCGACTGGATGGCGAGAAACGCGGGGCCATCCGCGGCGCGGGACGCCATCATTCTCGGCAACATCGTCGGCTTCGGCGCCATCGCCGCTCTGGATCTGTGGGGGCTGGTCAGTGGAGCGCGGCAGTTGACGTGGGTGTTCGCCGTCATCCATCTGGTCTTCGCCATCGCTTTCGTCGGGGTGGGCCGGAGGAGCATGTCAGGCCAGGTAAGCTAGGCGACGACGACCTCATGGGGACGCGATGCGCGATCGACGCACATCGGGCGCGCGCGACGTCGCCGGGCGCGTCCCGTGCGTGCTGCCGCCGGCGCACGGGAGCCACGTGCGAGCGCTGGCGCGGGCCGCCCGCCGCTGAGTGCCTCACCCCATCGCCCGCTCGATGAGCGAGCGCAGCACGACGTCGGCGCGGAAGCACTCCTCCGCGATCGCGCGCGCGGCAGCGGCGTGCCGCGCGTAGTCGCCTTCCACCGCGCGCACCGCCTCCACCGCCTCCTCCAGTGTGGAGAACGGAACGATGCCGGCGCCCCTGCGCAGGTCGTCTGCGAAGCCGGTGTCCTGCACGATGACCGGCCTGCCCGCGGCGAGGTAGCATGCGGAGCGCTCGCTGAACCAGCCGGCGCGTCCGGTGACGTACCCGTTCTTCGCCACGCTCCACTCGCCCTTCGAGCGCTGGATGTAGCGGCGATAGCGCTCGGGATCCGGGCACAGCCGCATGGCGTCCCGCACGCGCCAGCCGTGCGCGCGCAGCCGCGTGACCGGCGTGCGCTCGCGGTGGCCGGGCCCGGTGGCGAGCTCCAGCCGCACCTGCGGCAGCCGCTGCGGCAGGTCCAGGAACCGCTCGAGCTCGACGGACTTCTGGCCGTAGTACCGCCCCTCGTGCACCTCTGACGCGTAGCTGCTCCAGTTCATCACGGTCGTGTAGACGGTCCGGGGCGGCCCTTCGCTCCGCCACAGAGAGGTCACGACCGGCTGGCGCGTGGGCAGCCACGACTGCCCTGTCGGCTGCATGCGCTCCGCCACGCGCTCGCCGAAGCTGAAGTGCACGTCGTACGCGCGCATGCGCTCCACCAGCCGCGGCTCGCCGCGCGCCAATCGGATCTGCACGAAGACGGGGTCCGTATCCACGTACGCGAGGCGGCGCACGGCGCGGTACGCCTCCGGCCGGTCCACCGTGCCGGACACGTCGATCAGGAGGTCGGCGCTGGCGACGACGTCGCGGCGGCGCGCGTCGCTCATGCCGAACCACCGCGGCCCGTCGAGGTCCGGGACGCGGTACGCCCACCGGTCGGCCAGGCCGAAATGTGCCATGAGGCCGGCGAGGTAGGGGACGTTGACGTCGGCGCGTCGCGCGGGTTGGCGCAGCGCGGCGTCGTACGGCCACTCTCCGGAGTCCTCGATGTAGTGGACGTCGTGGCCGAGCGCGGCGAGCCCGAGCAGGTACTGGAGGTAGTGCCAGGCCATGCCGCCCAGCGGGTAGCGCGCGATCAGCCCCGCGACGATGATGCGGAGCCGTTCGCCGCGCGCGGCGCCCGCGCCCGCACCCGCGATCCGCGGCATCCGTTCGGCGCCGCTCGTCGCCGTGCTCATGTCAGGCCGAGGCGTGCAGCCACCCGCTCCAGCATCTGCCACCGCCACCGCGCGCGCTCGCCGAGCGTCCACTGCGGCCGGTCGCCCAGCCAGCGGAACAGCCAGTGGATCCTGGCGACCTCGAGCACCGCGTCGAATGACGCCGGCGCGCCCGCGGGCCACCGCGCCTCGCGGTACTCGCGCGCGCACGCGTCCGCGATCTCTGCCGGCCAGTGCTCCGTGAGCGCGGCGAGGTCCAGCTCGCCGGCCGCGACCGCGGCGGACTGCCAGTCCACGGCGAACACGGCGCCATCGTGGACCAGCACGTTGTGCGGGTAGTACTCGCCGTGGATCAGCACGCGGGGAGCGGTGAGCAGCGGCGCGACCAGTTCGTCCGCGTGCCGCGCGAGCTCCGGAAGCCACGGGCAGCGCCCGTGGAGCGGGCGCGCGAACTCGATGGTGCGATGGATCCAGCCGAGGTAGTAGCTGAGCGTGTGCCGGATCAGCGGCACGCCGGCATCCCGGGCCTTGGCCAGTGGATTCTTTGCATGGAGCCGACCCGCCCACGCGGCCGCGGCGCGCATCGCGTGGACCGGGTCCGGCAGCTCATCGATGCGCAGGCCAGGCACACGCTCGAGCACCAGCCATGTCCTGCGCGCCGCCGGTTCCGCGAAGGTGCCGTGCAGGCACGGCACGCCGGGCACGCCTCGCCGCATCAGCAGCCGGTAGACCGCGGCCTCGTACGCCGCATTCCCGCGGTGCCCGTAGCAGCCGTCGCTCTCGTCCGCGCCGTACTTGCAGCACAGCTCCAGGCACCTGCCGTCCGGCAGCTGGCAACGCACGAACTCGCCCGGGAACGTGCTGGCCTGCGGGTTCCTCCGACGCTCGAGCACGAGCTCTTCCGGCTGCACGCCGAACACCGCGGCCAGGCCGGCCGCGAGCGATTGCTCGGCGGGCAAAGGAAGCGGGCGCGCCGCGCCGGGGCCTGGCTGAATGGCACTGTCGCCGATGATGCTGGGCTCAATCGCGTCGTCGCTCGCGCTGCCGCGCTCCACCACCGGATCGCCCTCGCCGCCACGCTCGATCGCGCTGGCGCTCCCGCCGCTCCGTTCGATCGCGCCCTTGCGCCCGCCGCCGCACTCGATCGCGCAGTCGCTCCCCGCGTTGCCTCGCTCGATCACGTGGTCACTCCCTACGCCGCCCTCTCCCCGCCAGCTAGACGTCTTCGCTGCGGCCATCCTCCCGCTCCTCACCCCGCGTCGCCTCGCCCGGTGCCGCGCAGCAGCACGGCCAGCCGCTCGTCGTAGTGGCGGAGCTGGCGCATCGCCTTGTCTTCCCTCCCGCTTTCCAGCTCCATGCTCGCCCAGTCGATGCACGCCACGAGCCGCACCACCGCGCCGATCCACGCGAGCCGCTCCACTTGCCGCGGCCCCACGCGCTCCCAGCCCGCGTGCTCCAGGTACAGCCGCGCGAGCGCAGTCGCCTCGCCGCCCGTGCGATCCCCGCTCAACCGCTCGAGCTCGGGAACCGGCGTGCCCCAGCCGGCGAGCTCCCAGTCCAGCGCGAGCAGCTCGTCTCGTCCGCGGCGGTTCCATGGTCGAAGGTTCTTGCGCTTGATGTCGCCGTGCACCAGCACGGGCGGGAGCGAAGCGCACGCTGCATCGATCTCCGGCCACCGCGTCTCGATCTCGTCGCAGCGGGCGACGACGCGCGAGAGCAGCGCGCTCGCGTCCGCCGGCATGGTGGCCCGCGCCATGTGCGCGGCGATGCGTGCGCGGCCCGCACGCAGTTGCGCGAGGTACTGCGCCGCGCCGCGCTCCGAGAGCAGCCGTCGTGCGCGCTCGGCGCCCGCCGCGTGGACCGTGCCGAGCCAGCGGGCGATGAGCGCGTCGTGCGAGCGCGTCGCTGCAGCATCGCCCGCATCCTCCAGGAAGACCCAGCCGAACGTGGGGTCCCCGTCCTCGATGAAGCCGTAGCACCGCAGCGCCGGGATCGGCACATGCGGCAGGATCTCCTCGTGCACCGTCCGCTCGGTCCGCGCGACCTCGACCGGGCAGCGCTTCGCGACCAGCGCGCCGCCCGCCGACGGCAGGCCGTGGAGCCGGTACACCTGCGACTTGTGCCCCCGCTTCAGCACCTGGACCCGCGCGGGTGCAGCGTCCGCGCCGGTCAAGCGGCTCCACGCCCGCACCGCCGGATGCGGCGCGTCGCGTTCGTCAGCCGTCACGCCGCCCGCCTCCGCGCCGGAGCCCTTCCCTGACGAACCGCGCGACATCGCGCGTGACCTCGACGATGCGGCCGTTTTCCATCACCACCAGCAGGTCGCACCCTTCGAGCGTGCTCAGCCGGTGCGCGATCATGAACGTCGTCCGGCCCTTCATGAGCCGTTCCAGCGCGTCCACGATGCCCGCCTCCGTGCCCATGTCCACCGAGCTCGTCGGCTCGTCCAGGATCAGGATCGGCGCGTCCTTGAGGAACGCGCGCGCGAGCGCGACCCGCTGCCGTTCGCCGGCCGAGAGCCGCATCCCGCGTTCGCCCACGACCGTGTCGTAGCCGTCCGGCAGCGCAGCGATGAAGTCATGCGCATTCGCCATCTTCGCCGCCCGCACGATGGCCTCGCGGCTCGCGTGCGGCAGCGCGTAGCCAATGTTCTCGGCGATGCTCGTCGAGAACAGCACGGGCTCCTGGAGCATGATCGCGAACTGGTTGCGCAGGTCCGTCAACCGGTAGTCGCGCAGGTCCACGCCATCCAGCAGCACGCGACCCGAGGTCGGGTCGTGAAACCGGATGAGCAGGTTCATCAGCGTGGTCTTGCCCGCGCCCGTCCGCCCCGCGATCCCGACCCGCGCGCCGGCCGGGACCGCGAGCGACACGTCGCGCACCGCGAAGCGGCCGTCGTCGTAGGCGAAGGACACGTGGTCGAAGACGACATCGCCCCGCGCCCGCACGAGCGGGCGTGCGCCGGGCCGCTCGGTCACGTCCGGCCGCTCCTCCAGGAGCCGGAACGCCCGCTCCGCGCTGGCGAGGTGCGATTGCAGGCTCGCGATCCGCCTGCTGATCGTCTTCAGCGGCTCGTAGATCATCGCCAGGTAGCCCATGATCAGCAGGAGCTCGCCCAGCGTGAGCGTGCCGGCCTGCACGCTGCGCGCGCCGATGAAGAGCACGGCTGCCGTCCCGGCCGCGGTCGTCAGCCCGAGCAGCACGTGCAGCCCGCCCTCGTAGACGGACAGCCGGATGCGTGCCCACATCCCCTCGCTCGACCGGTCCAGGAACCGCTCCTGCTCCCGCCGCTCCCGACCGAACGCCTTCACCACCCGGAGCGCGGTAAGCACCTCCTGCACCACGGCGAGGGCGTGGCTCTCGAGCTGCTTGACCTCTCTCGAGCGGGTTCGTAGCCGCCGCCGCGAGACCTTCATCAGCAGGAACAGCAGCGGCGAG
>DATCLK010000056.1:0-7510 GCA_036563975.1 Longimicrobiales bacterium | reverse complement strand
CGTGATCATCGCGCCGGAGTACCGGGGCAGCACCGGCTACGGCGCGGAGCACCACAACGCCATCGACTACGGCGGCTACGAGGTGGACGACGTCATCTCCGCCTACGACTGGATGGTGGAGAACCTGCCGCACGTGGATCCGGACCGCGTCGGCATCATGGGCTGGAGCCACGGCGGGTACATCACGCTGCTCGCGCTGTTCCGGGATGACAATCCGTTCAAGGCCGGAGCGGCGATCGTGCCGGTGACCAACCTGGTGTTCCGCCTCTCCTACAAGGGGCCCCGCTACCAGCGCCTGTTTGCGACGCAGGAGCGGTTGCGCGGGCTGCCGTTCGAGAAGCGGCGCGAGTACATCGAGCGCTCGCCCGTCTATCATGTGGATCGGCTGAAGGTGCCTCTGCTGGTCCACGTGGCCACGAACGATGACGACGTGGACTTCGTGGAAGCGGAGATGCTCATCAACGCCCTCCGCGTGAAGAAGCCGGACCTCGCGGAGACCCGGATCTACGTGGACCCGCCCGGCGGCCACGGGTTCAGCCGGCTGGTGGATCCGCGCACGCTCGAGCGGATCGACACGCCCGAACAGCGCGACTCGTGGAACCGCACGTGGACGATGTTCGAGTGGACGCTCCGGCCATACATGGACGGGTCCCGCGCGGCGGCATCGCGTGAAGCGCGTGGGCGCTGAGCCCGACTCCGAGGCGAGGCGGCGCGTCGTCGATGCCAGCGCACGTGCCACCCGGTCGGCGGCGGGCCGGGCGGCACCCGTGCCCGCCTGATCGCCGCGGCCCGCCGGCCCGTCGGAGACGCCGTCCGCGACGGGCGCTTCCGCGAGGACCTTTGCTACCGCCCCGCCGCGAAGTCGTGGGGACCGCCGCTTCGCCGCCGCGCGGGCGGCGGCGAAGCGGCGGGCGCACGGCGGCGAATCGGCGCCGGCCGCCTACTCCGCTCCCCGCGTTCAAGTTTCCGCTCCCGGTTTCCGATAATCAGTCGTGGATCATGCTGCAGGTGGGATGGTCCGTGCCTCCCGCGCGCCTCCCATTCGGGCGGCGCCCTCCCCCACGGTGCGGGGGAGGGCGCCGGCCGGGGGCGTTGCCGGCGGGCGCGGTCGATCGTTTGGGCCGGCACCGCAGAGATGGCATCGGGGAGAGTGCAGACATGCGCGCTTTGTTCGGCGGTTTGAAGCAGCGGCCGGAGCCGCCGGCCTCGCTGGCAACGGAACTGGAATCGCTGGAGAGGCAGGCGCAGCAGGCATCGCCGGGGTACGACGCGCAGCTCTACAACCGCGCGGCGGATCTTTGCCTGGCCGCGGGAGACCAGGCGAGCGCGTTGAAGTACCTGGGCCGCGCGATCGATGCGTACCTGGAGGCCGGGCGGTTCAACGCGGCCGCCGTGCTCTGTCAGAAAGTGCTTCGCATCTGCCCGGAAGCGGTGCGTGCGCGCTCGACGCTGACGTGGCTCGCGCTCGGGCAGGGAGATGAGGAGGGCGCCAGGCGGGCGCTGGCGAGCTACGTGTTGGCGGCGCAGCGTGCCGGCCAGGAGGTCCTGGCGGTGAAGCAGCTCCACATGATGGCGGAGGCGACGTCGAGTGCGTCGCTGCGCGAGGCGGTGGCGTACTGGCTGATCGAGCTGGGTGACCACGAAGCCGCGGATCTGATCTTCGGAGAGCTGTTCGCGGAACGGAACGGGCTGCGGCCTCCGCGGTCCGCTGACCAGGCCGACCGCTGGATGACGCTGCTGCGGGCGACGACGATGAGGCCGAAGGAGCTGAGGCGATTGGCAGAGGAGCGCGACGGGGTGGAGGGAGAGCAGGCCCGAGCGATCGCATGACAGGCGACGGGGCGAGGGCGGCGGAGGGGCGGAGCGGGCGGCAGGGGACCGGGGCGCCCTCCCCGGGTCCTCCCACGCCGACGACGGCGCCAGCCGCTGCCGAGGTGCGGGCGCAGCGGCTGCGCGCCGCGTTCGAGCGTGCGCCGGTCGGCATGGCAATCCTCGACCTGGACGGGCGCTGGCTGGAGGTGAACGCCCGGCTGCTGGAGCTGTTGGGTCGCATGGAGGCGGAGCTGATCGGGGCGCAGTACCGGGACGTCTTCCATCCCGATCACCATGCGATGCTGCACATTCTTTTGCAGCGGCTCCGGCGGCGGGCGCTGGATGCGTACGCGCTCGAGGTGCAGCTCCTGTGCAGGGATGGCACCGCGGTCTGGGTCAACCTGAAGGCCTCGCGTGCTCGCGGGCCCGAGGGTGCCGAGGACTACGTGATCATGGCGGTGGAGGAGGTGGCGGAGCGCAGGGCCATGCTCGAGGCGCTGCAGACCGCGCAGCGGCTCCAGGAGGCGCTGCTGTGCAACATCCCGGATGCCGCATGGCTCAAGACCGCCGACGGCCACTACCTCGCCGTGAACTACGCCTTCGCGCGGCAATGCGGTTGGACGCGAGCCGAGGTGGTCGGCCGCACGGATGCGGAGATCTGGCCCGCCGATCGGGCGGCGCGGTATCAGGCCGAGGACGCGCGCGTGCTCGAGACGGGGCGCTCGCTGGTCGTCGAGGAGGCGATCGAGCTCCCGGATGGCACGTGCCGCTGGTACGAGACCGTGAAGGCGCCGGTCCGGGACGCGGAGGGGCGGTGGATCGGCACGGTGGGGGTGAGACGTGACATCACGGATCGCAAGCGTGCGCAGGACGCGCTACGACGGAGCGAGGAGCAGCTCCGGCAGGTGATGAAGCTGGAGGCGGTCGGCCGCCTGGCGGGCGGGATCGCGCACGACTTCAACAACATTCTCACGGCGGTCGGCGGGCACGCCACCCTGCTGCTCGATGAGATCCCGTCCGGGAGCCCGCTGCGCCCCGGCGTCGAGGAGATCATGCGGGGCGTGGATCGCGCGGCGTCGCTCACGCGTCAGCTCCTGGCGTTCAGCCGCAAGCAGGTGCTCCAGCCGCGCGTGCTCGACCTGACGACCGTGGTGGCCGAGACGCAGAGCATGCTCGGCCGCTTGATCGGCGAGGACATCGAACTGAGTACCCGTGCCGAGCCCGGTCTCGGCCGCGTCCGGGCAGACCCCGGCCAGATCCAGCAGGTGATCCTGAACCTGGCCGTGAATGCGCGCGATGCGATGCCGGGTGGCGGGGTGCTGTCCATCGAGCTCGACAACGTGGAAGTCGACGAGAGCATGGCGGGCCAGCACGGCGGCGTCCAGCCCGCCGGCCGCTACGTCCGCCTATCGGTCTCGGACACGGGCACCGGCATCCCCGAAGAGATCAAGCCCCACATCTTCGAGCCGTTCTTCACGACCAAGGCGAAGGGAACAGGGCTCGGGCTCTCCACCGTCTACGGCATCGTGAAGCAGAGTGGCGGCTTCATCTGGGTGTACAGCGAGCCGGGGCAGGGGACCACCTTCAAGATCTACCTGCCGCGCGTGGATGCGGCCGTGGAGCCCGCCGTCGTGGCGCAGGAGGTGGCCGCGCTTTCCGGTGATGAGACCATCCTGCTCGTGGAGGACGAGGCCGCCGTGCGTGCGCTCGCGCGCCAGATCCTCGAACGGAAAGGTTACCGGGTCATCACCGCTCAGCACGGCGCCGAGGCCCTGCAGTTGGCGCGCGACAGCGCGGAGCCGGTCGACCTGCTCCTCACCGACCTCGTCATGCCCCACATGGATGGCCGCGAGCTCGCCCGGCAACTCGCGGCCATCTGGCCTGGCCTGCGGGTGCTGTTCATGTCCGGCTACACCGGCGATGCGATCGTCCGGCGTGGCCTGTTCGACCCGGATGTGGCGTTCATCGAGAAACCGTTCACGCCAGCGGCGCTCGCCCGCAAGGTTCGTGAGTTGCTGGATGGGCGGGGAAGCAGTAGCCGCGCCGGCAGCCGGGACCCACTCGCCTCGACCTGCTCCGACTCGCACGCGCCGTCCTCACCCCGCCGGCCGCTCCTCCAGCCGGAACGTTGAAACCCCGACCTGCCGGGTCCCGTAGGGCATTGCGCGGCGCCGCACGCGCCGCACGCGCCGCACGACCTCCAACTCGCGTGTGAGGACGATGATCCGCTTCGCGCTGGGACTGTGCCTGGTCCTGTTCCTGCTCGTGCTCGCGGTGTTTGCGGCCTTGCCCCTCGCCGGCCCGTTCGCGGCGGTTGCGGGCCTGATCGCCGTGCCGCTGCTCCTGGTCGCCGGCGCCGTCGCGCTGCCGGTTCTGATCGTGGGCGCCGTCGTGGCTGCGGCGGTCTGGGTCGTCGGCGCCTTCGTTGGTGCGGTGGTTTCCCTCGCCCTCTTCGCGATCAAGGTGCTGCTCTTCGTGGTCGCCCCCATCGCGTTGCTGGGCTACCTCGCCATTCGACTCCTCGCGGCGTAGCGCTTCGACGCCGCTTCGCCTCTCTCGGGGCCGGAGATCTCCGCGGGCATGACGCGGCGGCTCCGGCCCCCCGCCCCTCTCGATCGAGGACCGGCGCCCGGGCTTCTGCGATGAAGGCGCCAGCGCCCGGTCGGGTGAGCGATCGACGCTCCCGACCGAGGATCGGCGATCGTGCTCCGCGATGAGGACGTCGGCGAGCGGCCGGGTGAGCGCTCGCCTCCCGAGATCGAGGATCGGCGGCCCGATGCTGCGGGCGAGTTCGCCGCGCCCATAATGCCGGGACCCGCGAAGACCCGGTCACTCTCGCTGACCATGGCGGAGCGCATGACGGCCCCGCAGAAACGAGCGCGCGGGCGGAAGGCCCGCGCGCAGCGATCGCATCACACGCGAGGAGGGCGCCGGGGGCGGTGAGCGCAGGGGCTCTCCGCCGGCGTCACCATCCGGGCGCGATCTGGAAGCCCCAGTGCCACCCCTTCTCCGGCCGCTGGAAGGGGTAAGCGTAGTACGCTTCCAGCACGAGGTAGCCGAGCACGTTCACCCGTGCGCTGATCCCGGTGCTCAGCACCGGCGTGCGCTGGGTGGAGCGCCGCGCCAGGTCCCACTCCACGCCTTCATCGCCCGTCCAGGCCGCGCCCGCGTCCAGGAAGACGCTCAACTCGGTCGGCAGGGCAGGGAAGGAGATCAGGCCGAACTGGCTGGTGCCGAAGAGCGGCACGCGCAGCTCGAGGTTCGCCACGGCAATCCGGCTGCCGACGAGGCGGTCGAACTCGGGGCACGTCGAGGCGCCGCTGCACTCGCCCGGCTCGAACGAGCCGAAGCTGTAACCCCGGACCAGTGTTTGCTCACCCAGGAACAGCGGGTTCAACCGCTCGCTTTCCGCATCCTTCCCGTAGCGGCCGTAGTGGAGGCCGCGCAGCGCGAGCGTGACGGGCGCGCGGAAGAAGTAGCGCCGCCAGTCGGCGAGGAGCGTCTGGTAGTTGAGCGTGCCGATGCGGGGGGACACCTCCAGCCTGTAGCGACCGCCCGAGACGGGCGAGGTGAATCCGAAGTAGGAGTTGTCTCCGACCAGCGCAGCCGAGAGCTGCGCGAGATGCACGCCCTCCGGCGCCGGCAGCTCCCGCGTCTCGCGGGAAACCTCCCGGCCTCCGACGATGATCGTCTCCTCGACTTCGCGGTCGAAGCCGATGTGTGCGTAGCCGCCCGTCAGCTCGAAGCGGCGTGTGGTGGAGAAGGGGTACTGCGTCCCGGCCAGCACCTGGTCGTAGTAGGTGCGCTCCCGGTACTGCGAGATCCGCCGGCCGAGCACCGGCTGGCCGTCGACGTCCACGATCCCGGCTCCCAGGGTGGTGAAGCCGGTCAGGTACGGCACGCGGCCGCCCCCCACCAGCCAGTTCCAGCGCCGGGACCGGTTCATGTAGAACGCTTCGCCGCCGACGTCCTTGGGCGTGCCTGCGGCGAACACGCTGACGCCCAGCGTGCGGTTGCCGAGCATGTCCCCGAAGTACAGCGCCGCGCTGCCACCCAGATAGGTGCCCAGGCTCCCCGTCCCCACGCCGACCGTCGGCGCGCCGATGTAGTCGAGCCCGAGCGAAGGCCGGTAATCCGTCACGTCGTAGAGCTGCGGCTCGGGAAGCCAGGCCAGGGGATCGGCCAGGTACGCGCCGACCTGTGTCTCCGCGCCCGCCGGCGGCAGCGTGGCCGCGATGGCGGCCTTCAGGTCGCCCTGCGGCACGCGCTCGCCCCGGGCTGCCGCCGGATCCAGCGCGTAGATGCCGTAGCCGCGGTTTTCGAACACGGAGAACGCGAGACGCCCGGTCCGCGAAGCGACGGAGAGCGCCGGCGCCAGCGCGGTGATGCCGCTCACCCCCGTCGCGAGTCGCGTCACCTGGAACACCTCGCCGCTCCCGAGCTCGAGGCGGTAGATATCGCTGAACCCCTCGCGGTCCGAGATGAAGTAGAGGTCCGCGCCGTCCGGCGAGAATTGCGGGCTCAGGTGCTTCGCGCCCTCGAACACGGTCAGCAGCTCCAGGTCGCCGCCGTCAGCAGCGATCCGCGCGAGCCGCGGCGGGCCGTAGGTCAGACGGTCGAAATCCGTTGCGGCGCCCCGGTCCGTCACGAACGCCAGCGTGCGGCCATCCGGCGACCACGCCGGCTGCAGGTCCGCGTGGCGGTCCCGCGTGAGCTGCCGGACTGCCCCGCTCTCGAGATCCAGCACATACAGGTCGCTCACGCCGCCGACCATGCCCGAGAACGCGATGCTCCGGCCATCCGGCGACCATGCCGGCCCCGAGATCGCCCCGACGCCCGGTACCGGGATCCGCTCGACATCACCCGATGCGAGGTCCAGCACCGCGAGCTGGTGGCCCCCCTCCGCGATCGCGACGAAGGCGAACTTCTGCCCGTCCGGCGACCACGTCCCCGCCGAGTTGATGAAGCTGATCGCGTCGAAGTGCGTGTCCGTGTTCGGGCCGGCCAGCTTCCGCAGCACCTTCCCCGTCCGCGCGTCGGCCACCCAGATCTCCACGGTGAAAAGCCCGCGCTCCGAGAAGAAAGCGACGTACCGCCCGTCCGGGCTCAGCACCGGCGAGAGATTCATCTCGCCCGGCTCGCGCACGGGGATGAGACGGTCGCCCGCGTCCGCCGGAGCGGTGCGGCCCTGCATCGCGTGGAAGTAGGCCTCCCGGATGGCAGCGTGCCACTCCCGCGACAACTCGGCGCTGTTCGTGCCCAGCACCTTCACCAGCGCGCGCTCCCAACCGTCCCGCGAAGCCGTGCGGAACAGCACCCCCACCGTCGAGTCGTTCCAGCGGCCGCCGATGTACGCCCACAGCGCGTGGCCGAAGCGGTACGGGAAGTAGCGCGGATCGCGCGTCAACTGCGCGATGGTCGGCATGTCGCCGCGCAGCACCGCATCGCGCAACCACATGGCCGTATGCGGATCATGGCGGCCGAGCGAGAGATACTCCGCGAGCCCCTCGATCACCCACAGCGGCAGCCGACCCAGCCCCTCGAATCCACCCCCGAAGGGCGAGGTCGCCAGGTCGTACTGGAACGCGTGCACCAGCTCGTGACCGAGCACGTGGTCGTTCTCGCGGTACACGCCCGTGAGCGGCAGGATCACCCGCTCCCGCAGCGACTCCGTCACGCCGCCCGTCCCCTCGCCGAT
>DATCLK010000055.1:0-28776 GCA_036563975.1 Longimicrobiales bacterium | reverse complement strand
CGGACCGACGGCATGAGCCGGAGCATCGCCTCGACCATCCCCAGGCCGGCCCGCAGGATGGGCACGAGCACTAACTTCTTGCCGCTCACCATGTAACCGGTCGTGCGTTCGAGCGGCGTCTCAACCGGGACCGGCTCGAGCGGCAGGTCGCGCGTCACCTCGTAGGCGAGAAGCATCGTGATCTCGTCTACGAGCTCGCGGAAGATTTTCTTGGACGTGTTCCGGTCTCGCAGCACCGTCAGCTTGTGCTGGATCAGCGGGTGCTGCACGACGGTGAGATTCGGGAACTCCGGCAACGTCACCCGGCCCGTTCGCGGTTCAGTCCTGGCCCATGCGAGAGTCGGCCGAAAGTATCTGCCGGCGCGCGGCGCCCGTCAAGCGCGCTGCGGGCACGATTGCTGCCCCTTCGACAGTGGGCCCCTGCCCAGGAGGGGAGTTTGAAGACGGCGAACCTCAAGATCCGGGCGCTGACGTGCGCGCACTGCGCCGCGGAGGTGGAGAAGGCGTTGACCGCGCACCGTGGCGTGCGGACCGCCGCCGTGCGGGCAGGAAACCCGGGCGGAGCCGAGGTCGAGTACGACGAGACGCACATCACGCCCGAGCAGCTCGTGGCGGCGCTGCGCCGCCAGGGCTACGACGCGGAGATCGGGGGGCACAGCGCAGGCGGGGCGCCGTAAGCCGCCCAGGGGGCTCCACAGTCGCTCAGCCGGCTCGGCGCCGAGCCGGCTCGGGGCGCCTCAGAGCCGTGCGGCCCGCTCGGCCTCGAGCCAGCCCTGGCCGCCATCGAACGTGGCGACGCGGAGCCACTCGCCGCGCACCTCGAGGATTCGAACGCCGGAACCGGCGTCCAACGACCGGAACGCCTCCGCGCGAGGTACCGGTGCGGCCAGCAGCGGAGCGGGCCCATCGATCACGACGGCCAGGGGCGGCCGCACCCGTGGCGCGACCCACACCGCGGCGAGGGCGGCCGCGAGCGCGATCGGCAGGGCCGCCGCAACGGTAGCCCCCCTGCTCCGCCGGAGGAGCCCCCGACCGAGGAGCGCGCAACCCAGCAGCCAGGACAGGCAGGCGAACAGCACCAGCTCGTCGCTGGAAAGCGGCACGGGCGGCAGGGCGCGCTGCACCAGCTCCCGGCCTGCCTGGGCGACGCTGAGGTTCGCGCGGGCGTCCCTGTCGCGCGGCCGGAGCTGGGCCGCCCGCAGCCAGGCCCAGATCGCGCGGCCGCGATCGCCCGCCCCGAAGTACGCGTTCCCGAGGTTGTACCAGGCGTTGGCGTCCTCCGGGCTGGCTTCGATGAACCGCCGGAACCCGGCGGCTGCGGCCTCGAAGTCGCCTGCGGCGTAGGCGCGGACCGCGGCGGAGAAGTCGTCCCCGTCCGGCGGCGCCTGCGCTGCCTCCAGGCGCCCGGGCAGCGCCGCGGCGAGGGCGGCGAGGACGAGGATCCCGGCCGTGGCGCCGGCCGCGCGCGGACCGCCGCGGGGATCCCGATCCACGACGTCGAGCAGCCGCTCCGCCTCTGCGAGGAACGCGCGCCGGGCCTCCGGCCCCGGAGGCCGCGGCTCGAAGCGTGCCGCCTCCACCCGTTCCAGCAGCCGTGACAGGTCGCCGGCCAGGCCGGAGCCGACGCCGCAGTCCTCGAGCAGCCGGCGCACCTCCGCCGGCGCAGCGCGCTCGAACTCTCGCAGCCCGAACAGATCGGCGAGGGAGCACCGGATCGCCTCGGCGAGCCGGGCGAGGAAGGCCGCGGCGTCGTCGGCGACGATGGCCTGGAGGGCCGCGAAGCGCTCCTGGCGCTGCACCCGGAGCTTGCGCCGGGATGGCGCTGCGCCGAGGCGCGCCCGGCGCCGGCGCGCGAGCGCCAAGCCGATGGCGGCCAGCGGCAGGAACGGGACGGCCGCGAACCACGGCGAGCGGACCCAGCGCAGCGGCGGCGGCCCCGCAGGCGCGGCCCGGATCACCGCCAGGGTCGCGCCGCGCCCGGCCGCGGCGACGCCTGCGACGCCCGCGGCGACCTCGAGCGCCGGGACCGAGGCGCGGGCGACGTCGTACTCCCCGAGCTCCGGGTCGAAGTACGCGTATTCCAGCGGCGGGAGCTGGAGTCTGCCCGGGCGCTCCGGGACGAGCACCCAGGTGAAGCGCTTGACGCCGCGGAGCACCCCGCCACGCGCTTCGATCTCCGCCTCTTCGCTGGGCGAAAAGACCCGGGCGTGCTCGATCGGCGGGAGCGCGGGGGGCGGGAGGGCCTTGATGTTCCCTTCCCCCTCCACCTCGAGGACCAGGGCCGCGGCCTCCCCTGCCGGCACCTCCCGCGGCTCGATGCGGGCGCGGATGCGGTAGCGGCCGACGGCGCCGGCGAAGCTCGCGGGGCGCCCTTCCTCTGGCAGGGGGCGGACGACGAGGCGCAGCGAGTCCGTCGTGAGCTCGTGGCTCTCCGGCGCGAACAGGAACCCGCGGCGGACGTCGTACTGGAGGCGGACGGGATCCAGCACGTACTCGCCGGGCGCCAGCGGGAAGTACGCGCGTTCGAAGGTCTGCGCCTCGTAGAGCTCGCCGCCCACGTTTCGGGGCTGGACCGTCGGGGAGGCGCTGAGGTCGTGGACCCAGAAGCCGGATGGAGTCGGTGGAATGTAATCCGGCGCCCGGCGGAGCTGCATGCGGAGGACGCTGGCGAACAGCACCTCGCCGCGCAGCGTGACCTGCTGACCCACGTACGCAGTGTCCGGGACGAGCCAGGCGCGGAGGATCACCTCGTCGTTCGGCCCGCTGGCCCGAGGCCGGGCGCTCGCGCTGCCGGAGACCACGAGCGTCAGCGCCTGCGTACGATACTCATCGCCAGCCACCCGAACCGCCACGGGCGGGATCTCGTACGTGCCCGGCGTGCGCGCGACCAGCGTGATCTGCCGGCGCACGGTGCGGCGCCTACCTCCCGGGAGCGAGAGCTGGAGCTGGGTGAAGTCGCTGCTGCCCAGGACCTCCAGCCCGGACGGCAGCGGCGGCATGGTGATGGCGTCCGGCGACGGGCCCCGCGTCTCGATGGTGACCTCGAGCACCGCGGTTTCGCCGGCCTGCACGGCGGCAGGCGTCAGGGTCGCAGACACGCGAACGGGATCCTGCGCCTGGAACGCAACGACGGCCGGCAGCAAGAGGAGCGAAGCGAGCATCACCAGTCGCGCTCCACGGGGCGTTCCCGCTGGCTGCGCCGCATGCGCTCGCGATACAGCTCGCGCTCGTCCTGCTCCGCGGCGCTGAGGATCCGCTCCGCCTGCTCCCGGGTCATGCCGCCGGTGGGCTGCGGCCTCGCCCGGTGATCCTGGCCGGGCTGCGCTTGCGCGGGAGTATCCGGACTCTGGCCTCCGGACGGCGCGGTGTCCTGCTGGTCCCGCGACGACTGCTCCTCCCCCTCGCCGGACTGCGGGTTGCGCTGCTGCTGCTCCTCCTCCCGCAGCGCGAGCTCGAGGTTCCACTTGGCGGCGGCGTCCCCCGGCTGCAGCCGCAACGCCTCGCGGTACGACGCGATCGCGCGGTCGAGCAGCGCGGCCTGCGCCTGCGGATCGGTCGCGCCGCGTGCTTCCTCGAGGAAGCGGTTGCCGAGGTTGTACAACGTGCGCTGGCGCAGGTCCGGATCGATGGACGAGAGCGCGGCCCGCAGGTGCGTTTCGCCCTCCTCGTACTGGCCGAGCCGGACCAGAGCCGTGCCCAGGTTGTAGCGGAGCTCGGGCGTGTCCTTGCCAGCAGCGAGCGCGGCCCGGTACGCCTCCACGGCCTCAGCGTAACGGCCCGCGCGGTACAGCCGATTGCCGCGCTCGAGGTCGCCGATGCCGAAGCCCGCCAGGAGCAGGCCCGCGAGCAATGCCAGGCCGGTAGCCCCTACTCTCATGCACCCCTCCGCGCCTGTCCCTGCACGGGCGCCGCACGGAGCGCGCCTGTCCGGGACACGATCGCCTCGGCGGCCAGGAGCACCAGCGCGAGCGCCACGAACCACGCGTGCCGCGGTCGCGGCTCGAGGGACCGCTCCCCCTGCACATGCGTCTGCTCGACGGCTCGGAGCGCCCCCAGCAGCCGGTCCGTCGCCCCGGCCTCGTCCAGGCGCACGTAGCGCCCACCCGTCATCTCCGCGATCCGCGAGAGCAACGCCTCGTTCAGCCGCGACATCACCACCTCCCCGTTCGCGTCCCGCTTGTAGCCGCTGAGCTGGCCCGTGCGCGGGTCTCGCTCGGGAATGGGCTCGCCGCGCGTGCCGCCGATGCCCACCGTGTGGACGACGATGCCCGCGTCGGCCGCACGCTTCGCTTCCGCGAGCACGGCCGCCTCCGGTTCGTGCGCCTCCCCGTCCGTCGCCAGCACGATCGCCCGGTCGCGGCCTGCCGACTCCTGACCCAGCGCGAGGTCGGTCGCCTGACGCAGCGCGGCTGCGAGCGAGGAACCGCCGTAGCTGACGATGTCCGGGTCCAACGCATCCACGTACAGCTCGAGCGCGCTGTGGTCAAGTGTCAGGGGAGCAAGGATATAAGCCCGTCCTGCGAAGGCCACCAATCCGATCCGGTCTCCGCCCAGCTCCCGCAGCAGGCGGCGCGCCAGCAGCCGCTCCCGCTCCAGCCGGCTCGGCGTGAGGTCCCGCGCAAACATGGACTTCGAGACGTCGAGCGCCAGCACGATGCTCCGCGCACGGCCGTGATGCTCCACCGCACGCCAGCCCCACCGCGGGCCCGCGGCGGCGAAGCCGAGCGCCGCCGCCGCCAGCACGACGAGCACCAGCCCGCCGGCGATCGGCCGCTGGAGCTCGCCCGCCCCCAGCCGCCTCACCAGCTCCGGCGCGCCGAGGCGCGCGGCCACCCGGCGCCGCCGGCGCGCGTAGCCCAGGACGCCCGCCGCGACCAGCACGGGCAGCACCACGGCCAGCCAGAGCAGATCCGGCCGCGCGAAGCTCATGGCACCCTCCCCCAGCGGCTCGCCCGCAGCCCCCACTCGACGAGCAGCAGGGTCGCCGCCATGAGAAGCAACGGGAGGTGACGCGGCGTATATTCCGTGTAGCGGCGCACTTCCACCTCCGTCTTCTCGAGCTGGTCGATCTGCCGGTAGATGCTGTCCAGCGCCGCCTCGTTGGTCGCACGGAAGTAGCGCCCGCCCGTGATCTCGGCGATGGAGCTGAGCAGCTCCTCGTCGATGTGCACCGGCAGGTTCGCGTACTCGTACCCGCCGAACATTCCGCGCCTCACCGGGATGGGCGCGATGCCCTCGGTGCCCACGCCGATCGCGTAGATCTTGATGCCGAAGGCAGCCGCCGCCTGCGCTGCGGTCAGCGGGTCCACCTCGCCCCGGTTGTTCTCGCCGTCGGTCATGAGGATGATGACGCGAGACTCGCCGGGCGCCTGCCGCAGCCGGTTGGCGGCGGTCGCGATGGCCGTGCCGATCGCGGTGCCGTCCTCGAGCGAGCCGACCTCGAGCTGCTCGATCGCGCGATACAGAACGTCGTAGTCCACCGTGATGGGGACCTGCGTCAGCGCCTCGCCCGCGAAGGCGACCATGCCGATGCGGTCGTAGCGACGGCCGCGGATGAACGAGATCACCTTCTCCTTGGCCACCGCGAGCCGGTTCCGGGGCTGGAAGTCCTCGGCGAGCATCGAGCTGGAGATGTCCACGGCGATGACGATGGCGATGCCCTCCGCGTCCACGTCCACGGCCGAAACGCCGGTCCTTGGCCCGGCGAGGGCCAGCACGAGGGCGACGAGGAGCACGAGGCGCAGGACGTCCGGGAGACGGGCCAGCGCTTCAGCGCGGCCCGCGCCCAGGCCAGCGAGCGCCTCGGCTCGCGAGAACGTCAGCCGCGGGCGGCGCCACCGCCGGCGGCCGTAGAGCACGGCAGCCAGGAGCGCCGGCAGGAGCAGCAGGGCCCACGGGTTCTCGAAGCCGAACCTCATGCGGCCTCCGGCGAGGGCTGGGTGGGCGCGCCGGCGGCGGAGGCCGTGGCGGTGGCCGAGGCGGCGGCGACCGGCCGCTCGAAGGAGGCGACCCAGTCCCGCGCGGCCTGCCACTCCTCGAACGCGACCGGCGCGTCCGGCCGGCGGCGGGCGAACTTGACCATGTCCGCCGCCTCGCAGACCCGGGCGAGCGCCTCCCACGCCTGCGGGTCCAGCTCGCCGCGCAGCGCCGCCAGGACCTCGCTCGTGGTCAGGTCACGGCTCCAGCGCGGTTCCACGGCCTCGAGGAACTCGCGCAGCGCGTCCGTGATGAGCGTGTAGAACGCCTTGACCTCGCCCGCCTCGACCAGCCCCAGCTCGCGGGCACGGTCGAGCGCGGCCAGGGCGCGCTCCCGGGGCGGCAGGGCCGGCGCGAGCACGGGCGCGTCCGCACGCCTGCGGCGTCGCAGCCAGACGATGAGCCCTGCCGCCGCAGCCGCGAGCAGGGCGAGCGCCAGCAGGATCGGCCAGAGGACGCGTTCTCCGCCGAGCACGTCCTTCAGCGGCTGCGGCTCGATGCCCGCCGTGTCCGGCGGCAAAACCGAGCGCACGACGGCGCCCGGCAGGCGGAGGTCCAGCGTGCGGGCGTCCTCGCCTGGCCCGATCAGCCGGAGCGGGAGCGGCGGGAGAGACACCGGCCCCGGCCGCCATGCGGTGAGCGGGTACGCGAGCGTGAGCCGCTGTCCCCCGCCCTCCCGCGGCTGGGAGGAGACCCGCGGCCGGCCGGCGTTCTCGATGTCGCCGGACACGTCGAGCGAGTCGGGCGATTCGATGCGGAAGCCGGGCGGCAGATCGAGCCGGACCGCGACGTGGAAGATGTCGCCCACGGTGACCGTGTCCGGGGCGACGGCCACGCGCACCTCCTGTCCGGCCACCTCGCGCGGCCCGACGCCGAGCACCAGGGCGGCGCAGGCCGCGGCCACCCGGCCCAGCCTCATCGCCGGCGCCCTCCTTCTCGCCTGCGGAAGAAGGCGAGCAGCGGGCCGACGTAGGATCCATCCGTGCGCACCTCGATCTCGTCGACGCCAAGGCGCCGGAACAGGCGCCGCGTGGCCTCGCGTTCGCTGGCGACGTGGGCGGCGTACAGCGCGCGGACCGCCTGGCGGCCGGTGTCCACCGCGAGCTCGCGCCCGGTCTCCGGATCCACGACGGCGAGCACGCCCACGTCCGGCAAGGCCTCCTCCGCCGCGTCCGTGATCGAGACCGCGACGACGTCGTGCCGCCGGGACACCACGCGCAACGTGCGCTCCCACGCGCCCGCGGCGGCGGACGGCGCCGGAGCGGCGGCCGTGGTCGGGACGAAGTCGCTGAGGAGGAAGATGATCGAGCGGTGCGGGAGCACGCGGCCCGCGTAGTCCAGAGCGCCGGCGAGGTCGGTGCCGGTCCCGCGCGGGCGGAACACGAGCACGTCGCGGATCAGGCGCAGGACGTGGCGCCGACCTTTCTTGGGCGGCACGAAGTGCTCGACGTGGTCCGTGAAGATGAGCAGGCCGACGCGGTCGTTGTTCCGCACGGCGCAGAGCGCCAGCACGGCCGCGATCTCCGCGGCCAGCTCCGCCTTGAAGCGCCCGCGCGTGCCGAACTGCTCGGAGCCCGACAGGTCCACGGCCAGCAGGACGGAGAGCTCGCGCTCCTCGACGTGCTTCTTGACGTACGGATGGCCCATGCGGGCGGTGACGTTCCAGTCGATCGTCCGCACGTCGTCGCCATCCTGGTACGCCCGCACTTCGGAGAACTCGATCCCCTGCCCGCGGAAGACGGAGAGGTACTCGCCGCTGAAGACGGTATTCACCCAGCCGCGGGTGCGCAGCTCGATGAGGCGCACCTGCTTGAGTACCTCGCGCGGGACACCGCCTCCGTCGCCGTTCCCCCCGCCGCTCCCCCGCGCCCGGTCGCGGCGCGGCGGCTCGCGAGCGGGGGCTGCGGCTGAACGCCGCCGGAGCAGTGGGCTCAAGGGACGTCTACGGCTTCGAAGACGCGGGCGACGAGGTCGTCCGTCGTGACCTCTTCCGCCTCGGCCTCGTAGCTGGTGATGATGCGGTGGCGCAGCACGTCCGGGCCGATGGCCTTGACATCCTCCGGCAGGACATAGCCGCGGCCACGCAGGTAGGCGTGCGCTCGCGCGCAGATGGCGAGATAGATCGTGGCACGCGGGGACGCCCCGTACTCGATGAGCGGCGCGATGTCCGCGAGGCCGTAGGCCTCGGGCTGGCGCGTGGCCTGGACGATGTCGACGATGTAATCCGCGAGCTTCTCGTCCATGTAGAGGCCGGCGATCTCGCTACGCGCGGCCAGGATGTCCGCCGGCGTGGCGACGACCTCGAGCGGCGCGAGCTCCTGACCCGCCATCCGCCGCATGATCTCACGCTCCTCCGCGCGCTCGGGGTAGCCGACCTTCAGCTTCAGCATGAACCGGTCGACCTGCGCCTCGGGCAGCGGATACGTGCCCTCGTGCTCGATCGGGTTCTGCGTCGCCATGACGAGGAACGGCTCCTCCAGCCGGAACGTCTCGCCGCCGATCGTGACCTGCTTCTCCTGCATGGCCTCGAGCAGCGCGGACTGCACCTTCGGAGGCGCCCGGTTGATCTCGTCCGCGAGCACGATGTTGGCGAAGATCGGCCCGCGCTTCGGGGTGAACTCGCCGGTCCGCTGGTTGTAGATCATCGTCCCCACGACATCCGCGGGCAGCAGATCCGGCGTGAACTGGATGCGCTGGAACGTCACGTCCACCGTCTCGGCCAGTGAACGGACGGTCAGCGTCTTGGCCAGGCCGGGCACGCCCTCGAGGAGGACGTGGCCGCCGGTCAGGAGGCCGATGAGCACCCGCTCGATCATCGCTTCCTGCCCGACGACGCGCTTGTGCAGCTCCCGGGTGATTCGCTCCGCCAGCTCGCGCCCGGTCACCGGGCGAGGCGGTGCAGCCGTCTGTTCCAAGCCGTGCCCTCCTCGAGATGGTCCGGGGAGACGGTACCGCGCTGACTGGTACGCCCGACGCCGGGCGGGGGATCCCGCCGGCCGGCCGCCTCGGCGAGGCGTCCGGCGCGCTCCGGGCCCTCCAGCGGCGAGCGGGCCGGCGCAGAGGCACCCGCCCCGGCTTCAGCGCCGGAGCCGTTCTCCCTGATCTTCCGTCCGCAAGACCCACGCTGCGAGCCGGCCGGGCCGCAGCTCGAACCGGCGAGGCAGCAGCCCCGCGTCGCTGCGCGACCCACGGTCGGGGCCGGGGGCGGCGTCCAGCTCGCGCAGCATTGCCGAGCAGCGCTCGCGCCAGCGCGCCCAGTTCGCCGGCCGCAGATCGATCCACCCGCGGTCGGCCAGCCGTGCGTCGCCGGGCTCCTGCCCCGGTTCCGGCTCGACCCTGACCTCTGCTCCCCGCAGCAACCGATCGCCGTCGGGCAGCAGGATCGGGATACCGATCGAGAGCGCATGGACCCGCAGGTCCTCCTCGGACTCGATCAGCGCCAGGGCGCGCGCCGCCGTGGCGTCCGGGTCGAGAGCGGCGGCCTCGGTCAGGTCCCGGAACAGACGGCCCAGGATGGCGCCCTCGAAGAGGAGCTTGGAGAGGCGCGGCGGCCCCAGCATCTCGTAGGCGACGGCGTCCGAGCCGTACTGGCGCTCCAGCTCCTCCATCCGCTCCAGGGCGATCTGACGGAGCACGCCCGCCCGGTACGTGGGCCCTGACGTCGAGGCGTCGAGCGCGGCGACGATGTCGTGGCCGGTCGGGAAGCCCTGGATCTCGCGGATCACGTCGTCCGCGATCTCCTCAGGCGTGATGAACTCCATCAGCCCGAGCGCCGTCAACGTCTCGAACTCAGCCAGGCTGAACAGTCCGTTCTCCCCTGCATCCAGGTAGACGCCCTCCAGCGCGCCGTCGAGGACGCGGTGCGCATTCGCCGCGGCCGCGCCGAACGCCTCGGCGAGCGGGACGGCGCGGGCGGCATCGCAGCGCGGGATGGGCCGGCCTCCGCGCCGCACGGGGCCGTAGCCGATCGCCTTCCAGCTCACGGCGGCGGTGGGCTTGATCTCCTTGGCCGCCGGCGCGCCCGGCGTGCGCGCCATGAGGTAAAGCAGGAGCGTGTGCGCGCCGGCGACGCCCGCCTTGGCCAGCAGCGTCCGGCTGGGGCGCTCCTCCGAGTGCGTGAACGGGATGTTCAGCCCCATGCCTCCCGTTCCGGACGTGCCGACCTTGATGTACAGGATGGTGCCGGCCCGGCGCATCCCCTCGAGCGCGATCTGGACGTGGCGGATGAGCTGGGGCAGGTGCAGCGTGGCGAGGTGGCGCTCCACGGCTTCCACGTCCGCGCGACCCGCGTGCGCGGCGGCCCGCAAGGCCAGCCCGCTCGCGAACACGTTCTGGTAGGCGAACGCGGTCGCCGTGTTCACGCAGTCGACGACGAGGTGAGGCCGGTGTCGGGCGAGGATAACGCCCAGCGTGGAACGGCGCACGACGTCGTCGGTCAGCTCCCCCAGCAGGTCGTCGAGGAGCAGGGCCCGGCTGGCCGGGTCGGAGAGCACCTCCTCGCGGCTCCGATCCTTGAGCGCCGCGGGCAGGAAGATGTTGCCCCACTCGGCCTCGAGCCGCGTGCCCGGGGGCACGCCTTCCGCCGTGAGCTCCGCCACCGCCTGCTCGGCCTCCTCGCGGCGCAGCGCGCTGATGACCACCGCGGCCGGCGCGTGCGCCAGCAGCCGCCGGGCAACGGCCATCCCGACGAGGCCCGAGCCGCCCAGCAGCAGTACCGTCCGACCCTTTACGTCCATGCGGGTGCCCCCTTCTGGTGTCTATGCGCCCACCGCGGGCGTGCCTGCGCGCCCGCGGTGGGCGTCCCTCACAGCAGACGCCGCCGCGCCGTCCGCCCCTACTCCCCTTGCGCAGCGGCGAACCGCTCGAGGGCAGCCACTTCTGCCGGCGTGAGGCGCCGCCACGCCCCGGGCCGGAGCCGCCCCAGGCGCACCGGCCCGTGGCTCAGGCGGACGAGCCGCCGGACGGGATGACCCGCCGCAGCGAGCAGGCGCCTGACGATGCGCTTCCGGCCGTCGCGCATGGTCACGCGCAAACGCGTGGTGCCGGGCGGCGCGCCTGGTACCCGCTCCAGCGCGCGGGCACGGGCGATTCCATCCTCGAGCTCGATCCCTTCCAGGATGCGGCGCTCCGTCGCGGCCGTCACCCGGCCGGCGACCTCCACTTCGTAGACGCGATCCACGCCGTAGCGCGGATGGAGGAGGCGGTGGGCGACCTCACCCTGGTTGGTAAGCAGCAGCAGCCCCTCGCTGTCCGCGTCCAACCGACCCACGTGAAAGAGGCCCGCGAAGGTGGGCGGAAGCAGGTCGTAGATCGTGGGCCGGCCCTGCGGGTCCCGCCGCGTCGTTACGTACCCCTTCGGTTTGTGCAGCGCGATCCAGACCGGGCGCGCGGGCTCGACCAGCCTGCCGTCCACCTCGACCCGATCCACCGCCGGGTCCACGCGGACGCCCAGCTCCGTCACCCGCTCGCCATTGACCCGGACCCGGCCCGCGCGGATCAGCTCTTCCGCCTGGCGCCTCGATGCGAGTCCCGCCATGGACAGTAATCGCTGGAGGCGGATCTGCTCGCCCAACGGGACGCCTCCGCGCGCTGCGGTCAGGTTTCCGGCTCAGTCGCCTGGCCCGCTGCCGGCCGGCCCTCCGCTCCCGCAAGCTCTGACTCGCCCGGGACGCCCGGAGGGTCGCCGGCGGCCGGATGCTCGCCCTCAACTGCTACGGTTGCTCCCTCCTCCACCGCCACCGGCCCGGGGCCTTCCGCGCCCGACGCACCTACCTCGGACACCACCGAATCAGGGCTGTCCAGCGCCGGCTGCCGTTCTTCCGGCTGAGGGCCGTCCGCACCCGAGTCGCGCACCTCCGAGGCCAACGGCTCAGGGTCATGCGCGTCCGACTCATGTCCCTCTGAGGCCGCCGGATCGGAGCCCTCCGCGACCGACTCGTGTACCTCGAGGACCATGGGCTCGGGGTCGTACGCGACCGCCTGACGTTCCTCCGAGACCACCGGATCGGCGCCATCCGCGAGCGCCTGATGTGCCTCCGAGACCACCGGATCGGGGCCGATCGACGCCGACTCATGCTCCACCGAGGCCACTGGCTGGGGGCCATTCTGGGCCGACTCAGGCGGGTGCCCGTCCGCCGCTGAGGCAGCGGCCGCGGCAGCCGGCAGGTCCTCGGGTTCGCCAGAGCCGGCGTCGGGTTCGGCGGAGCCGGAGTCCGGGGCGGCCGGCGGCTCCGTCGCCACCCCGGAAGGTCCGGCGCCGTTCGATGCGGCCGCATCCAGCACGCCGGTCGCGGCCGCGGCGCCCGATTCCGCTTCCGACGTCGCGGGGGCCGGGTCCAGCGTCGCAACGGCGTCCTCTTCCGTCATGGAGGCGGTCGCCTCCGCCGCAGGTTCCGCCTCGGCGGTCGGCGCTTCCGCTGCCGCAGTTTCCAGCTCCACTGCCGCGGGGACCGCTTCGGCCGTGGCCGGTTCCGGCTCCCCTGATGCGGGCTCCCGCTCCGCTGCGGCAGAATCCACCTCCGCGGCCGCGCCGGCCCCATTTGCCGACAGAGGAGCCGCCTGGGGTGACGAAGGGACCGCCTCCACGTTCGCCGGCGCGGCCTCCGAGGTCCCATCCTCGGCGCTCGGTGTCTGACGCGCGCCGTCCGACGCAGCACGGGCGGCCTCACTCGCCTCCGCTCCCGCGGCCTCCGTTGCCGCAGGGGCAGCAGACGACGCAGGAGACGCCGGCGCGGCTGACGCGGCAGGCGGCTGCTGCGCCGCGCCGGCCGCGTCAGGCGCACGCTGCTTGAGCACGACCGGGAGCTCGTCGGGCCGGGGCAGGTCGTGCAGCGAGTTGAACCCGAAGTGCTCGAGGAACTTCTGCGTCGTACCGTAGAGCAACGGCCGACCCAGGCCCTCGCCGCGGCCCACGACGTCGATGAGCTGTCGCTCCTGCAGCGTGCGCAGGACCCCCGCCGAGCCGATGCCGCGGATTTCCTCGATCTCCGCACGACCGATTGGCTGGCGGTACGCGATGATCGCCAGCACCTCGAGCGCGGGCCCGGAAAGGCGCCCGCTCTGCGGCACCGTATGGAAGCGCTCGAGCACGCCGGCGAACTCTGGCCGCGTCAGGAGCTGGTACCCGCCGGCCAGCTCGTAGATCTGGAACGCGCGCCCCGTGGCGTCATACTCCGCGCGGAGTGCAAGGATCGCCTGCTCGACCGCGTCCTCGTCCAGTCCCTCCGCCGCACGGCACAGGTCGGCGGCCGAGAGCGGCGCGTCGGAAGCGAAGAGCAGGGCTTCGATGATCTCAGTCGTCCGCATCCACCTTCTTCCCGTTCCTGCGGTAGAGCCAAAGCGGCGCGAACGGCTCGCGCTGCCGCATCGCCACGACGTGCCGTTTCGCGAGCTCGAGCCCGGCGAGCAACGTCACGACGGCGTGCAGCCGGTCGCCGAACGGTGCGACGAGTCGGCGGAACTCGACGCGGGCGAGGCGCGCGAGCGTGTCGAGGATCAGCCTGATCTTCTCCTCGATCGGCACGGCGCGCGGCGTGACCCGGTGCTCCGCCGGCGGACGCCACCGTTGGCCGACGGACAGGGCGGCGGCCCACAACTCGTCCCAGCTCAACTCCAGCTCGACGGGCTGCTCGTTGCGCGGGATCGGCGGGACGTAGCCGCGCGGGTAGTGCCTCGCGCGGGCGAGCTCCGCCTCCTCGAGCCGGCGCGCGGCCTCCCGGAAATGTTCGTATTCGAGGAGACGCCGCACCAGCTCGGCGCGTGGGTCGATCAGCTCGCCGGTCTCATCCACCCGTTGCGGCAGGAGCATCTGCGCCTTGATGCGGATCAGCGTGGCCGCCATCTCGAGGAACTCGCCGGCGCGATCCAGGCCCAGACGCTCGATGCCCTCGATCGCGCGGAGGAACTGTTCCGTGATGCGGGCGATCGGGATGTCGAAGATGTCGATGTCCTGTTCGCGAATGAGGTGGAGCAACAGATCGAGCGGGCCCTGGAACCGCTCGAGCTCCACGACGAAGCCGCCTTCGGCGACCGGTGCGTCCACGCTCATGTCGAGAGCCGCACGAGTGCGTTGGCGAGTCCGCCCAGCAGCGAAACAGGCCGGAGCAGGACGCCGATGATCCCGGGGGCGAAGATGAGGATCGCGATGAGGATCAGCATGCCGTAGCGCCCGAGCTCGCGATACAGCAGCGCGAGGCGCGGAGGAAGCAGGTGATAGAGCACGTGCGAGCCGTCGAGGGGCGGAATCGGGATCAGGTTGAAGAACGCGAGGATCAGGTTCAACACGACCCCGATCTGCGCCATGAGACGCAGGGTGGTGAAGATCCCCTCCCCGGCTGGAAGCGCGCGCTCGAGATGGATCAAGCCGATGATGAGGGCCGTGCACACCACGGCGAGCATGAGGTTCGCCGCGATGCCGGCCACGGACACCAGGATGTCGCCCCGCCGGTAGTGCCGGTAGTTGCGCGGGTCGACCGGCACGGGGCGCGCCCAGCCGAACAGGGCGTCGCCCGGCGAGAGCCACAGGATCAGCGGGACGATGATGCTGCCGACCGGATCGATGTGCACGACGGGATTCATCGTGAGGCGCCCGGCCTCGAGGGCCGTCCGGTCGCCCTGTCGCAGGGCCATCCATCCGTGTGCGTACTCGTGGAGGACCACGGAGAACAGCAGGACAGGGAGCAGGAGCAACAATTCCATGGGACGGAAACCTAACGCGCGGTGGTGGGCGGGCGCCACCCCCGCCCGCGCGGCCCGCCCGGCGCGCGGCGTCGGCAGCCCGTGTCCTCGCACAGGCGGGGGACCGGCGTAGAGCCTCGGGGTCAGGCGCGCGAGCCCGGCCCGTTCCACGCGCAGGCGGCGGACCGACGCAGAGCGCCGGCGCAAGCCGCGCGAGCCCTGCGCCTTCCCCGCGCAGACGGCGGACAGGCCGTCGCCCAGGCGCAGGCCGCCGGCGCACGCCCTCCACGCTCCGCGCCGCGGAGCCGTGCGGCGCACCGCGCTTCCGCCGGGGAGAACGTCCTCGCGCCGCGCTTGCCGCGGACCGGTCGCCGCGGAACCGCCGCGCGGAGTGACTTCCGCGGAGCGACCACTTCGGCGGCGCAGCGCCGGCGGGGCAGCCGCGCCGGAACAGTGGCGGCGAAAGCGCGCCGGCGAGATCGCCGCCGAAGCGCGCCCGCGCAGCAGCCACGGCGGATCGGCCCCGCGGAGTCGGCGATGGACGTTGACACGCGGACCGCGCGCGCGTAGCTTACAAATTTGCGACCCGATACGATTGATTCCCAGCGACTTCCGGGAGGGGCGGTTTGCCCAACACCAAGAGCGCGATAAAGCGGATGATCCAGGAGCGCAAGCGCGCGGCGCGCAACCGCGCCCAGCGCTCGCGCCTCAAGACCGCGATCAAGAAGGTGCTCCAGGCGCAGACCGGCGAGGATGCGACGCGGGCCTTCCGCGAGACGGCCGCGTTGCTCGACCGGCTGGCCACCCGCCGCGTGATCCACCCCAATCGTGCGGCCCGAAAGAAGTCCCGCCTCGCCCAGCGCGTGAAGGCGTTGGGCGGCACGCCCTGAGGGCCCCGCACCGCCCTCGCGGGCCGGGAACCGAGCGGCGCCCGGGTCTCCCCTGAGCTGCGTTGAGGGAGGCCCGGGCGCGCGTCATCACGCCCTCGCGCCGCGGCGCCGAGCCCGCTCCGTTCGGGGAAGCCCGGCCGCGGATCATCACACCGTCTCGCCACGGCCGGGCGGCCGCCGCTTCGGGTGAGGCCCGGGCGCGTCAGCACGTGCTCGCGCCGGGGCCACCAGCCCGATCAGTCCGGGAACAGGTCCAGGGTGTCCTCGTCAACGCTCGGGGCCGCGCCCGCTTTGCCGCCCGACGCTTCCTCCTCCCCGCTCACCCGGTGCCGGAAGAATTCCCGGGCGAACGAGGGGTCGTAGGCGGACCAGCCCTGCTCGATGCCGGCGAGGAGCCGCTCCGCCTGGTTCAGCTTGGCGTCCAGGTCATCGACGTAGTGCAGGATCAGCCCCTCGAGGATCTTGGGCCGCCTCGGGCTCTGCCACTCGTACCGGCCCTGGTGACTCGCGATCAGGTGCAGCAGGAGCAGCAGGCGCTCGGAGGAAAGCTCCGGGACCGCGGCGGCTTCCGCCTGGACCATCCCGAGGCCGAGCAGGATGTGGCCGAGCAGCCGCCCTTCGTCGCTGAACGTGAATCCGGTGCCCGCCACGATCTCGCGGACCTTGCCCACGTCGTGCAAGAGCGCCCCGGCCACGAGGAGGTCCCGGTCGATAGAAGGTCCGTAGTGGCGGGCGAGCAGGTCGCACGCCTTGGCGACGGAGAGGGTGTGCTCGAGCAGGCCGCCCAGGTACGCGTGATGGTTCCGCTTCGCGGCGGGCGCGCGCCGGAACGCGCGGCCGACCTCCGTGCGTCGGTCCAGCATTCGGCGCAGGAGCGCGCCCAGGCCCTGGTCGCGCACCGAGGCGATGAGCGCCGACAGCTCGCGTTCCATCTCGTCGAGCGGCCGGGGCGACCGGGGCAGGAAGAGGTCGAGCTCCTCCGGCGCGACGCTGACCGGCGTCACCTCTTCGAGATTGAGCTGCGGCTCGCCGTTGAAGACGTCGACGCGGCCGCGCACGCCCACGAACGAGCCGGGCGGGACGAGCGCGTGGATCCGATCGGCGTCGTCCCATACCCGGCCTTCCAGCGCGCCGCTCCGGTCGCACAGCCTCAGCCGCAGGTACGGCTTGTCCTGCCGTGTGCGCCGCAGCTCGCGGGACTCGACGTAGTAGCAGCCGGCCACGCGGGCGCCCTCTCGCAGCTCGCCGACGGGTGGCCACGGGAACGGGTCCGGCGCGAGCCACTCGCGCATGGCGGGTGGCGGCGCTGGCGAGCTCCCCGGCCCGGCCTCCAGCGGGCCGGGCGGCCCCGCGCCGACAGCTCCGGGCGCGCGGCTCACCGCGCCCCCACCTCGCGGTCCCACACGATCCGCCCTCCCACGATGGTGAGCGCCGCCTGGCCGACGAGCTTCCAGCCGGCGAACGGCGTGTTGCGGCTCTTGGAGAGGAAGCGGTCAGGGTCGACGGTCCATTCGGCGTTCAGGTCGATGACCGTGACGTCCGCGGGCGATCCTTCGGCCAGGGTGCCGCCGGGCAGGCGGAACGCGCGGGCAGGCCCGCAACTCATGCGGTCCACGAGCTGGCTCAGGGTCAGCACGCCCTTGCCGACCAACTCGGTCAGCGCGATGCCCAGCGCGGTCTCGAGGCCGACGATGCCGAACGGCGCGTCGTCGAACGCCTGCTCCTTCTCGTCGTAGTGGTGCGGCGCGTGGTCGGTGGCGAGGACGTCCAGCGTGCCGTCGGCCAGCCCCTCGCGCACGGCCGCCACGTCCGCCGCGGTCCGCAGCGGCGGGTTGACCTTGGCCTCCGTGCGGTAGCCGTCCACGGCCTCGTCCGTCAGCGTCAGGTGGTGCGGCGTCGCCTCCGCGGTGACCTGGACGCCGCGCTCCTTCGCGGCACGGATCATCTCGACCCCGCGCCGCGTCGAGACGTGCTGGATGTGCAGTCGCCCGCCGGTCAGCTCGGCGAGCAGCAGGTCGCGGGCGATCATCACGTCTTCCGCGGCGTTCGGGATGCCCTGGAGCCCGAGCCGCGTGCTGACCAGCCCCTCGTTCATCGATCCGCCGCGCGAGAGGGAGAGGTCCTCGCAGTGGCTCGCGACGGGGATGCCGAACGTCTGCGCGTACTCAAGGGCCAGGCGCATCAGCCCCGCATCCGCCACGGGCCGGCCATCATCGGAGATGGCCACGGCGCCGGCGTCCACCATCTCTCCGATGGCGGCCAGCCGCTCGCCCCGCTGGCCGACCGAGACCGCAGCGACCGGGTAGACCCGCGCGTAGCCGGCGCGCATGCCCTGCGCGCGCACGAAACCGACCGCCGCCGGGTCATCTACCGGCGGATCGGTGTTGGGCATGGCGCAGACGGCGGTGAAGCCGCCGGCAGCCGCGGCGCGGGCGCCCGTCTCGATCGTCTCCTTGCGCTCGCCGCCCGGCTCGCGGAGGTGCACGTGCAGATCGATGAGACCGGGACACACCACCAGGCCAGCGACGTTGCGGACCTCGGCGTGCTCCGGCGCCTCGAGATCGCGCCCGAGGCGCGCCACCTTGCCGTCCACGAGCAGCACGTCCAGAACATCGTCGATTCCCTGCGACGGGTCCACCACCCGTCCGCCCCGCAGCAGCAGCGCCCGTGGCGTCATGCCCACCTGCCTCCCCGGCACATCACGTACTCGTGCTCGTCCTCGCGCTCGTACTCGTACTCGTGCTCGTACTCCTCCACCTTCCCTCCCTCACTGCCCCTCCGGCGCGCTCTTCGCCGCCTCCGCGCGCTCCGGCGCGCCGCCCGCCAGCAAGTAGAGAACTGCCATGCGCACCGCGATGCCGTTCGTGACCTGGTGCAGGATCACCGAGTGCGGCCCGTCGGCCACATCGCTGTCGATCTCGACGCCGCGGTTCATCGGCCCCGGGTGCAGGATCAGCAACGGGCGCGGCGCACGCATCACCCGGGCGCGCGTCACGCCGAAGAAGCGGTTGTACTCGCGCAGCGTGGGCACGTAGCCCGCCTGCATGCGCTCGAGCTGGAGCCGCAGGACGTTGAGCACGTCCGCCCACTCGATCGCCTCCTCGATCCGCGCGAACTGCTGCACGCCCAGCTCCGTCACATACGGCGGCATCAGCGTGCGCGGCCCGCACACGGCGACCTCCGCGCCCATCTTGGTGAGCCCCCAGATGTTCGAGCGGGCAACGCGGGAGTGCAGGATGTCGCCCACGATGCAGACGCGGACGCCCTCGAGCCGACCGAGATGGTCGCGGATCGTGAGCATGTCGAGCAGCGCCTGCGTCGGGTGCTCGTGCCGGCCGTCTCCGGCATTGATCACGTTCGACTCGATGCGGTCGGCGAGGAAGCGTGCGGCGCCGGAAGAGCCGTGGCGGATCACGACCATGTCGATCTTCATCGCCTCGAGGTTCCGGGCGGTGTCCACCAGCGTCTCGCCCTTGGCCACGCTCGACCCCACCGCGGCGATGTTGACGGTGTCCGCCGACAGCCGCTTCTCCGCGAACTCGAACGAGATGCGCGTCCGCGTCGACGGCTCGAAGAACAGGTTGACGATGGTCTTGCCGCGCAGAACGGGCACCTTCTTGATCGCCCGCTCGCTGATCTCCTTGAACGGCTCGGCCGTGTCCAGGATCGCGCGGATCTGTTGCGCGCTGAGCGGCTCGAGGCCGACGAGGTCTTTCCCCAGATCTGTGTCGACCGGCATCACTCCACCTCTTGCGCTGGCGAGACGAGCTCGACGGCGAGCCGTCCGTCCAGCTCCGGGACCAGCACGTCGACGCGCTGGCCGGCGGTCGTGTCCACTGTCCGCCCGACGATGTCCGGCTGGATGGGCAGCTCGCGGCCGCCACGATCCACCAGGACGCAAAGGTAGATCCGGGCAGGGCGCCCGAAGTCCGCCAGCTCGTCGAGGGCGGCGCGCGCCGTGCGCCCCGTATAGCAGACGTCGTCCACGATGACGACGACGCGGCCGTCGATCCCGCCCGCCGGAAGGCGCGTCTCCCCGACCACCGGCCGCGGGCCGATCGCCATGAGGTCGTCGCGGTACAGGGTGATGTCCAGCGTTCCCGAGGCCGGCCGCGTGCCTTCGGCGCGCTCGATCTCGGCGGCGAGGCGCTCCGCGAGCTGGACGCCGCGGCGCTGCACGCCGAGCAGGACCAGGGATTCGATGTCTCCCGCGCGTTCCACGATCTCGCGCGCCATGCGCGCAAGGGTGCGTTCGACCGCGCGCTCGTCCAGCAGGAGTCGTCGGGCCGTTGACGTCATTGCGGAAGTCCGGAGCCGCAGCAGATAGGTGCGGCGCTAGGTTAGCGGGCGGCCCCGGGGTCTGTCAACGGCATAATGGGGCGGCGGCATGGCACGCGGGGGCGCGCCTTTACAGAGCCGGAACGCGCAGTTACCTTCGCGCCGAATCCCGGATGACGTTCGGACCCGAAGCAGGGGGACCAAGCCTTGATCCGACAGCTCCTGGCACGTAAGGCCGTGCCCGAGCTCCGCGCGGAAGCCGGGCCGCTGGACACCCATCTCCGGCGCGTGCTCGGCCCCTGGCAGCTGACGGCGCTGGGCATCGGCGCGATCATCGGGGCGGGCATCTTCTCGGGAGCAGGGACCGCGATCGCCGGCGGCGCGGAGCACGTGGGCGCCGGACCCGCGCTCATGTTGTCCTACGTGCTCGTCGCGGTGGCCTGTGGCTTCGCCGCGCTATGCTACGCGGAATTCGCCGCCATGATCCCGCAGGCGGGCAGCGCCTACACGTACGCGTACGCGACGTTGGGTGAGCTGATCGCCTGGATCATCGGGTGGGATCTGATCATCGAGTACGCGGTCGGCAACGTCGCCGTGGCGGTGAGCTGGTCGGGGTACTTCCAGGAGCTGTTGCGCGGGTTCGGTTTGGCACTCCCGGAGTGGCTCGCGACCGATTACATGACCGCCTTCCGCGGCGCCGCCCAGGTGCGCGACGCCATCGCCCAGGGCGTGGACCCCTCGACGCTGGGGGTGCACCTGTTGCAGGCCGCAGAGGCAGTCGAGACCGCGCCCCGCCTGTTCGGCATTCCGGTGATCTTCAACCTGCCGGCCGTCGCCGTGGTCGTGGCGATCACCTGGGTGCTCGTCGTCGGCATCCGGGAGAGCGCGTGGTTCAACACGGCCATGGTCGTCGTGAAGCTGGGGATCCTGGCGTTCTTCATTGTGGCGGGGGCGTTCTTCGTCCGGCCGGAGAACTGGCGGCCGTTCGCGCCGAACGGCTTCGCGGGCATCTGGACGGGGGCCTCACTCATCTTTTTCGCGTACATCGGCTTCGACGCGGTCTCGACAGCCGCGGAGGAGAGCAGGAACCCTCAGCGGGACATGCCGTTCGCGATCATCGCGTCCCTCGTCATCACCTCGATCATCTACATCATCACGACGGCCGTGCTGACGGGCCTGGTTCCGTGGACCCAGCTCGGGACCGCGGAGCCGCTGGCCACGGCGTTCGCCGAGCGCGGGCTGGACTTCGCCGCCGGCATCATCGCGTTCGGCGCGGTGGTCGCCACCACGTCCGTGCTCCTGGTGTTCCAGCTCGGGCAGCCGCGCATCTTCTATGCAATGGCGCGGGATGGATTGCTGCCCAGCTGGGCCGCCGCCGTGCACCCGAAGTACCGGACGCCTCATGTGACGACGATCCTGACCGGCGTGTTCGTGGCCTTTTTCGCGGCGTTCGCGCCGATCGAGGCGGTCATCGAGCTGACCAACATCGGCACGCTGTTCGCCTTCATCCTGGTCGCGATCGGCGTCCTGGTGCTGCGCTGGCTGGAGCCGGATCGCCACCGGCCGTTCCGCACGCCGTGGGTCCCGTTCGTCCCCATCATGGCGATCGTCTCGTGCCTCTGGCTCATGCTGGGGCTGCCCGGCCGCACCTGGGCGCGCTTCGGCCTGTGGCTGCTGGTCGGGATCGTGATCTACCTGCTCTACGGGCGCAGGCACAGCGTGCTCAGGAACCAGGCTGCGGTGGTGGCCCAGCCCGCCGGCTCCGGCGACTGACGGGGCGTGAAGGGGGCCGTGCCGCCGGCGGCTAGCAGCTCGAGGGCGGGCGGCGCTGCCGGTCGGGCCAGGGCGGCGGAGGGGTGCGCCGGTCCTGCGGCCTGACGAAGCGGAAAGCCAGCGGCGCGGTGCCGGGCGGGCCGTCCATGCAGATCAGCGTGCCGTAATAGCGCGCGCGATCCGGCGCGCCGCCCGTAGGCCCGTCGCGGTAGAGCAGGATCTCGGTGCCCTGGATGCGGTAGCGCCCTTCGTGGCGTTCGTAACGGTCTCGCGCCCGGTCCACGCGGATGTGCAGGAAGCGGCCGTCGGAGGGGCTCGTCTGCGGCAGCAACTGGAGCAACTCGCGCGGGGCGTCCCCGCGTGGCGCGAACTCGAACGAGTAGACCGCCGCCCGCCACGAATCCGGGAGGCCGTACCCGTCGGCACGCCCCGGCTGTCCGTGCGCCGCGGCGCCGGGCAGCGCCGCGCTGGCCGCCAGCAGCAGGAGGGCCCACCACCTCGCCCCGCCCATCGCACTGCCCCCTTCTCCGCCCTAATCCGCCGTTCTCCTGCCCAGCCAGACGCCGAGCGGCAACATCAGGATCGCCGCCCCCAGGCCGACCGCCAATCGTTCCGCCACCGGGATGTGTGTGGCCGTTTGGCGGCGCTGCACGATGCGGATCGCACGGACCGGAGCCCTGAAGACCAGCGTCGTCTTCGAGGCACGGACGCGTGGGCGGAACGAAGCGAGTCTCCCGAGCACGACCCCCTCCCGCGCACCGGATCGCGAGCGTAGCGGCCGCCTGGCGCGGCCACCGCTCCGGCTGTAGCCAGAATGCAAGGGGCGTGCTTGTCGGCGGGCCGTCGCGGCCGTGGGGCGAGCGCGTCAGGCCATGCTGGCGTGTGCGGGTGGCGCGGAACGCCGCTCGGCAGCACCTGGCGCGGACGCCACTGGTCTACCGCTGGCGCGAACACGAACGGTTCGTAGCGCCGCAAACGCCAATGGGCGGCAGGCCGCGCAAACACCGCTGACCGGCAGGTGCCGCAAACACCCCCTGGCCGGCAGACGGCGCGAACGCCTGCGGTCAGAACCCCCAGCTCCCCCGCGTGATCAGCTCGATGCTGTTGCCGTCCGGGTCGCGGAAGTAGAGAGAGGAGCCGCCGCGCGGCCACTGCGTCTCGGCCTCGATGGCCACGCCGGCCTCGGCGAGGTGGCGGCGCCAGGACTCGAGCGCAGCGGCGTCCGGCACGTCCAGCGCGACGTGGCCCGGGCCGGACGCGCCGTGCGGCGGCACCTTGCCGCCAGGCCGGGACGTCGCCTCGGCGTTGAAGAGCAGCAGCAGGTCCCGCCCGGCCCGGAAGAAGACGTGTCGGCCCTCGCTCCGGCCGACCAGCGGCAGGCCGAGCCGCCGCCAGAACCGTTCTGCCCGATCAAGGTCGGCAACGTACAGCGCCGCTTCGTGCACGCCGCCCAGCGGCGGATGGGACGCCGCCATGCACCCTCCTGCCCTTCACTCGCGGCGGGAGCGGAAGAACGCCCGCAGCAGCTCCGCGGCCTCGTCCGCCAGCACGCCCCGCGTCATGCGGACATGGTGGTTGAGCCGTGGGTCCTGCACGATGCAGCCCAGCGATCCGCACATTCCGGTCTTCGGGTCCGACGCCGCAAAGACGAGCCGCCGGACTCGTGCCAGCACGAGCGCGCCCGCGCACATCGCGCACGGCTCCAGCGTGACGTAGACCGTGGCATCCAGCAAGCGCCACTGGGAGCGGCGCGCGGCCGCGCGTCGCACCGCGATCAGCTCGGCGTGGCCGCTGGGATCCTGCCACGTCCGCGTCCGGTTCCGGCCCTCGGCGAGGATCCGGCCCCCGGCAACCACGACGGCGCCGACGGGCACCTCGTCCTCGGCGCGGGCCGCATACGCCTGCTCCAGGGCGCGCTGCATCCACAGCTCGTCCCCGGGTTCGGGGGGATCGAATCGGGGGGTCCAGGACGCGGTGAGAATGGCGGACAGCTCAGGGGGTTTGTGGTTCCGCAGCCCGGCTCGCTGCCGAGCCGGCCGCCGCCACAACGGGCGCACGCAACCGACGCACCACGCCGAGCACCCGACCGATCACGGTGTACCCGCCCGCTCCCGCCACCACTGTCGGCCCGGCATCGGCGTTCACCGACTCCAGGTGGACCTCGGCGCCCCGACGACGATAGCGCGTCACGCTCGCCTCGCCGCCGATCCGCACGACGACGACGTCTCCATCCTCGAGCTCTTCCTCGACCACCAGCTCGCCCAGCAGCAAGTCACCGTCCCGGCAACCATCGAACTCGAGCCGTTCTCCGGTCACGGTGAGCAGGAAGGCGCCACTGGCCCCGGCCAGCTTCCGGTCGAGCTCGTATGTCTCCACGACGGCGTCGCGCGGCAACGGCTCTCCGGTGGCGGCCACCCGCGCGAAGCAAGGGACCGTGACCGTCTGGGGGCTCAGATCCACCCCGAGCAGCCGCACGCCCCGGGAGCGCGAGGGATCCCGCTCGATCCACCCCTTGTCCGCCAGGGCCTGGAGGTACTCGGAAACGGTCTTCGTGCTCTTGATGTCGAACCGCCGGCCAATCTCGCGGATGGAAGGTTGGTAGGTGTTCCGCCGGAGATATTCGACCAGGAAGTCGAGGATCCGGCGTTCAAGGTTCGTCAGCGGCTCGGGCATCATCGCCTCCCGCAAGGCAGCCGTGGCCGGAGACTCGGAACGGGACGGGAACCGGCACAACCGAAACGCGGGCAAGCCGGCGAGGCCGGCCAGCCCGCGCCCGGAGTGAGCGCCAATATCCCGGAAAAGGCGTGGCCCACGGGCGCCAATCTACGTTGGATCGTCCGTTTCCGTCAACGAAGACGTGGAGCACAGGGGTGCGCGGCTACGCGCAGCCGGGCGAGCCGCTATGCTCAGGCGGGCGGCTCCGGGTGCCCGCTTTCCGGGCCGGTGCTCGCCGCCGACCGTTCAAGCACGCTAATCGCCGCGTCCAGCCGGCGCAACGTCCGTTCCCGGCCCATGACGGCCAGCACGTCGAAGATCCCGGGCGAAACCGCGGTCCCGACGAGCGCGACGCGCAGGGGATGGATCAGCTTGCCGGCCCCCACCCCCAGCTCGTCCGCCAGGCCCCGCAGCTCGCGCTCCAGCCCGGCCGGTTCCCAATCGGGATCGGAGAGGCCGGCGAAGCGATCGCGCAGCGCGGCCAGGCGGGCCCGCGTCTCCGCGCCATCCGCCCAGTGCTTCCGGACCGCCTCAGCATCGTACTGGATGGCCTCCTCGAAATACGGGCGGGCCTGCTCGACGAGGGTGTTCAGGCTGCGCGCCCTCACCTTGAGCAGGTCGATCAGCGACAGGTACCACCCTCGCCTCTCTTTCAGCACCGCCTCGCTGGCCAGCCCCGCGGCCACGAGTCGTTCGGTGACCAGGGGCTCGAGCCGCTCCGCCGGGGTCCGACTCATGTGCTGGCCGTTCAGCCATTCCAGCTTCTGCGGGTCGAAGACGGCGCTCTTCTTGTTGATCCCCTCGAGCGAGAAGCGCTCGATCAACTCGGCCGTCGTGAAGATCTCTTCGTCCGTTCCGGGCGACCAGCCGAGCAGCGCCAGGAAGTTCACCATCGCCCAGGGCAGCAGCCCTTGCTCGCGGTACTCGCCGATGGCGGTGGCGCCGTGCCGCTTCGAGAGCCGCTTTCCATCCGGGCCCAGGATCATGGGCACGTGCGCGAACACCGGCGTTGGCCGGCCGAGCGCCTGGTACAGGAGGATCTGCTTGGGCGTGTTCGAGATGTGGTCATCCCCGCGGATGACGTGCGTGATGCCCATCTCGATGTCGTCGCTGACGACCGCCATGTTGTAGACCGCTGTCCCATCCGAGCGGAGGATGATGAAGTCCTCGATGTCCCGGTTGGCGAACTCGATGCGCCCGTGGACGGCGTCATCCCATGCCGTGATGCCTTCCGGGACACGGAAGCGCACGGCGTACGGCTGGCCGGCAGCCGCCCGGCGCTCTGCCTCTTCCGGCGGCACGGTGAGGAGGCAGTGCCGGTCGTACCGGAACCCGTCCCCCGTCGCTTCGCCGGCGCTGCGGCGGGCCTCGATCTGCTCGGGCGTACAGAAGCACCGGTACGCGTGGCCGGTACGGAGGAGTTCGAGGGCGTCGCGGCGATGGCGCTCGAAGCCGTCGGCCTGATGGTAAGGCCCCTCGTCCCAGAGCAGGCCGAGCCACTCGAGCCCGTCGATAATCGCGCGGACCATCGCCTCGCTCGATCGCTCGCGGTCCGTATCCTCGATGCGCAGGACGAACACGCCGCCGTGATGGCGGGCGAAAAGCCAGTTGAAGAGTGCGGTCCGTGCCCCGCCAACGTGCAGATAACCGGTCGGCGAGGGCGCGAACCGCACACGGATCGGTCGGTCGCTCATGAGGGAAAAACCTACTGCCCGCCCGCGGCGTGTCAACGCCGCACGGCCACACGGTCCATCGGTGACCGGATGCCGCGGTCCCGCGGCCCCTCAGGTGGTCGCGGACCCCAGGGTGGTGGAGGCAGCCACGGCCGGCGAGGGGGCGGCTCCTGCCGCGGCGAGCCGGCGCCGCTCCGCCCGGCGCTCGAAGAGGAGATAGAGCGAGGGAGCGACCGTCAGGACGAGGAGCGTGGAGCTCGACAGCCCGCCGATCATCACGTAAGTGAGGGCGTTCCAGATGTTCGCGTCGGCGACCTCGCTGAACAGGACGAGCGGCAGCATGCCGAAGATCGTCGTGAAGCTGGTCATGAGGATGGGCCGCACGCGTTCGAGCGTGCCCTGCACGATCGCTTCCTCGAGCGAGGCGCCCGTGTTCCAGCGGATCTGGTTGATGTGGTCCACGAGCAGGATCGCGTTGTTCACCACGACGCCGCTCATCATGATGATGCCGATGTACGCCTCGCGCGTGAAGCTGGCGCCCGTGTAGAAAAAGAGCAGGAAGACGCCGATCAGCGCCATCGGCACGGTGAGCAACACGCACAAGGGCAGCCGGATGGATTCGAAGAGGGCCGCGGTCACCATGAAGATGAGGACCAGCGCGAACGCGGTTGCCCGATAGATCTGGCCCTTCTCCTCCTCGGACCAGCGCCAGTCATCGCGCGTCTCGATCGTGTAGCCCGGCGGCAGCGCCGTACTGGCGACGACGGCCTCCTGCACGCGATCCCCGAGCTTGGTGGGGCCGCGGAACTCATAGCTGACCCGGCGCTGGTACTGCTGGTCCTCGCGCAGGATCCGGCCGAGGACCTCCCGCTCCTGGATGTCCGCCACGGAGGCGAGCCGGACGGGTCGGCCGGATGGCGTGGGGATCAGCAACTGCCCCAGCTCGAGCACGTCCATGCGCTGGCTGCCCTCGAGCTTGATCAGGAACTGCACCTCGTCCCCGCCCACCCGGATCCGCGCGCCTCGCATCTCGGTGTGGCCGCGGATGGCCGCGTTCACGTGGTCCACGAGGTCGCGCGCCGTCAGGTCGTAGAGGGCGAGGCGGGAGCGGTCCACGGCCACGACGATCTCCGTCGCCTTGTCCCGCTCGTACCAGCTCCCGGCTGCGTTCGTGTCCACGTCACGGATCCGGGAGAAGCGCCTCAGGCGAGCGCCGATGTCCTCTGCGATCTCGCGGACCCGCTCGTAGTTGTATCCCAGGATCTGGATCGAGTAGTTGGGGGGCGAGCTCCCGCCGCCGTAGAAGGACGGGCCGTAGCCGTACACACGGACCTCCGCTCCCCCGAACTGATGGCTGAACGCCACCATCTGCTCCTTGATGGCGACCGGGATCTGCGTGTGCTCGATCGAGTCCGGGAAGGTCACCCGGATGCTCGCGTACTGCGGGGTCACGTTGGTGACGAACCGCTCGACCTCCGGCAGGGTCGCCAGCTTCGCCTCGAAGTAGCGCGTCAGCTCGTCCGTGCGCGCGATCTCCTCGCCACGCGGCAGGCGGATCTGGATCGAGATGGCCGTTTCCTCTCCCCACCAGCGGCCCCAGAGGATGCCACGCGTCACGTACCGATCGAACAACCAGTAGGAGCCGAGGAGCGCCGCGAGCGAGACGGCGACCGTGACCCACGGCCAGCGCAGCGTCAGCTCGATCAGCCGGCGATAGAAGCGAATGTAGAACGGCGGCCGTCGGGGCGTTGCCGAGGGCCCTTCCCCGGCGTCCGCCGCCGCGGGCTGGACGCTCCTCAACAAGCGCGAGCCGAGCGCCGGGATGAACGTGAACGCCACGAACAGGCTGGCGATGAGGCTGAACCCGACGACGATCGCGAGAGGCACGTAGTACATCTGGAGCTCGCCCTGCAGGTAAACGAAGGGAACGAGCACGATGACCGTCGTCAGCGTCGCCGCCAGGACGGCAAGGATGACCTCGCGCGCTCCTCTCTCCGCCGCCTCCCACGGACTCGCCCCTGCCCGCCGGTGCCGGTACATGTTCTCCAGCACGACGATCGCATTGTCCACCACCAGCCCGAACCCCATCGCCAGCCCCATCAGCGTGAGGATGTTGAGTGTGTAGCCGCCCCAGTAGATGAGGTTGAGCGCGATCAGGATCGAGAAGGCGATGGTGGCGAAGATGATCAGCGAGGAGCTGAACGAGCGGATGAACACCAGCAGGACGAGGAACACGACCGCGGCCGAGATCAGCGCCCGCAGCCGCAGATCCGAGAGCTGTCGGCGGATCCCCTCGCTCTCGTCGTAGTCCAGGATCAGGCGGACGCCGGGCGGGAAGTGCGGTTCGAGCCTCGCCAGGTGCGCCTTGACCCGGTCCGCGACCTGGACCGCATTGACGCGCACCGCCTTGTGCACCCTGAACGACACCGCCGGCTTCCCGTCGATGCGGTAGTAGGACCGGGGCTCCTCGAACGTGTCGTGAACGGTGCCCACGTCGCGCACGCGGATAATCCGCCCGCCGCGGGTCAGCAGAGGCAGCCCGAGCACATCCTCGACCGAGGCAGCCCGCTCCCGGATGGCGAGCGTGCGGAGTACGCCGCCCACGTTCACGACGCCGGCCTCGTTCATGATCTCGAGATCCTGGAGCCGCGAGCGGACGAAGTCCGGCGTGAGACCCAGGGCCTGGATGCTCGTCTCGCGCAGCCGGATCTCGAGCACGCGCGCCCGGCCGCCGTACGCCTCGACCGCGGCCACGCCGTCCACCTGACGGAGCTCCGCGGCGATCACGTCATCGA
>DATCLK010000054.1:0-7075 GCA_036563975.1 Longimicrobiales bacterium | reverse complement strand
GACACGCGGGCGGAGTGAGGGGAAGCCAGCCCCGATTCGGCGGGATCGCGCCCGAAGGAGCGGGGTCTGCTGGCACGGGGAAGGCGCGCCGCCTGGGCGGCGCGCCCGCAAGGATGATCAGGCGAGCGCCGCTGTGGGAGTAGTCGTGGTGGTCGCGCCCAAGCACGCTCGGAGCGAGGTCACTCACGCTGGCTCTCGCGGTACGTTCCCGCGTCGAACTCCCACTTGCCGGTCACAGTGTTCCAGTGGATGGGACCGACCCGGTGACCGTCCGCGATCATGGCATCGCGTTCCTGCTTCGCCGCACTGTAGAGGTCGCAGCCTGTAGTGCCCTCGTTCCCTCGCGTGATGCACGCCGACTTCCCCGTGGCTCGGGATACGTCTACCATGGTCGGGGCAGGGCGTCCACGCGCCTGACTGGACGTGAAAATCCAGTCCTTGCTGCTATCGAAGGTGATGCCTGATGCGTATCACAGCGGTACTGAATCCAATCGCGCGATGGTCCCGTCCACATAGCCCGCGCCGAACAGGTTGACGTGGACGAGTAAGTAGTAGAGCTGGTAGATCGGCCGCCGCGCCTCCGCGTACCCCGGCGCGAGCGGCCACGCTTCGCGGTACGCGTCGCGGAACCCCGCCCCGAACCCACCGAACAGCTCGCTCATGGCCAGGTCCACCTCGCGGTGGCCGTGGTAGCTCGATGGATCGATCAGCGCGGCCTCACCCCCCGCCATCACGTGCACGTTCCCGCCCCACAGGTCGCCGTGCAGCAGCGATGGGCCATCCGCGTCTGCATCGGCGAGCAAAGCGTCGAGGCGGTCCAGCAGCGCGTCGAACCGGCGGCGGGCCCGCGCGTCGAAGTAGCCGGCGCGGAAGGCCCGCTCGAGCTGCGGCGCCAGCCGCCGCTCCCGCCAGAACGCCGCCCACGATGATGCCCATGCGTTCGGCTGGGGCAAGGACCCGATGAAGTTGTCACTCGGCCAGCCGTGGCGCTCCGCGCGCACACGGTGCAACGCCGCCAGCGCGCGTCCCAGCTCCGGCCACGTCCGGGCGGTCGCGCTGCCAGGCTCGAGCCATTCGAGCAGCAGCCACTGCGAGCCTTCATCTTCGTTCGCGACCGCGATCACTTCCGGAACGCGAACGGCGCCCGTCGCCCGCATCGCCGCGAGCGAGCGCGCCTCCGCCTGGAACAGCCCGACAGGCTCGCGCGAGCCCTCCGCCCATTTCAGGAAGAAGACATCGCCGCCGTCCGTCGCCACGCGCGCCGCCGGGCTGATGCACCCGCCGCCCACGGCGCGCGCGGCAACGATGCGTGTCTCGCGGCCTGCACGCTGCGCGAGCGCGCGCTCCGCGCCGGCGCGCACGCCGCCCGGCAGGTTCATTGCTCCGGCCCCGCGACGCCGCCCACGGCCCTCAGCCCCCGCTCGGCGCAGATGTGCGCCAGCAGACCCGCGCAGGCGCGTTCCACGATGTCGTGCACCAGCTCGAAGCCATCCGGACCGCCGTAGTAGGGGTCGGGCACCTCCAGGTCGCCGCCGGCTTCCGGGTCGAACTCCCGGAGGAGGCGCACCTGTGGCGCGTGACGCCCGGCTCGGGCCACGAGACGCTGAACATCCGCACGGTTCGACTCGTCCATCGCCACGATGTAGTCGAACCGGTGCACGTCCGCCTCGTAGATCTGCCGCGCCCGGCCGGTCAGCTCCACGCCGCGCGCACGCGCCACCTGCTTCGCCCGCGGGTCCGGCTCCTCGCCTTCGTGGTATGCCGAGGTCCCCGCCGAGTCCACGTAGAACCGGTCCTCCAGCCCCGCACGCTTCACCTGCGCCCGGAACACCGCTTCCGCGAGCGGCGAGCGGCAGATGTTGCCCAGGCACACGAAGAGCACACCGATCCTCTGCTCATTCATGGCGGCACCGCCCCTGACCACGATTCTTTCCAGTTTCCCGCTCCAGTTACCCCGCACGCGCTTCGAGTTGCCGCCCGCTCCCCGGCCCCCCATCATGTGCACCCGCTGGTGCCGCGCCCGGGCATGCAGCGCCGCCCGTTCGGGCGCGACATCTCCAGCGTACCGAGCACTGCGCCCGGCGTCGAAGACGCGTCCCCTGCAGCGGCTGGCCTTTCGCCGGCCCCGCGCAGCCGCAGACCGGCGGGCTCCAAGCCGGAACCAGCGGCAGCAGCAGGCGCCCGGCCCGCGCGCGCAGACCGGCGAGGCCGGATACGGGCCCGGCCGCGGGTGGTGGCGCGAGACGCGTGCACACGCAGCCGCCGATGATGCCGCGAGGCGCGCGGACACGCAGCCGCGGCCGGTGTCGCGAGGCGCGCGTAGACCCACGCAGGCGGATCAGCGCCGCGGCGCATCTTCGCGGGTCGCAGCACGACCCCATGCACAGGCGGCTGGCCCTCTGCTGCGGCCAGCCCGGCGCCGCCCCCGGCGCGAAGTCCGGTGGACGCGACGGCCTGCACTGAGTCTCAAACCTAGATGACGAACCGATGACTTCGCCCCCTACGTCCCGGGTCTTCGACCCGGCGCTCCTCTCCGGCCGCACCGCGATCATCACTGGCGGAGGCTCGGGTCTCGGCCTCGCGATGGCGCGCCGCTTCCTCTCGCTCGGCGCGCGCGTCGTGATCGCAGGCCGCAGCGCGGAACGGCTCGAAGCAGCCGCCCGCGAGCTCGATGGCGGAGACGCACTGCTCACCCACCCGACCGACGTGCGCGACTACGGCCAGGTCGAGGCGCTCGTCCGCGCGACGGTCGACAGGTTCGGCGGCGTGGACATCCTCGTCAACAACGCCGCCGGCAACTTCCTCGCCGCGACGGAGGAGCTCTCGCCCAACGGCTTCCACGCCATCGTCGCCACCGTGCTCTACGGCACCTTCTACGCGACGCTCGCGGCTGGCCGGCTGATGATCGAGCGCGGCGGCGGCTCCATCCTGAACATCCTCACGACCTACGCGTGGACCGGCTCGCCGTTCGTCGTCCCCTCCGCGACCGCCAAGGCGGGCGTCCTCGCCATGACTCGGTCGCTCGCCGTCGAGTGGGCCGCCTACGGCATTCGCGTCAATGCCATTGCCCCGGGCCCCTTCCCCACCGAGGGCGCCTGGTCCCGCCTCATGCCCGCGCCCGAGCTGGAAGCCGAGGCCCGCGCCCGCATCCCCATGGGCCGCTTCGGCCGGCCCGAGGAGCTCGCCGACCTCGCCGCGTTCCTCGTCTCCGACGCCGCCCCCTTCATCAACGGCGAATGCGTCACGATCGATGGCGGCGCGTGGCTCGCTTCCGGCGGCACGTTCGCGCACCTGGTCCGCCACGACCGAAAGGAACTGAAGGAACTGTTCGCGAAGATGCGTGCGCGCTGAAACGTGCCGAGTCTGCCGCGCCGGGCGGCGCGGCAGCGACGCGCGGCGAGGCCGCACGATCGGGGAGGTCCCGCCCTCGGCGCCCGCTGTGCTGTCCCGGCCGCGGGCGCAGGCGCTTGCGGTGAGCGCCTGCCACCCGCTTCGTTCAGGATGTGTCGCGCGAAGGGGCGCCGCAAGCGCAAACGCTGGCGGCGGGGGCCTGCCGCCCGCCAGCCCGCGCGTTCTCCGGCCGCGCGTGCCGACAGAGCGGTCAGGCACCCCGCCATGCGGTTCCAGTAGCTCCGGGGAGAGCCACGGCTGCCGGCGCGATGAGTCACGGACCGTGCCACCCGCCGACACCGCCGGATCGCGCGAAAATCCTCACATCATGCCGTTCACGGCGCGGCACGGGTCACGAATTACGACGACAGCTTGTGGCGGCACCGCCACACGGCGCCAACGACACTGCACGCCGGCCACGCGCGCGGCGCGCCCCGCGCCTGCTCCGGCCCGGCGGCTTGCCGCGGTCCGGGTCCCCCTGTATCCTGCCGCTCCGGCCACGCCTCGCCCGTTTCCTTTCGCAGCGGAACCGAACGATGCGGCTCCTCATCGAGCTCCCGGCCTGGGCGGAGCGGTACATGGATCACGACGCGGTGTACGCCTCCGAGGCCGAGCGCATGGGGCTCGTCATCGAGCTCGCGCGCGAGAACGTGTTGCGCGGCCCCGGCGGGCCGTTCGGCGCGGCCATCTTCGAATCCGAGACCGGCCGGCTGGTCAGCGTGGGGGTGAACCTCGTGGTCCCGCTCAACAACAGCGTGCTGCACGCGGAGACGGTGGCGCTCATGCTCGCAGAGCAGCGGCGCGCATCGTACACCCTCGGCGCGCCCGGCCTCCCGGCCCATGAACTCGTCGCCTCCTGCGACCCCTGCGCGATGTGCCTGGGTGCCATCCTGTGGAGCGGGGTACGCCGACTCGTGTGCGGCGCCACACGCGAAGACGCCGCGGCCGCCGGGTTCGAGGAGGGGCCGGTCTTCCCTGCTTCCTACGAGTACCTGGCGGACCGCGGCGTCGAGGTCGTCCACGGCGTACGGCGTGCGGAGGCACGGGCCGTGCTCGAGCTCTACCTTGCCCGCGGCGGCGTCATCTACAACGGTTGAAGGCGTACGTGCAGTCCGTGAGTGCGTGCGTACGGTCTCGCGCGCTCCGGACGGCCTGCGCCCGGCGGTTTCACTTGCGGCTGTCGAAGGCGTGCGCGCCCGCCCCCTCGGAACGGCTCGATCGGCGCTCGCGCTGCCGCCCACCACCAGACGAGCGCCGAATGCCGCCGGGCCTGGCACCCGGGAACGATTCAGTCAGAACTCGATCTGCCGCCCAGCTCCCGGTCCAGCGCGAGCAATGCCCCCCCGTCGTCGCCGATCCGCTTCAGCGCATCGACCACGCGCCCCACGCTCTGCTCCTCTTCCACCTGCTCCTCGACGAACCACTGGAGCATGACCTGCGCGGGGTAATCCTTCTCCTTGCTGGCCAGCTCGTAGAGGCGGTGGATACGCTGGGTCACGTGCTGCTCGTGCGCGAGCGCCTTCTCGAACACATCGAGCGGCGACTCGAAGTTCGACGGCGGCGCGTCCACCGCGTGCAGCGTGATGTGCCCACCCCGTTCGGCCACGTGGTCGAACAGCCGCATCGCGTGCTTCAGCTCCTCCTGGGCCTGGAGACGCATCCACTTCGCGAATCCGGCCAGGCTCTGCTCCTCGAAGTATGCCGACATCGCGAGGTAGGTGTAGCCCGAGTAGAGCTCGTACGTGATCTGCTCGTTGATCGCGTCCTGCACCGCCTTGCCCATCATCGCTCCGGCCTCCTCCGTCGAGTCGCTGCGTCAATCCCACGAGATGCGGTACCTGCAGTAGGGCCCGCCCTTCGCCCGGCAGACCTCCTCAACGATGCGTACACCCTTGACGCCGCACATCTCCAGCGCGCGCCGGTACCAGCCGATCACCGTCAAACAATCCGCCGCGCTGTATGTCTCGGCGTCGTACGTCGTGAGCACGCCTTCCCGCTCTCCCGTCTTCACGTACTCCCGCCTGCCCGTCTCGTAATAATGCGCGTAGATGGCCGGCGCCTTTTGCAGGAACGCGTGCGCATCGCCCTGCGTCAGGAAGGACTTGTGCAGCGTCTTCAGGTTCTTTTCCGCCGACGCCTCGCCCAGCCGCTCGAACAGCGCCGGGTCGCCGCCGCCCAGCACCCGCACGATCGCATCGTCCAGCCGACGCCCCAGCTCGAACGGGTACCAGCGCACCGTGAGCGGCATGCGCAGCGCACGCTGGTCCTCCTCGTCCAGCTGGGCCAGTACCCGCTCCACCGCGTCCGCGCCGAAGTGTTGCTCGACGAAGGCGAGGCGGGAGATCAACACGGCGCCCTTGATCTGCTGCATAGGCGGCCTCCTCAGCGAACGGCGGGATCGGTTTCACCGCGGGAGATGTGGTCGGCTGCGGGCCCGATCCTGTGGGGCAATCGCTGCGAGCGTGGGTGTGGGATCCCGGGACGGGAACGCGGGTGAGCGCCGCAATTCCAAGATGGAAAAGGGCAGCGGATCGGGCAAGTCCAGGGCGTCGGGCGCGGGATGGAGTCGGCCCCCGAGAACCCGGGGCCGACGGCTCCTGATCCCGGGCTCGGCCGGCGCCGGGCACAGATGGTGCACTCGGCGACAAGAGAACGCGCATCCCGGAGGCGAGCCCATGGACCGCCGCCACGCGAGGCCCGCCCGCGCACCCGACCCCAGGACCCTCGCGAGCCATACGCTGCGCCGCCGCGCCCGCGCCGGCCGTCGGACGCCGTTCGGCCTGTACCCTGCCCCGCCGCCACCGCGCGGGGCGCCGGAGCACGAGTGGGCCGGGCTTCCCCCCCTTTCGCCACCCGGTTCGCCGGTGCGCCGATCCCGCGCACGGCCGCTCTCCGAGTTCGCGGCGGGAGAGGCGTGGGAACGCCGTCAGTGGGGCAGGCTCTTCGATGCGGCGCAGCCCGAGGGCGAACGCCGCAGCGGCGTCGAACGCCGGTCCGGTAAGGACCGCCGCACGGGGCCGTACCCCGGCGGGCGCCGCGCAACCGACCGCCACCCGCCAGAACCCCTGCCCGAGGGCTGGCGCCGCCGCGCCCGGGAAATCCTGCGCAAGGTCCGCGATCCGCTCATCGGCCTCACGCTCGTGGGCGCCGCCGCGCCTCTGGCAACCGCAGTCGCCGCCGCACCCACGGGCAAACAGCCGCAGCCCCGTCAGCAGCGCCGCGCACCCCCGCCCGAAGCCGCGCGCCCCCGTCCGCCCGAGGGCATCGAGGTGCGTGCACCCAGCCGTGCGGAAGAGGTCCGGAACGCCACCGTCGAGCGCGCCATGCAACGATACGGCATCTCGCGCGGCCTCGCGGAGGACATCTTCGATGCCGCCGTCGAAGCGGATATCGACCCCTCCCTCGCGTACGGCCTGGTCAAGATCGAGAGCAACTTCGACCACCGCGCGGTCAGCCATGTCGGCGCGCGTGGGCTCACCCAGCTCATGCCGCGTACCGCGCGCTGGCTCATGCCCGGCATCACCAACGAAGATCTCTTCGACCGGCAAATCAACCTGCGGCTCGGCTTCCACTATCTCCGCGACCTGATCGACCAGTACGACGGCAACGTCCGCCTCGCCCTCCTCGCCTACAACCGCGGGCCGGGCACCGTCGACCGCGTCCTCGAGCGCGGCGGCGACCCGAA
>DATCLK010000053.1:0-11123 GCA_036563975.1 Longimicrobiales bacterium | reverse complement strand
CGGTACGTCGCGGCCTGGCGATGATGCAGGCGGAAGCGCGTGAGCCACGCGGGGTCGCGCAGGCGGACACGGCCGCCGGTCGCGGCGTCCGCGACGGCCTGGAGCTCGGCGAGCGACAGCTCGCTCGTGATCGGCTCGCCGCCGGGGCCGCCGTCCTCCGCGGGCTCAGTCCGCGCCGCGGGCTCCCCGGCCGTGGCCTGGCCGGGCGCGGAGGCCCCGGGCGCGGACCCGGCGTTGCGGGCTCCGGGCCGGCCGCGCGGCACGAAGCCGGCGAGGCGCCACGGCCGTGGCATGCCGAGCGGGAAGAAGAGTGCCGTGCCGTCGCCGTGGCCGGGGAACGCGTTGACCGCGCCGGGCACGAGCGCGCCATCGGCCTCGATGTCGCCGAGCACGAAGTCCTGCGGGTAGGCGCCGCCGTGGAAGGGGATGCCTGCGCCCTTGCGCACGATGCTGTGCGCGCCGTCGCAGCCGGCGAGATAGCGTGCGCGCACGTGCTCGACGCGGCCATCGTCGTGACGCAGCGTGCACGTGACGCCGCGATCATCCATCTCGAACGCCGCGAGCTCGACGCCGCGCTCGATCCCGACGCCGGCGTTCTCGAGATGCTCGCCCAGCACGGCCTCGGTCTCGGCCTGCGAGACGAAGAGGATGAAGGGGAAGCGGGTGTCGGGAGCGCCGATGTCCTGGAGGCTGAGGGCCGCGGTCTTCTCCCGGCCCAGGTGGATGACCACGCGGACGGCAGGGTTGCCGCGCGCGACGAGGTCGCCCGCGAGGCCGAGCGCGTCGAGGATCTCGAGGGAACGGGCCTGCACGGCGAGGGCGCGGGACTCGTGGACACGCTCACGCAGGCGGTCGACGATGCGGAAGCGAGCGCCGCAGCGCTGGAGCTGCGCGGCGAGGGTCAGGCCGGTTGGCCCGGCGCCGACGATGAGGACATCGAGGTGGATCGTTGCGTTTGCGGGGTCGTCGGGCATGAGGGTCCTCATGGTTGGGCCAGGGCGAGGGCGGGGGCGAGGGCGAGGGTGTCCCGGGTCCGTTCCCCGTGCCCTTCAACGTTCCCGCTTCCGTTCCCGACGCAAAACGCGTGGGCTCGGATCAAGGTCACATAACGGCCGGGCACGGGCACGCGTAGGCGTACGCGTACGGGATGACACGCTGCGAACGGCGTGTAAGGGCCGCCCGCCTTCTCCTCACTCTACCTCGTCCAGCACCTCCACCGCGTCCCCCACGCGCAGCGTCCCGCGCGCCCGGTGGATCGCGTTCATGCCGAACAGGACGCCGCCGTTCGGGCCGCGGCGGTAGGTGGCGAGCGTGCGGAGCGGCTCCTTGCCGTCGCGGCGGCCGGTGGCCTGGTCCACGGTCGTGATGGCGCAGCGGGCGCAGGGCTTCACCACATCCAGCTCGACGGCGCCAACGCGGATGCGGCGCCAGGCGTCCTCGGCGTGTGCCTCGGCCGCCCCGCGGATCACGAGGTTGGGGCGGAAACGGTTCACGGGCAGCGGCTCGGCGAGGCGCGCGTTGAGCACGGCGAGCGACTGCTCAGAGAGCAACAGCAGCGGATACGCGTCCTGGAAGGCGACTCGGTCGCCGGGCTTGCCGTAGCGCAGGCTGACCTCGCGCACGGTCGAGTCCGGCATGTAGACGAGCCGGCAGGGCGTGCCGAGGAACGCGCTCACCCAGCGGGCGGCGTCGTCGCCGGCGGATCGTGCGTCCACGTCGTCGCTCCAGATGCGCACGCGCTCCGTCGCGGCGGCGGGCGGCTCGAGCGGCAGCGCCAGCGTGGGCATGCCGGGCGCGTCCAGCGTGAGCGTGTCGGCGCCGAGCGCGGAGCGGATGAGCGCGAGGCGCGGGTGACGGCGCTGCGTCATGAACCGGCCCGCAGGGTCGACCACGAGCCAGCGACGGTCGTGGCGCAGCCCGAACGCGTCCAGCTCCGCGGCGTCCAGCGCGATCCCGGCGGCCGACTTGACCGGGTAGACGTAGATCGCGGCGAGCGAGGCGCGTGGCGGCGTCCCGTGCGGTCGAGGTGCCCGGGGCTCGGAGGGAACGGATCGCATGGGCGGGAAGATAGCGGGCGCTCGCGGAGTCCGCATGACTCGCCTGCCCCGCTCGATGGTTGGCTGCGCCCGGTGAGAGAGGCCGGTGTGCGGCCGCGAGATGCGGATCGCGCCGCCGCGCGCTCAGGCCGTTGCCGCGCGCTCAGGCCGTCACGGGCTCCGGCCGCCGTGGGCTCAGGCCGCCGTGGGCTCAGGCCGTCGCCGTGGGCTCAGGCCGTCGCCGTGGGCTCAGGTAAGGGTCAGGCGCTCGGGGTGCGTGTAGACGTTCGCGGTGCTGCCGCGGAGGAGCGCAACGAGCGTGAGGCCGCAGGCCTCGGCGAGGCGGATGGCGAGGCCGGTGGGGCGCGAGACGGCGGCGAGCAGGCGGACGCCGGCGGTCGCGGCCTTCTGCACCAGCTCGTAGCTGGCGCGGCTGGTGACGACCACGAAGCCGGCAGCGGGGTCGCGCCCCTCGCGGGCCACGGCGCCGATGACCTTGTCGAGCGCGTTGTGGCGGCCGACGTCCTCGCGCACGAGGACGGGGGCGCCGTCCAGGTCGAACCAGCCGGCGGCGTGCAGCGAGCCCGTCTCGGCGTTCCAGACCTGGCGCGGGGCCAGCTCGCGCTCGGCGCGCCAGAGCGCATCCGCGGCGATGGGCGGGCCGGGCGGGAGCGGGTCGGGCTGACGCATGGCTTCCTGGATGGTCTCCACGCCGCAGAGGCCGCAGCCGGCGCGGCCGATGAGGGAGCGGCCGCGCTCCTCGAGACGGCGCGCGGCTGCGTCCGGGATCGTGACCTGCACCTCGATCCCCTGCGCGTGACGCATCACGGCGACGCGGTCGATCTCCGCCGCCGCCGCAACGATGGCCTCGGTGATGGAAAAGCCGACCGCGAAGTCCTCGAGGTCGGCTGGCGTCGCCATCATCACGGCGTAGGGACGCATGTTGTAGACGAGCGAGACCGGCACCTCCTCGGCAACTGGCGCCTCGCCGGGCTCACCGCTCGCGCCGTCGAGCCGGAGGAACGTGCGGCGGCGCACGGGCTCGCTGTAGCCCAGGCCGCGCAGCGGGTGGTCGGGCCGCAGCGCAGGCGGGAGGCCAACGTGCTCAGACGGCGGCATGGGGCGGCGCCGGGCGATTCTCGACGAAGCGCCAGCCGAATCGGCCCTTGATGCAGAGGTTGCCGCGAGTAATGGAGTGATCGAACGGCGAGGTGACGCGCACGATCTGGCCATCCTGCACGTGCAGGTCGAGCGTACAGCCGACGCCGCAGTAGGGGCAGATGGTGCGGGTGACCTGCTGCCGCGACTCGTCCCACTTGCCCGCCGCCCGGAGCTCGTACTCGGTGCGGAACATGAGAGCGCCGGTTGGGCAGACGGCGATGCAGTTGCCGCAGTAGACGCAGGCGGAGTCGGGCAGCGGCACGGCCATCTCGGTCGAGATCCGCGCATCGAAGCCGCGGCCCGCCACGGCGATCGCGAACGTGTTCTGGTGATCCGTGCCGCACGCCTCCACGCACCTGTAGCAGAGGATGCACTTGCTGTAGTCGCGCACGTAGAGGTCGTTGTCGATCTTGACCGGCTGGTGCACGGTCGCGGCACGGTCGGGGTCCGGCGGCTCGTGGTGCCCCGGTGGCCGGTGGTCCCGCTCGCCGGCCGCGGCCGGGGGCGCGGGAGGACCGTAGCGGCCGGGATCGCAGCCGTACTCCTCGAGCCAGCGCTCCACCTCGGGCGTCGTGGACAGGTCGACGGAGGAGGCCAGGAACTCGAGCACCATCTTGCGGCTGTGCCGGACCCGCGGCGAGTCCGTGTGGATCTTCATGCCGGGCGCGGCGGGGCGGGAGCACGCGGGCACGAGGGTGCGCGAGCCCTCGAGCTCGACCACGCAGACGCGGCACACGTTCACGGGGTGCAGCGTCTCGAACCAGCACAGTGTCGGGATCTCCTTCCCGAGGCGGCGGCAGGCATCGAGAATGGTCGAGCCCTGGGGCACGGAGACGGGCGCGCCGTCGATGGTCAGCTCGATGGATGTCGCGGTTGCCGTGTCGCTCATCCGTCCGTCTCCCGGAAGATGCCCAGCCGATGCACGGCCGATTCGATGGCGCTGTAGGCCGTCTGCCCGAGCCCGCAAATGGACGCATCCTTCATGGCTGCGCCGATGTCCGCGAGCAGCGCCAGCTCGCGGGCGACGTCCCGCCCGCCGTTGCGGACGAGCCGGTGCAGCGCCTCCTCCTGGCGCACCGTGCCGACGCGGCACGGCACGCACTGGCCGCAGGACTCGTCGCGGAAAAAGCGCGCGATGCGGAGCAGCGTGTCGCGCAGGTCCGCGCTCTCGTCGAAGACCATGACGACACCGGAGCCGAGGGTGACGCCGGCCGCGCGCGCGCCCTCGAACGAGAGCGGGATGTCCCGCTCGTCGCCGCGGACGAAGGAGCCCGCGGCGCCTCCGAGGAGCACGGCCTGAATGGAGCGACCGGACGGTCCGCCGGCCAGGTCGATGAGCGAGCCGAGCGTGGTGCCGAGCGGCACCTCGTACACGCCCGGCCGCTGCACGGCGCCGGAGACGCAGAAGAGCCGCGTGCCGGTCGACTCCGGCGTGCCCACCGAAGCGAACGCCGCAGCACCCTCGAGGATGATGTGCGGGATGTTCGCGAGCGTCTCGACGTTGTTGATGACGGTAGGCTTGCGGAAGAGGCCCGACTCGACCGGGAACGGCGGCTTGTTGCGCGGCTCGCCGCGGTACCCCTCGATCGAGTTGATGAGGGCCGTCTCCTCGCCGCAGATGTAGGCGCCGGCGCCCTTGCGGAGCTCGATGTCGAAGCGGAAGCCGCTGCCGGCGACATTGTCGCCGAGCCAGCCGTGCTCGCGGGCGCGCTCGATGGCGTTGGCGATGCGTTCGAACGCCAGCGGGTACTCGCCGCGGATGTAGATGTAGCCGCGCTCGGCGCCGACCGCGAACCCTGCGATCGTCATGGCCTCGATGATCGCGAAGGGGTCGCCCTCGAGCAGGACGCGGTCCTTGAACGTGCCCGGCTCGGACTCGTCTGCGTTGCAGATGACGTAGCGCGGACGCGCGGGCTGCCGCGCGACGGCCTCCCATTTCCGGCCGGTGGGGAACGCGGCGCCGCCGCGCCCGAGCAGGCGGGAGTCGGTGACCTCGCGGATGACGGCGTCGGGCCCCATCTCGATGGCGCGCTCCAGGGCCGCGAAGCCGCCGGCCCGGCGGTAGTCGTCGATGCTCGTGGGATCGATGGTCCCGACGCGGCGCAGCAGCCGGAGCGACCGATCCCCCTGCTGCGGCAGGCCGGGCCGCGGTCGGTCCGGCAGCGTGCCCGCCTCGACGGCGGCCACGGCCTCGGCGGGCGTCATGCCGCCGACGAGGCGCTCGATGGGGTTGGACCCGGCGACCGTGAGCAGCGCGGCGGGTGCCTGGTCGCAGAGGCCGAGACACGGGCTCGTGAGCCACCCGGCCTCGCCCGGGACGACGGCGTCCTCCGTCGGCGCGTGCTGTTCCGGGCCGCACTCGCGCTCGAGCGCGGCGATGATGTCGAGGGCCCCGCGCGTGCGGCAGGCAATGTCGTCGCAGACGTGGAGCACGCGGCGCGGCCGCGGCGCGGTGGAGAGGAGCCCGTAGAACGTGGCCACGCCCCACGCCTCCGCGGGCGGCACGGAGAGCCGGCGGCAGACGTACATGAGGCCGCCCTCCGAGATCCAGCCGGTGCTGGCCTGGAGCGCGTGCAGCGCCGGCAGCAACAGCGGGCGACGCGCGCGCGCGGCCTGGCCGGCGACGGCGATGCGCCCGTCGCGCGCGGCGACGCGTTCGCCGCCCTCCCAACCCGACTGGGGCGTCCCGAGCACCGCATCGACCGCCGCCCGCTCGGCGGCGGTGGGCTGCGCATCACTGAACCGCAGATCCATGGGCAGCTACGAGCTCGCCGGCGGGGGCGTCGGCGTCACAGGGTTCGATGCGAACAGCGCAGGCCTTGAACTCGGCCGTTCCGGACTTCGGGTCCGTGGCGTCGATGGTGAGCGCGTTGGTGCGCAGGCCATCCTGATCGTGGAACGTCATGAACACGAGGCCGGGCCTCAGGTTCGGGTCCACGTGCACCGCCGCGACGACACTGCCGCGGCGGGAGGACACGCGCACCAGGCTCCCCTCCTCCACGCCGAGGCGTTCGGCGTCCTCGGGCGAGATGTCGATTCCCTCGCGCCGGCGGAGCGGCGAGGAGTAGCCGGCCGTCTGAATGCCGGTGTTGTAGGAGTCGAGGCGCCGGCCGGTGGTGAGCTGGAACGGGTACTCGTCGTCCGGCAGCTCGACCGGCGGCTCGTAGGCCACGACGCTGAACGGCGCGGGCGGCCCGCCCCGCGGCTCCTCGTGGAGGCGGCCGTGGAGGAACAGCGAGCCCGGGTGGGACTCATCGGGGCAGGGCCACTGGATGCCGCCCAGCTCCTCGAGGCGCCGGTAGCTCATGCCGCCGAACATGTGCGGCGCCATGGCGCGCACTTCGTTCCACACCGTCTCGGGATCCGGGTCGGGCCAGTCGAGGCCCATGCGCCGCGCGATCTGGGTGATGATCCAGAGCTCGTCGCGCGCGTTGCCGGGTGGGGGCAGCGCGGCGCGGACGCGCTGCACGCGGCGCTCGCTGTTGGTCACGGTGCCCTCCCCCTCGCACCACGTCGCGGTGGTGGGGAGCACGATGTCCGCGAGCCGGGCGGTCCGCGTGAGGAAGATGTCCTGCACGACGAGGAGCTCGAGGCCCGCGAGCAGGCGCTCCGTGCGGTTCTGGTCCGCCTCGGATTGCGCGGGGTTCTCGCCGATCACGTACAGCCCGACCAGCTCACCCCGCTCCATGGCGTGGAACATCTGCGTGACGTTCCAGCCCAGGTGATCCGGCAGCTTGACGCCCCAGGCGGCTTCGAACCGTGCCTTGACGGCGGGGTCGAGCGGGTCCTGGAAGCCGACCAGGCGGTTGGGGAGCGCCCCCATGTCACCGCCGCCCTGGACGTTGTTCTGGCCGCGCAGGGGGGCGAGGCCCGAGCCGTAGCGGCCGACGTGGCCGGTCAGCAGGGCGAGGTTGATGAGGGCGAGAACGTTGTCGACCGCGTTGTGGTGCTCGGTGATGCCGAGCGTCCAGCAGATGATGGCGCGTGGCGCGGTCGCATAGGCGATGGCCACCTCGCGGATCGCCGCGGCAGGCACGCCGGTGACGCGCTCGGCGCGCCCCAGCGTCCACTCCTCCACGCTCGCGCGGTAGGCCTCGTAGCCGGTCGTGGCGTTGGCAATGAAGCGCTCGTTCACGAGGCCCTCGTGGATGATGACGCGGGCCATGGCGTGCGCGAGCGCGATGTCCGTGCCCACGTTCAGGCCGAGCCACAGGTCCGCCCACTGGGCGGAGGGCGTACGCCGCGGATCGATGGCGTACAGCTTCGCTCCGCGGTTCACTGCCTTGAGGATGTGATGGAAGATGATCGGGTGATTCTCCCGGGGGTTGCCTCCCCACAGGAGGATCACGTCGGTCTCTTCCATTTCTCGGTACGAGACGGTCCCGCCGCCCGCACCGAACACCGTCGCCAGACCGACGACGCTAGGTGCGTGTCAGGTCCGGTTGCAGCTATCGACGTTGTGTGAGCCGAACGCGACGCGCGCCAGCTTGCCGGCCAGGTAGTTGAGCTCGTTCGTCGACTTCGAGCAGCTGAAGATCCCCAGCGCGTTGCTGCCGCGCTCCTCGCGGATGCGCGTGAAGCCTTCCGCCGCCCGGTCCAGCGCCTCGTCCCACGAGGCGGGGCGCAACTCGCCGCCGACCCGGACGAGGGGCTCGGTCAGCCGGACGTGGCCGCGTGCGTTCCTGGTCGTCACCAAGGCTCACCTCCGCGTGCGATCCCTAGTGGAGGACGGTGTACAGTATAGCGCGCGCGGGATGCGGCTGTCAAAGCCCCGGGCCGCCGGCGAGCGGCGGGCCGAGCGTGCCGGGCCGCGCAGCCGCCGCTATCTTTCGGCCCGAACAGCAGCCTCCTTCGGCGGAGAGCGTGGTGATGAATCGACGTTCCGTGCCGTGGGTGGGCGAGGAGGACGTCGCCCTGCTCACGGACCTGTACGAGCTGACGATGGCCCAGGCGTACTGGCGGGATGGGCGGAACGAGCCCGCCGTGTTCAGCCTGTTCGTGCGGACGCTCCCGCGGGTGCGCAACTACCTGCTCGCCTGCGGCGTCGCGGACGCGCTCGCGCTGCTGGAGACGTTCCGGTTCTCGCAGGAGGCGCTCGAGTACCTGGAGGGGACCGGCCGCTTCGCGCGTGACTTCCTGGACTGGCTCGCCGAGCTGCGCTTCACGGGGGACGTGCACGCGGTCCCGGACGGCACGCCGGTGTTCGCCAACGAGCCGATCATGGAGGTCGAGGCGCCGCTGATCGAGGCGCAGATCGTCGAGACCATCCTGATGAACCAGGTGCAGGTCCAGACGCTGCTCGCGTCCAAGGCGACGCGGGTGGTGCGGGCGGCCGCGGGTCGGCAGGTGGTGGACTTCGGGCTGCGGCGGGCCCAGGGCGCGGATGCGGGGCTCAAGGGGGCGCGCGCGTTCTGGGTGGCCGGCGTGGACGCGACGAGCAACGTGCTGGCGGGCAAGGTCTACGGGATGCCGATCGCGGGGACGATGGCGCACAGCTACGTGCAGTCGTTCGACCACGAGCTGGATGCGTTCCGCGCGTTCGCGCGCGTGTACCCGGAGACGATCCTGCTCGTGGACACGTACGACACGCTGGAGGGCGTGCGTCACGTGGTGCAACTGGCGCGCGAGCTGGGCGACGACTTCAGGGTGCGCGCGATCCGGCTGGATTCCGGGGATCTGGCGGAGCTGGCCTTCCGCGCGCGGGAGATCCTGGACGCGGCGGGGCTGGAGCGGGTCGAGATCTTCGCCAGCGGCGGGCTGGACGAGTACCGGGTCGCGGAGCTCGTGGCGCGCGGCGCGCCCATCACGGGGTTCGGGGTCGGGACGTCGATGGCCGTGTCGTCCGACGCGCCCGCGATGGACGTGGCGTACAAGCTGACGGAGTACGCGGGCCGCGGGCGGCTCAAGCTCTCGCCGGGGAAGCGCTTGCTGCCGGGCCGCAAGCAGGTGTTCCGCATCGAGGAGGGCGGGCGCGCCGTGCGAGACGTGATCGCGCGGCGCGACGAGGCGCTGGACGGCCGGCCGTTGCTGCGCCAGGCGATGGCGGGCGGACGCGTGGTCGACGAGTCGTTCCTCGACCTCGACCTCGCGCGCGCGCGGGCGCGGGAGGAGATCGCGAAGCTGCCGGACCGGATCCAGGCGCTGGAGCCCGCGGAGCCGCGCTACCCCGTGGAGGTCAGCGAAGCGCTGAGGGCGTACGGCGAAGAGGTCGGCGGGCAAGTCGGGTGAGCGGCTCACGTTTGCGGGCCAGGGCGAGGGCGGGGGCGAGGGAAAAGCGGGCCGGCGCGGGGTCCGGGCTCGGATCCCGCGCCGGCTTCGCGTCTCGGGCTCAGGTCCCTGCCCGTGCGGCGGGCAGCGGGCGCGCCCTGTACTTCTCGTAGAGCTGCCGGTGCTTGTTGTCCGTGTTGGTCTCCCGCCCGCCGATGATCAGGTGCCTGATCTGCGTGGTGATCTCGAGCGGATCGCCGTCGGTGACGATCAGGTTGGCGATCTTGCCCGGCTCGATGCTGCCGAGCCGGTCGCCGAGCCCGAGGATCTCGGCGGGGTTGAGCGTGACGGCGCGGAGCGCCACGTCCCGCGGCAACCCGTAGCCCGTGGCCATCGCGGCCTCGTACGGGAGCGTGCGCGAGTCGGCGGCGTTGAACGTGGCGAACGCGATCTTCACGCCCGCGGCGTGGAGCAGGCCGGGGTTGGCGTAGGCCTCGTCGTAGCGGGCGTCGGGGCTGCGGGGCAGCGCCTGCGTGGGGCCGAGAATGACAGGGATCTGCTTCTCGGCCAGCAGCTTCGCGACCTTGTAGCCCTCGCCTGCCCCGCCGATGATGAGCTTCAGGCCCTCCTGCTCGGCGAAGGCGATGACGTCGCGGATGTCGCGTTCCCGGTCCACCCGCACGAACACGGGCAGCTCGCCCTTGGCGACGCGGGCAAGCGCCTCGAGCCGCAGGTCGCGGGGGATCACGGCGCCGCCGGCGACCGCGCGGTCGTAGTCGCGGGCCCGGGCCAGCCACTCGCGCAGGCGGTGCACGGCGCGCTCGTGCTCCTCCCGGATGTCGCGGGCGCTACGCTGCTGGCCACCGCCGGGGCCGAAGCCGCCGCCACCACCACGCGCAGGCCAGTTCATCACCATGACCGCGCTCGGCGTGATCTCCATCTCCTCGATGGTCCAGCCGGCGAGGTTGAAGACGGAGCCCTGGCCGGCGAAGCCGCCGCCGGCGCTGCGCCCGCCGGGCAGAGCGAGCGTGTGCGTGATGCCGTTGGCGCGGGCGACCGGAATGTGCTCGCTGGCCGGGTGCACCGCGGTGCGGGCCTGGAGGTGCGGCGTGAAGTCGCCCAGCTCGTCGATGTCGGCGGTGACGTCAATGGACTCGACCTCGATGAGCCCGAGCTGCGTGCCGGCATCGAAGAGGCCGGGGTAGACGTGCAGGCCCGTGGCATCGATGACTCGGGCGCCGGGCGGCGCATTGACATCCGCGCCGACCGCGGCGATCCGGCCGCCCTGGATGACGACGTTTCCGACGAACGACGGGCCGGACACGGGGTGGACCGTGCCGCCGCGGATGACGAGCGTCTCCTGTGCGGAGGCGGCGGCTGCGGCGCCCAGGAGCGCCGCGGCCGTGAAGAACGTGCGCAGCGCGATCATCGCACTCCCTCCTGCGTCGTGGCGGGGGAAGCCGCCTCGTCGGTGACGACCGGCCCGCCCTCGCGGCGCCGCGGCAGGTGCTTGTCCATGAGCGCGCGGATCTCACGCTCGATCGCCTCATGCCGCTGCCGGTCGAGCTCGATGTCGAAGTAGAGCTTGCCATCCACGTAGGTCTTCTGCGGGACGCCCTCGGTGCTCAGCGGGTGCCCCTTCCAGACGACGAGGTCGGCATCCTTGCCGACGTCGATCGAGCCGGTGCGGTCGGCGATGCCGAGCTGGATGGCGGGGTT
>DATCLK010000052.1:0-1591 GCA_036563975.1 Longimicrobiales bacterium | reverse complement strand
GCACGCTGCGGATCGCGGAGCCGGAGGACTCGGTCTCGATCAACCCTGCGCCGCCGCTCCCCATCGACTCGATGTGGATGAGCCAGCGGCGGCTGAACATGAAGACGGACACGCTGATCCGGAACAAGCCGCGGCTGGATCTGAGGACGTTCGTGAACACGTCGTCGGCGTACGGGAACGCGCAGGATGAGATCCGGCAGCGCGCGATCGCGGTGATCCGGCTGCTGGAGGACGACGGCGTGGGTGGCACCTTCGAGACGCAGGTGAGCCGGATGCTGCGCGAGGCGGTGGACCTGATGTACGAGGCGCGGGTGTACCTCGGCATCGCGCAGCCGGACAGCGCCATGCCGTACATGGTGCGGGTGCTGGAGATCCTGGACGAGATCCGGCTCGCGAACCGCTACTATCTGCGGGGGGTGGTGCTGCCCGAGGTGGTGAACGTGGAGCGTGTGCGGCTGACGGGCGAGGATCCGGCGGGGAAGGAGGTGCGCGAGCCCAGACGCGTGCTCGAGGACGTGCGGCTCCGGCTCGCGGCGCGGATCGAGCGGGCGGCGGCGCTCGCGCGGAGTGACCCGCAAGCGGCGGCGGACTCGCTCGTCTACGTGCGGGTCGCGGCGCTGGTGGAAGCGCCGGCGGTGGCGGAGGCGCTCGCGGGGGCGATCGAGCAGCTCCGGCGCGGGGTGGCGGCAGACAGCGCGCTGGCGCGGGTGCGGCGCGCGCTGGAGCCGGCGCCCGTGCGGCTGCAGGGGCCGGTCGAGTGGGGCGGGATCCCGTGAGTCGGGTCCCGGGCTGCGGCTCCGGGGCGTGCGAGTGGCGGAGCGACCGCGCTGCGCAAGGGCGCCGTCGCGTGTGCCCGGTCCGCTGCGACTGCCGGAGCGACCGTGTTGCCCACGGGCGTCGTCGCGTGTGCCCGGCCTGCTGCTGCAGGTGCGGGAGCGTCGAGGCGAGTGCCGTATGAGCAAGTTCGTGTTCGCGACGGCGGAGTATGCGTCCGGCGACTGGGAGAGCGCGCCGGCGCTCCCGGCGAACCTGATCGACTCCGTGGCGCGCTACACGTCCATCGAGGTGGCGCCCGCGGGAGTCAGCGTGCGGCTGGATTCGGAGGAGCTGTTCAACTACCCGTTCGTGTGGCTGACGGGGCACCTGCCGGTGCGCTTCACGGACGCGGAGCGGCGGAACCTGAAGCGCTACGTGGAGCGTGGTGGTTTCATGGTGGTGGACGATCACAACCACGACATCACGGGCGTCTTCCACCAGACGGCGACGGAGGAGATCGAAAGGTTGTTCGGCAAGCTGGAGCAGGTGCCGAACGACCACGAGATCTACCGCTGCTTCTTCACGTTCGAGAACGGGCCGCCGCACACGAACCACGAGCTGAACGGCTGGGGCGACGATCTGTTGCACCCGCACCTGTACGCGATCTTCGTGGGGCCCCGCACCGGGGATCGGCGGCGGGACCGGATCGGCCTGCTATACAGCAACAAGGACTACAGCTCGGAGTGGAACTTCCACCCCGAGACGAAGCGGACGATGCAGCAGGACCCGACGAAGTTCGGGGTGAACCTGATCGTCTATGCGCTCACGCGCTGAG
>DATCLK010000051.1:0-2836 GCA_036563975.1 Longimicrobiales bacterium | reverse complement strand
GTGTCCGTGCCCAGGCGGATGACGAAGTACCCGCTGTCCGGCTGCTGCCGTGCGAGCAGCGGCGCGGCTGCGAGGAACGAGGCGAGGCACGGAAGAGCGAGGCGCAGCATGGCCGGTTCCCTCCGAAGACGGGAAAGCGTTCTCAGGGACCCGGGGAGGGCGTCCACTATAACCAGCCGCGACCCGCGGCGGCAACCTGGGCGGGGGCGGAGGCGCGGGATCAGCCCGCCGCGGGCGCCGGCCGGGCGCCGCTCGCGGGCTCCCGGGCACTCGCGAGCCCCTGCTCCCGGCCGCTGCTCACGGGCTCCTGAACAGCGCTCGCGGGCTCCTAGGCGCCAGCCGCCCCCCGGGCGCCTGCGGAGTGCCGAGCGCCGGCCAAGTGCCGGGCGCCAGCGGCCTCCCGGGCGCCTGCGGAGTGCCGGGCGCTCGCCGAGTGCCGGGCGCCCCGGGACTCCTGGCCGCCACTCGCGGGCACCCGGGCGCGCTCGCAGGCTGCTGGGCGCTGCTTGTGGGCGCTAGCCAGCGCTCGCTGGCTCAGGGGCGCCTGCGGGCTGCGGGACGCTAGCGGTTTGCCCGGCGCCCGCGGCCGCAGGCGCGCGCAACACGCGGCGCACCCGGAGCAGCAGCAGCGCGGCGGCGACGGCGAGGGAGAGGGAGAGCCCTGCCCAGACGCCGGAAGGGCCGAGCGGCGTGTGAATGCCGAGCAGGTAGGCGGCGGGCAGCCCCACGCCCCAGTAGGCGAAGCCGGCGGCGAGCATGGGGATCGCGGTGTCCGCGGCGCCGCGCAGCACGCACAGGCCCGCGACCTGCGCGCCATCGAAGACCTGGAACGCGGCAGCGAAGAGGAGCAGCGTGGCTCCCAGCCGTACCACCTCCGGCTCCCTCGTGTAGAGCCCGACGAGCAGCGTGGGGACGCTGAGGAAGATGAGGGCGCACACCGCCATGAAGCCGACGGCCAGCACGTAGGTGGCGAGCGCGGCGCGGCGCGCGGCCGCGGGGTGGCGCGCGCCGATGTGGTGGCCCACCCGGATCTGGCCGGCGAGGCTCACGCCCAGCGCGACCATGAAGGTGGTCGACGCAAGGTTCATGGCGATCTGGTGCGCGGCGAGCGGCACCGCGCCGATCCAGCCCATCATGACCGAGGCGCCGAACGAGAAGAGCCCGACCTCGAGGACGAGCTGACCGCTGATGGGCGCGCCGACCGTCAGGATCCTGCGGACCAGCGCGGGCCGGGGCGCGATCGCGCCGACGCCGCGCACCGGCCCCGGGTCCGCGCCGAAGGCGAGGTACGCGGCCGCGGCGAACGCCATGGACCAGCGCACCAGCGTCGTGGCCCAGCCCGTGCCGACCGCGCCCATGGCCGGGATCACTCCGCCGACGCCGTGGATGAACGCGTGGTTCGCCAGCACGTTGAGCGCCAGGCCACACAGCGTGATGACGGTGGGCGGCGTCGGCCGCCCGATGCCCTCGACGTACTGGCGGAACGCCATGAACAGCAGCCATCCGGGCACGCCCGGCGCGAGCGCGCGCATGTAGGCGCCGGCCAGGCCGGCGATCTCCGGCGCCTGGCCGAGCAGCCGCGCGATCCGCTCGCCTTCCGCGGAGACGAGCATGACGGGCACGCTCGCGACCAGGGCGACCCAGACCCCCTGCACGAGGAGCAGCCCGCAGTCGCGCAGGCGGCCCGCGCCGAACGCCTGGCTGACCAGGGGGCCGGTCCCCAGCACGAGGCCCATGGACATGACCAACGCGAAGAAGTGAATGGCCCCGCCCACGCCGACGGCCGCGAGCGGCGTCGGCCCCAGCGGCCCGACCATGAGGGTGTCGGTGGCGGTCATGCCCACGACGCCGAGCTGGCTCAGCACGATCGGGCCGGCCAGCCGGAGGATGCGCCGCGCCTCCCGGCGGACCCGCCGGAGCCGGCGGATCCCGCCGGCCGCGCGCCGCCTGCGCCCGGCCGCCCGCGGCGAGGCGCCGGGCGCGTGACGCCGCGCCGCCGCTGCCTGCCCGTCCTGCATCGTCATGTCCTCCTTTCGCGGGGCGTCCCGGCGGTCTGGCGTACGGTCTCCGGGTGCCCGCACGAAACCGGCCCGGGCGGCGCTGCCCCGGGCCGGCGGTGCGCTCAGAGCTCCGGATCGATCGACCACGACAATATAGAATACGCGGGAAGCCCGCGGCGGCTCCGCTTGCCCATCACCGCGAGGCGGCTCGGCTGGGCCCGGCCGGCCATCGATCCGCAGCGCGGAGCGACGGCGTCGGAGCCGCGGCCGCGCCGGACCCGTGCCGCCCGCATGGACGCGCGGCGCTGGATCCGCTAGCTTCCCAGGTCTTGCTCGGAGGTGACGATGCCACGAGAGACGACCCCGCGCGCGCCTGAGGATCGCGGCGCGCCGTTCGCGTTCCACGATGTTCCCGTCCTGCCGGCCGGCTTCAGTTGTGCGGCCCGGAGCTGCGGCTTGAAGTCCGGTGGCGAGCCCGACCTTGCGCTCTTCTACTCGGCGGTGCCGGCGCAGGCCGCGGCGGTGTTCACGCGCAACCAGTTCCCCGGGGCGCCGATCGTGGTCGGCCGCGAGATCATCCGGAAGGGCCGGCTGCGGGCGATCGTCGTGAACAGCAAGATCAGCAACGTGGCCACGGGGGAGGAGGGCGTGCAGCACGCGCGGCGGATGGGGATCGCGGCCGCGCGGGAGCTGGGCGTCCCCGAGGACGAGGTGCTCATGAGCTCGACCGGCGTGATCGGCCGGCGGCTGCCGATCGAGCGCATCGAGGCGGCGCTCGAGGGGATGGCTGCGGAGCTCCAGTCCGACCCGCTGGTCGCCGCGCGGGCGATCATGAC
>DATCLK010000050.1:0-10289 GCA_036563975.1 Longimicrobiales bacterium | reverse complement strand
GGGTAGGGATCGGTCTTCACCTCGTGCTCGTGCAAGGGCTCGCCCAGGTACACGCTCATCATGCGCAGGTGCTCCCGGTCCACCATCACGACGCCGTGGTGGTGGGCGGTTTCGAGGATCTGCGCCAGGGGGGTGATGCAGGGCGAGTCCGCGATCACCATTCGGTTCCGGACCGGGACGGGGAACTGGAGGGCCTCGAACCAGTCGCCTCCGATCTCGGTGTAGATCGCGACGCCCTTGTTCTCCTCGCGGTACTCGTCGCCGATCCAGCGCTCGATCCGCTCGAGCGCGGCCCCGATCGCCTCGCGGTGATGCGCCGGGCGGTCGCTCGCGAGGGACCCGAACCGGGACCGCTGCTGGGAGAGGAAGACGTGGTACGTCCGCTTGTTCTCCGCGTTGACCGACATCTCCAGAAACGTGGACAGGACCGGAAACCCGCCGTCAGGGCGGTGCAGGAGCCGCTGGATGTCGTTCCTGGAGATCATGGCGGACCGCTTCCGGGCTGAGGTGGACAGCGGCCCGGGGTCGCAAGGGGCGTGCCTGCCCCAGAGGCGGGGCCGGGCGCGGCGGCTCCGCGCCGCGCCCGTCGATCACAGATGGTAGTTCGGCGCTTCCCGCGTGATGACCACGTCGTGCGGATGGGACTCGCGCAGCCCGCTGTTCGTGATCCGAATGAAGCGGGTCTTGGTGCGCAGGCTCTCCAGGTCGCGGCAGCCGCAGTAGCCCATCCCGCTGCGCAGGCCCCCGACGAGCTGGAAGATCACGTCTGAGACGGGGCCCTTGTACGGGACACGGCCTTCGATCCCTTCGGGCACGAGCTTGCGGGCATCGGCGACGTCGCCCTGGAAGTAGCGGTCCGCGGATCCCTCCTCCATGGCGGAGAGCGAGCCCATCCCGCGCACGGTCTTGTAGCGTCGGCCCTCGAGGAGGAAGCTCTCTCCCGGGCTCTCCTCCGTCCCGGCCAGCAGCGAGCCCATCATGACGGAGCTGGCGCCGGCGGCGAGCGCCTTCACGATGTCCCCCGAGTACTTGATCCCGCCATCCGCGATCACGGGCACGGTCCCCTCCACGCCACGCACGGCTTCCATGATCGCCGTGAGCTGCGGGACGCCGACGCCGGTGACCACGCGCGTCGTGCAGATGCTCCCCGGCCCGATGCCGACCTTGACCGCATCCACGCCACGCTCCACGAGCGCGCGCGCGCCTTCGGCCGTGGCGACGTTCCCGGCGATGATCTGGACATCGGGGAAGCGCTCGCGCGTCCGCGAGACCGCGTCCAGCACGTTCCGGGAGTGGCCGTGCGCCGTATCGATCACCAGCACATCGCAGCCGGCGGCGACGAGCTCCGCTGCCCGCTCGAGGTCCCGTGGGGACGCCCCGATTGCGGCCCCCACCCGCAGCCGCCCATGGGCGTCCTTGCACGCATTCGGAAACTGCCTGCGCTTGAAGATGTCCTTGACCGTGATCAGCCCGCGCAGCCGCCCTTCCTCGTCCACCACGGGCAGCTTCTCGATGCGGTGTCGCTGGAGGATCCGCTCCGCGTCCTCGAGGGACGTGCCGACCGGCGCGACGACGAGGCCCTCCCGCGTCATCACCTCCCGGATCGGCCGGTCCAGCTCCTTCTCGAACTGGAGGTCGCGGTTGGTGATGATGCCGACGAGCCGCCCCTCTGCGTCCACGATCGGCACGCCGCTGATGGAGAATTTCTCCATGAGCGCGAGCGCTTCTCGCAGCGGGCGCTCCGGGGTCAGCGTGATCGGGTTCAGGATCATCCCGCTCTCCGACCGCTTGACCCGGTCCACCTCCGCCGCCTGCCGCTCGATGGACATGTTCTTGTGGACGATCCCGATCCCGCCCTCACGCGCCATCGCGATCGCCATCCGCGACTCCGTCACCGTGTCCATCGCGGCCGAGACCAGGGGGATGGCGAGTTCGATCGCGCGGGTGAGGTGTGTCCGGACGTTCGTCTCCCGTGGGTGGACTTCGGATTCCTCCGGAATGAGCAGCACGTCGTCGAACGTCAGCCCCTCGCCCACGATGCGCGGATTGCGTTCCGGGTCTATCATCGTTCGCCCCGCTCTCCGATGCACGAAGCCCGCGGTCGGTCGGCGCGCAGGGTGGCGCCACGACTCGCGGGCCGTGATGTCCAGGTTCGTTGGAACAGCCTTGTTGCCATGTCGAAAGATACGGCGCAGCCGGATCGGCTGTCAACCCGCCACAACCGGTTGCATCACAACGAGTTGTGGCCGGTCCCGAGCGCCTGGGCCGGCGCGCCCCGGCGCCGCCCCGGCCACGTCGTCGGGCCGAGGCCAGTACGCGGCGAAGCCCCGCCTCACCGCGCCCGCCGCGCGACCCGGAGGAGCCGCCGCCGGATCCGGCCGGGGAGCGCCGCGCCGAGCTGGTGGAGCCCGCCGACCAGGATCTCCAGCACGGCCGGATCGGCATCCCAGTGCTCGAGCAGCAGGCGCGGCCCGGCGCGCCGTAGCAGCCGGTCCAGGGCCATGCCCAGCAGGAACAGATCGTCGATCCGCCCCAGGACGGTGAGGAAATCCGGGAGGAAGTCCGTCGGGATGACCACGTAGGCGAAGACCACGCCGAGCAGCGCCTTGTCGAGGCGCGAGACCCTGGGGTCTAGGAGCAGCCGCACCACCAGCCGGAGGAACTGCGGGAGGTAGAGGACCAGCGCCGCCGCGAGCCGGAAGCCCCCGTGGCGCCGCAGTCGGCGAAGCCTCATCGTCACTCCCCGGGGACGACAGACGTGGCGTCACGCGCCGCCGGGCCCGGGCCGGCCGGCGAGCGGGGACCCTCCGCCGGTGGCTCCGGCTTCGCCGCCGGCGGCCCGCCGCCGAAAAGCTCCCGGCCGGTCTGGGCGATGCCGTCGAGCACGCGCCCTGCGGCGCCCAGCAGCGCCATGGCGCCGCCCATCACCCGGGGCGAGATGGCGCGGGCCCGCATGCGATCCTCGACGCGCTCCGCGAAGCGTTGCAGCCCGGTCGGCTCGGGCGCCACGCCCGGCGCATACTTCGCTTCGAGGAACTCGATGAAGTCCAGGACCTGGTAGAGCTGCGCCTCGGGCAGCGCTTCCAGCTTCCGTAGCAACCGCTTTCTCATCACGTCGTGCATCGCTCTCGCCTCCGGGGGGCGCGCCGGGCGCGGCGCGCCCAGCACTATGATACGGCAACCGCACCCGCGGGGGAAACCGCCACCGGCCCGGCCGGCCCTACGCCGCCGGTCCGCGCGGGGTTTCGTCGCCGAGCGGGCGCCACGCGTTGACACGACCGGACGGGCCCACCTAGCTTTCCATCGTTCCCTTCCTGCCGGTTATCCGGCCGCCTCGCGATCGAAACAGGGAGTCTCGATGGCCTTCCTGCCGCTAAGGCGCGTAGCGCTGCCCGATGCAACGGAGGCGGCCTACGAGCGCTGGCTCGGCGCCATCGCCGAAGAGCTGTCCGATCCGGCGTGCGACCGCTACGAGCTCTGCCGCCGGGTCCTGACCGACATCTATTACCCCCAGTACCGCGATGCGGACCCGCGTGAGCTGCCGGAGACCACGCGCATCGCGCTGATGCAGATGGATCCCCGCAACATCACGCTGGAGCCCGAGTACTACGCGGAGGTCGACCCGGAACGGTACTACCGGGTCAAGCCGCTGATCTGGCTCTGGGAGATGTTCGACAAGAGCCCGCTCGGCGAGAACGTGCACCTGGGGGTCAAGTTCCGCCGCGTGCTGGCGCGCCACATCTTCGCCCGCTGCGGCAAGAACTTCAAATGCTTCCACTTCGTCAAACTGTCCTTCGGCTATCGCCTCGAGGTCGGTGACGACGTCGTCATCCACCGCCACGTGCTGCTCGACGACCGCGGAGGGATCGTCCTCGGCGACCGCGTCTCGATCGCCGATTACGCCAACATCTACAGCCACACGCACTCGATCGCGGATCCCCGCGACGTGGAGACGCCGCGAACCGTGCTGGGGCCGGGCGTGCGCGTCACCTATCACGCGACCGTGCTCGCCGGCGTGCACATGGCTGGCGACTCCATGCTCGGCGCCATGGCGGTCGCCACCAAGGACGTGCCGTCCGGCGAGGTGGCGTTGGGCATCCCGGCGACGCCCAAGCTGCACAAGCCGCCGCTGGAGCAACGGCCGCGTCACCCTGTCACGGTGGACCCGCTCGCGACGGAGTGAGGGGACGGGGTTCGAGCCGGCGGGGTCGATCTTCTCAGGCGCTGGCGAGGCGCGACGGTCGGGGAGATTCCTACACCGCCGCCTCCTGTCGGCCGGGCCGGCCGATGGGAGGTTCCAGCACCTCTGGTTTCCTGTCGGCCGGGCCGGCCGCCTCAAGCGCCGGCGAGGCGCGAAATCCGCGCGAGCGCCTCGTCGCTCCCGACCAGCAGCAGCGTGTCTGATTCCTTGAGGAGGTAATCGGCGCGCGGCACCACGTGCAACTCGTCCGCGAGCACGTCGTGGATCGCCACCACCGCCACGCCGTAACGCTGGGGTAGCTGCAGCTCGAGCAGCGTGCGCCCCGCGAACTCGTCCGGGGTGGGCATCTCCTGGAGGCTGTATCCGACCGCGATGGGCAGGTAGTTCAGCAAGCGCCTCGAGAGGCGGGTCGCCAGCCGCAGCGCCGTCTCGCGCTCCGGACGGATGACCTCGGTCACGCCCAGCCGCTCCAGGATCTGCGCGTGCTCCGCGCTGGTGGCCTTGGCGTAGATCTCGCCCACGTGCACGTCCTGGAGCGCCAGCACCGCGAGCACGCTCGTGGCCAGGTCGGTGCCCACGCTCACCACGGCCGCGTCCGCGCCATCCGCGCCGATTCGGTCCAGCGCGCGCGCGTCCGTCGCATCCGCGACAACGGCCCGGGTGGCCAGCGCCCGGACGCGTTCGACCTTGCGCTCGTCCACGTCCACGGCGATGACGTCCTGACCCTGCGCGTGGAGCATCTCGACCACGCCAGATCCGAAGTTTCCGAGCCCCACCACGACGAACCGGCGAACCGCCATTCTCGCGCTCCTCGAGCCGAATGCAGCGCCGCCCAGCGTAGCGCACACCGCCCATCGCCGGCGGCGCGTGACGGCTGTAACATGCGCGAGGCGGGCGCACCCCGCCAGCGTGGCACGCCGTGGCGTTGCCCCGCCCGCGCGGCCTCCGCATGTTGCGGCGCGGCCCACCCGCGGAGCGTGCCGGGCGGGGCCGCAGCGTCTCCGTCACGCAGATTCCGGGAGGTGCAGGTTGTACAGGATCGCACGGGCCAGCGCATCGAGCGCGGCCATCGCCGCGGCGGCGCTCGCGGCACCAGCGCCGGCCGCCGCGCAGCTCGGCGCGGTCGAGGCGCTGCTCCGCAACGCGACCGACCTGAGCTTCTGCTTCAACACCGGCGGCCTGCTGCCCCGGTCCGACGCGCTCGACACCGGGGATTGGGGCCTCGCCGGCTAAGGCATACGCGGGCTTGCGCTCCGGCTTCATGCGGACGCAAGGACTCCAGCTCTACGTGGCCGACGGCTCCACGATCAGCGGCACGGCGGAATCGTTCCTCGCCGGCGTCGTGCTCGGCAAGTCCATCGCGCTCGGATCCATGACGCTGTTCCTGGAGGCCGCGTACGCGCTCCGCCACTTCCCCAGCGTCCAGTGGAGCGCGGACGCGCCGCTGCCGCCGGGAACCCCGCGCGCGCTCACGCTCAGCGGCTGGTCGGTCGGGACCGGCATCCAGTTCGGGATCGGATCACGATGACGTGAGGGGAGCGAAGCTCGTCACGAGCGCACGACGACGCTGCCTGAGGCCGCTCCGGAGCGCACGGCCCGGAGCCGGGCCATCGCAGCGATCCCGAGCGCCGGCCCCACGGCCAGGAGGGAGAAGGCGGCTCCCCAACCGAAGCGGCTCGAGGTCGCCGTCGCGAGCCAGATCGTGCCGGCAGTCAGCAGGAACCCCAGCGACGTCTGGAGCGTCAGCGCCGTGCCCACCGCATCCCTGGGCGCCACCTCCGTCACGAGCGCGGAGAACTGCGCCGAGTCCGCCACGACTGCGAACCCCCAAACCAGGGCGACGCCGACGAGCGCCCACGCGGGCAGCGGCGCGAGCCAGCCGATGACCAGCGCGCAGGCGCCGCTCGCTGCCATGGACCAGATGGTGATCCGCTCGCGGCCGAGGCGGTCGGCCCACTGGCCCGCGAGCGCAGCACCGGCGCCGCCCACGGCGATCACGGCGAACGCGACGACCGCAGCCCGCGCGGCCGCCACCTCTCCAACCGCACCGGCGGCCTCGAACACGTCGCGGAAGAACAGCGCGACGAGTGCCCAGCACGCGTACAGCTCCCACATGTGGCCGAGATAGCCGAACGTGGCGAGGCGGTACTCGCGCACACGCACGACGCGGGTGATGTGGCGCAGCGAGAACGGGGGCTGCGGGAAGGCGAACGGCCCGTCGCGGTAGCCGAACCCGACCAGCGCGGCGGCGACCAGCGCGCACGCGGACGAGGCCAGCACGACGCCTTGCCAGGCCCAGGACGCGAACGCGCGCACGAGGTGCGGCGCGGCCGAGCCGATGGTCAGCGCGCCGACGAGCACGCCGATCGCGAGCCCGCGATCGGCGCGGAACCACGTCGCCACCATCTTCATTGCGGGAGGATAGACGCCGGCGAGCAGCACGCCGGTCCCGAAGCGGAGCGCGAACGCGGAGCCGGCGCCCGGCGCCAGGACGAGCAGGCCGTTCAGCAGCGCGCCCAGCGCGGCGGCAGCGGCGAAGAGGCGCCGTGCCGGCCACAGGTCGGCGAGACTCAGCGCGGCGCTCGCCAGCGCGCCGGCGACGAAGCCGAGCTGCACGGCCATCGTCAGCCACGCCGTGCCGGCGGTGCCCAGCTCCCACCGTTCGGCGAGCTGCGGCGCGACCGCCGTCGCGCTGAACCACAACGTCATCGCCAGGAGCTCGGCCGCGGCGAGCAGCGCGAGCACCCGCCAGCGGCCGGCGACAGCGCGCTCCTGGACAGCCAGCTCCGCCGGCACGGCCGATCCGGCTTGCGTCAGGCCTCCTTCTGCTCGTACTCGGCCTTCAGCCGCGCCACGACGGCGGGATCGGCCAGCGTGGTGGTGTCCCCCAGCGCCCGCCCCTCGGCCAGGTCGCGCAGGAGGCGGCGCATGATCTTGCCCGATCGCGTCTTGGGCAGGTCGGCGGCGAACAGGATGTCGTCCGGCCGCGCGATCGCCCCGATCTTCCGGGCCACGTGGGCGCGCAGCTCCTCCTTGAGGGACTCGCTCGCCTCCACGCCCTCCTTGAGCGTGACGAACGCCGCGATCGCCTGGCCCTTGATCTCATCCGCCCGGCCCACCACCGCCGCCTCGGCAACCGAGGGGTGATCCACGAGCGCGCTCTCCACCTCCATCGTGCCGATGCGGTGGCCAGCCACGTTCAGCACGTCGTCCACGCGGCCGAGGATCCAGAAGTAGCCGTCCTCGTCCCGCTTCGCGCCGTCGCCCGGGAAGTAGATGTTCGGCCAGCGCGACCAGTACTGCGCGCGATAACGCTCGTCGTCGCCGTAGATGGTGCGCAGCATGCCGGGCCACGGCTTCGTGATGGCGAGGTAGCCCGCAGAGGACGGGTCGCCCTTGTCGTTCAGCACTTCAGCCGAGATGCCCGGGAACGGCACCGTCGCACTGCCCGGCTTCGTCTCCGTGATCCCGGGGAGCGGCGTGATCATGATCCCGCCCGTCTCCGTCTGCCACCACGTGTCCACGATCGGACACCGCCCGCCGCCGATGTGCTCGTGGTACCACATCCACGCCTCGGGGTTGATGGGCTCGCCGACCGTGCCCAGGAGCCGCAGCGTGGACAGGTTCGAGCGCTGCGGCCACTCCGTGCCCCAGCGCATGAACGCCCGGATCGCCGTCGGCGCCGTATAGAACACCGTGACGCCGTACTTCTCCACCAGTTGCCAGAAGCGCCCGCGATCCGGCCAGTCCGGCGCGCCCTCGTACATCACCGCCGTCGCGCCGCACGCGAGCGGGCCGTACACGATGTAACTGTGCCCCGTCACCCACCCCACGTCCGCCGTACACCAGTAGACATCCTCTTCCTTCAGGTCGAAGACGAGCTTCGTCGTCGCGTACACGTGGGTGAGGTAGCCGCCCGTGGTGTGCACCACGCCCTTGGGCTTCCCCGTCGTGCCGGACGTGTAGAGGATGTAGAGCAGGTCCTCCGCGTCCATCGGCTCCGGCGGACAATCCGCCGGCGCACTCGCCATCAGGTCATGATACCAATGGTCCCGGCCGGTCATCATCGTCACCGGCGCATCAAGCCCCGCCCCTCGCCGGACCACCACGCAGTGCTGGATCGACGGCGCATCCTCCAGCGCACGATCCGCGTTCTCCTTCAGCGGCACCACGCGCCCGCGGCGGAAACCGCCATCCGCCGTCACCAGCACCTTCGCCTGCGCGTCGTTGATCCGGTCCCGCAGACTGTCCGCGGAGAAGCCGCCGAAGACGACCGAATGCGGCGCGCCAATCCGCGCGCACGCCAGCATGGCGATCACCGCCTCCGGGATCATGGGCAGGTAGATGGCCACGCGGTCGCCCTTCCCCACGCCCAACCGCTTCAGCACGTTCGCGAACCGGCACACCTCCCGGTGCAGGTCCCAGTACGTCAGCACCCGCGTGTCTCCGGGCTCGCCTTCCCAGATCAGCGCCGCCTTGTTGCGCCGCGCTCCCTTGAGGTGCCGGTCGAGGCAGTTGTACGCTGCGTTCAGCTTGCCGCCCACAAACCATTTCGCGTGGGGCGGCGTCCACTCGAGGACCCGCTCCCATGGCTGGATCCAATCCAGCTCCCGGGCCCAGCTCGCCCAGAAGCCCTCCGGGTCCTCCGCCGCCCGCGCGTAAATGCCGGGGTCGGCCGCGTTGGCCCGCTCGCGGAACTCCGCCGGCGGCGCGAAGCGCCGCTCCTCGCGCAACAACGCCTCCAGGGCCTGCTCACCAAGCGCCATGTCCGCTCTCCCTCGGTTGGGTCCGTGGTCGGGGCATGATAAGCGCGCCGGCGGCGCCGGAGCAACCACGGTGCCACGAGGCGGCCCTTGACAGGCCGAGAGGATTTGGCAAGACTAAAAAAAGGATTCGTCGAGCTGAAAACAACGCGCCCCCAACCATGACCTCACCTGCCGCTCAGGACTACCTCAAGGCGATCTACAAGCTCAGCCGCGACCGGAGCGCAGCCACGACCTCCGGCATCGCCGCGCGCCTGCGCGTCGCCGCCGGATCCGTCACCGGCATGCTCAAGCGGCTGGCCGAACAAGGCTACGTCGAGCACGTGCCTTACTACGGCGCGCGGCTGACCGAGGAGGGGGAACGAGAAGCGCTCCGCACCATCCGGCGCCATCGCGTGCTGGAGGCGTTCCTCGTGCAGCAGCTCGGCTACACGTGGGACGAGGTGCACGAGGAGGCAGAACGGCTGGAGCACGCGGCGTCGGACGAGCTGATCGACCGCATGGCCAAGGTCCTGGGCGAGCCGCGGGAGGACCCGCACGGCCATCCGATCCCGGCGCGCGGCCGCGCCTTCATCGAGGAGCCGCTTCCCACGCTCGCCGACCTGGAGGAGGGCCGCTCGGCCGTGTTGCGGCGGGTCACGCACGAGGATCCGGAAGCCCTGCGGTACCTCGCGGGGCTCGGGCTGGTGCCGGGGGCCCGGTTGACCCTGCATGAGCGTGCGCCCTTCGGCGGGCCGCTCCGGCTCACGGTCGAAGGCGAGGAGCGGCTGCTGGGGCATGAGCTCTCGCGCGTGCTCGAGGTCGAGCCGCTGGACCAGGTGACGGCCAAAGGAGACGAGAACGATGGCTGAGGAACGCGAACGGCCGGCCGTTCACTCCGCCACGGCCGGCAATGCTGGTGCAGCCAGCGGAGGCGCGGCCGGCGCTGCTGTCCGGCTGAGCCGCCGGGAACTGATCCGGGCAGGCCTTGCCGGCGCGGCGAGCCTGGCCGCGGCTGGCGGCGCTGCGGCGATGGGGTCCCGCGCGGGACGCGTGCAGGAGTCGGAGTCGCCGGCACACGCGCCGCACGAAGCCATGCTGACGACCGGCGACATCCGCCCGGGCGGCTTCGACCCGATGGCGTTTCTCACGCACTTCGACACGGGACGCGTCTCCCGCCTGCCTTCCGGCCAGACCCTGCGGGAGTACTACCTGGTGGCGTCGGACCGGGAGATCGAGGTGGCGCCCGGCGTGTTCTTCCCCGCCTGGACGTACAACGGGCAGGTGCCGGGGCCCACGATCCGGTGCACGGAGGGCGACCGGGTGCGCGTGCATTTCGTGAACGC